>NZ_KV787878.1:127340-234766 GCF_001807145.1 Enterobacter sp. HMSC16D10
TAGGCCGGGTAAGGCGCAGCCGCCACCCGGCGACAGAAACCTACATCGGAGGCAAGCGACGCCTGACCGGCGAACTCTTCACAATCGACGTATTACACTGGGCATGTTCCGCCAGGCCGTCCAGCAGCGCATCAAGCTGTTCGATTGACCGCACCACCAGCCTGATGACGAAGCAGTCCTCCCCGGTGACTTTGTCGCTCTCAATACACTCCGGCATCGCCTGAATATACTTATCCACCTTATGCAACAGCCCTGGCAACGGCCGTACGCGCACCAGCGCCTGCAGCGTATACCCCAGCGCCGCCAGATTCACCCGTGCACCATAACCCTGAATCACACCGCGCTCTTCCAGCCGCTTCAGGCGCTCTGCCGTACTGGGGGACGTCAGACCGATGCGGCCGCTGAGCACCTTCAACGACATGCGCGCATCCTCAACCAGGCAGGCTAAAATTTGTCGGTCGATATCATCGATAAGGCATTCCATTCTTTTCACCTAATTTTAAAAAGTCATTTACCTTTTCAACCTTATCTCACCCCTGTAAAACCCGACAGCGATTTTCGACAATAGCGTCATTAATCAGGAGGTGGATGATGCGTGATTTCCATAAAGGCGTCTGGCAAATGAGTCTGGCGATGTTAATTTCCGGCTCTATCGGCGCGTTTGTTTTGCTCTCCGGTCTGCCGGTGACGGAAGTGGTGTTCTGGCGCTGTCTTATCGGGGCTATGGCGCTTTTTATTTTTATCCGGGTCAGTCAAAAGCCCTTCAGCCCCCTCACCCGCAACACGCTGCTGCTGGCTATTCTTGGCGGCGTGGCGCTCGTGGTGAACTGGCTGCTGCTCTTCGCGGCCTATGAGCGCATCTCAATTGGTCTTTCAACCGTGGTCTATAACACCCAGCCTTTTATGCTGGTCTTGATGGGGATGTTTCTGGGCGAACGCGTCAGCCTGGTGAAATGGGGCTGGCTATTCCTCGCCTTTGGCGGCGTGGTGATCCTGCTCTCCAGCGAGCTGACCGGCGCGCATGGCAGCGAATGGCTCACCGGAATAGGTTTGGCCATGGCCGCGGCCTTCTTCTACGCGCTGACGGCAATCATTGCGCGCAAACTGAAAACAATCGCACCGCAGCATATTGCCTTTATCCAGGTGCTGACCGGCGTCGTGATGCTTTTGCCGTTTGCCAGCCTGCCGTCATTTTCCGGTGATTTCCCCTGGCCGATGCTGCTGACGCTCGGCATTGTCCATACCGGCATTATGTACCAGCTGCTCTACAGCGCAATTCAGAAGCTGCCTACGCCCATCACCGGCTCCCTGTCGTTTATCTATCCGGTGGTGGCAATTGTTGTCGATAATCTGGTGTTCGGACACGCGCTTAACCTGACGCAGCTGGCGGGCGGCGCGCTGATCCTGTTTGCTGCCGCAGGCAACAACCTGGGCTGGGGCGAAAAAAAACCCCGCGAGTGCGGGGTTAGTATCAAAACGGCGAATTAGCGACGGGCGCGTACAATCTGGTATTTGCGCGTCAGGTACTCCACCGGCGCGCTCCAGATGTGGACCAGGCGGGAGAACGGGAACAGCACAAACAGCGTCATCCCCAGCACCAGGTGAACGCGGAAGATAAACGCCACGCCGTCCAGGTGCTCAGATGCTCCGCCGTGGAAGGTCACCACGGACTGCGCCCAGCCGACCAGCTTCATCATTTCGCTTCCGTCCATATGCTGCGCCGAGAACGGAATGGTCAGCAGACCCAGCGCGCACTGTACCATCAGCAGGGAGAGGATCAGGATATCCGCTGCGGTTGTGGTGGCACGCACGCGCGGGCTGAACAGACGACGCTTGAGCAGCAGCAGGCCGCCAACAAGGGTCATCACGCCGCAGGCACCGCCCGCGATCATCGCCATCTTCTGCTTCACCTCAATCGGCAGCCACGCTTCATACATCCAGTGCGGCGTCAGCATCCCGAGGAAGTGACCGGCAAAAATGCCCAGAATCCCGATGTGGAACAGGTTAGACGCGACGTGCATCCCCTTGCGGTCCAGCATCTGGCTGGAGGCGGCACGCCAGGTATACTGGCCATAATCGTAACGCAGCCAGCTTCCCACCAGGAACACGGTGCCCGCGATGTACGGGTAAATGTCAAAGAAGAACATATTCAGGAAGTGCATTAGTGCCGTCCTCCGTTAGAGATATTCAAATATTGCGGGGCAACCGCGCCGGCAAAACGGCGCTGGTGAGCAGCGATTTCAGACTCGCCGCAGTTCTGGTCAGCAAAGAATTTGACCTGCTCTTCTTCCCAGACTGCATCCAGCGCCTGTGGCGTATCGTCACGGGCCTCATCGGCGATTTTCTCCGCCACTTTTTCACTGTCGACAGAGGCGTTGGCGAGCTTCACCAGCAGATCGAACAGCACCGCGTAGCGGCTCTCACGCTGCTGAAGACGCGCGCCGAGCAGCGCCAGGATCGGCGCGATGTCCTGCAGACCGCCCAGCGCCTCTTCTTTTGGCAGCTGCGCCAGATATTCCAGATAGAGCGGCAGGTGATCCGGCAGCTCGCGGCTGTCGAGCTGCAGGCCGTGCTGCTCGTACTGTGCCATCAGGTCAACCATCGCCTGACCGCGGTCGCGGGATTCACCGTGAACGTGTTCGAACAGCAGCAGCGAGGTCGCACGCCCCCGATCAAACAGCTGACTGTAGTCCGCCTGCGCATCAAGAAGATCGCGCGCCAGCAGGTCACGGAGGAAAACGCCCAGCTTCTGGGCATCTTCTTTATCCAGGTTTTCAGATGCCGCAAGCGCATCAAAAAGTTCCTGCTGGTGCTGCGCCAGCGCAGCATCCGGGTACTCGAGCAGACGCGAAATAATGACGAGTTCAATCATGAGTGCGGCTCCGTTTTACTGGTCACATCCATGGCGTCGATGCGGCGGCTGTTGAACAGGTTGAATTTGCTGTCTGACCCGTGGCAGCCGTCGCCAAAGGTAAAGCCACAGCCGTTTTTCTCCGGGAAGGCCTCGCGGGCCAGCTCACGGTGGCTGCTCGGCACCACGAAACGGTCTTCGTAGTTGGCAATCGCCAGATAGCGGTACATTTCCTGCGCCTGCGCTTCGGTCAGACCGACCTCTTCCAGCGCGCGGGTGTCGGTTACGCCGTCCACGGTTTCGGCACGCTTGAAGTGGCGCATCGCCAGCATACGCTTCAGCGCCAGCAGTACGGGCTGGGTATCCCCTGCGGTCAGCAGGTTGGCCAGGTACTGTACCGGGATACGCAGACTCTCCACGTCCGGCAGAATGCCGTTGCTGCCCAGCTCACCCGCGTCAGCGGCAGACTGAATCGGCGACAGCGGCGGCACGTACCAGACCATCGGCAGCGTGCGGTATTCCGGATGCAGCGGCAGGGCCAGCTTCCAGTCCATCGCCATTTTGTACACCGGAGACTGCTGCGCGGCGTCAATCACGCTCTGCGGAATGCCGTCCTTCAGCGCCTGCTCAATCACCTTCGGATCGTTCGGGTCGAGGAAGACATCCAGCTGACGCTGATACAGATCCTTCTCGTTCTCGGTGCTCGCGGCGTTTTCAATCGCGTCCGCGTCGTACAGCAGCACGCCGAGGTAGCGAATACGGCCTACGCAGCTTTCGGAACAGACGGTCGGCATACCGGCTTCGATACGCGGGTAGCAGAAGATGCACTTCTCGGACTTGCCGCTCTTCCAGTTGAAGTAGATCTTTTTGTACGGGCAGCCGGTGATGCACATGCGCCAGCCGCGGCACTTGTCCTGGTCGATCAGCACGATGCCGTCTTCTTCACGCTTGTAGATGGCGCCGCTCGGGCAGGTCGCCACGCACGCCGGGTTAAGGCAGTGCTCGCACAGGCGCGGCAGATACATCATGAAGGTGTTTTCGAACTGGCCGTACATCGCCTTCTGCATGTTCTCAAAGTTCTGGTCTTTGGCGCGTTTTTCGAACTCGCCGCCCAGAATCTCCTCCCAGTTTGGACCGCTGGTAATTTTGTCCATGCGCTGACCGGTGATCAGCGAGCGGGGACGGGCGATCGGCTGGTGTTTACCTTCCGGCGCGTTGTGCAGATTCTGGTAGTCGTAGTCAAACGGCTCGTAGTAATCCTCGATGCCCGGCAGGTGCGGGTTAGCAAAGATTTTTCCCAGAAGCCAAGCGCGGTTACCCATGCGCGGCTGCAGCTTGCCGTTGATTTTGCGGATCCAGCCGCCCTTCCACTTCTCCTGGTTTTCCCAGTCGGTCGGGAAGCCGGTGCCCGGCTTGCTTTCCACGTTGTTGAACCAGGCGTATTCCATACCTTCGCGGCTGGTCCAGACGTTTTTACAGGTGACCGAGCAGGTATGGCAGCCGATGCATTTATCCAGATTCAGCACCATGCCGACTTGTGAACGAATTTTCATTTTACGCTCTCCTGTACCTGGTCATTACCTTCGCCGTCTAACCAGTTAATATTCTTCATCTTACGTACCACCACGAACTCATCGCGGTTCGATCCTACGGTGCCGTAGTAGTTAAAGCCATAGGCCAGCTGCGCATAGCCACCGATCATGTGGGTCGGCTTCGGCGTAATGCGGGTCACGGAGTTGTGGATCCCGCCGCGCTGCTCGGTGATCTCTGAACCGGGCAGGTTAACGATACGTTCCTGCGCGTGGTACATCATGGTCATCCCGGCCGGTACGCGCTGGCTCACCACCGCACGCGCCGTCAGGGCGCCGTTGCTGTTGAACACTTCAATCCAGTCGTTATCTTCTATACCCAGATCTTTGGCATCCGTTTCGCTCATCCAGACAATCGGACCGCCGCGCGACAGGGTCAGCATCAGCAGGTTGTCGCTGTAGGTGGAGTGGATCCCCCACTTCTGGTGCGGCGTCAGGAAGTTCAGCGCCTTCTCCGGGTTACCGTTCGATTTCGCGCCCATCACCGCTTTCACGGAGCGGGTGTCGATAGGCGGACGGTACACCAGCAGGCTTTCACCGAAGTCGCGCATCCACTGGTGATCCTGATACAGCGACTGGCGGCCGGACAGGGTGCGCCATGGGATCAGCTCGTGAACGTTGGTGTAGCCCGCGTTATAGGACACATGCTCGTCTTCCAGACCTGACCAGGTCGGGCTGGAGATAATCTTGCGCGGCTGGGCCTGAATATCGCGGAAGCGGATTTTCTCTTCCTCTTTATTCGTCGCCAGATGCGTATGGTCGCGACCGGTGAACGCGCTCAGCGCCGCCCAGGCCTTCACCGCGACGTGGCCGTTGGTTTCCGGGGCCAGGGTCAGGATCATCTCTGCCGCATCAATCGCCGTGTTCAGCATGGGCTGGCCTTTCGCCGGGCCGTCCGCTTTGGTGTAGTTGAGCTTGCGCAGCAGATCCATTTCGCTCTGGGTGTTCCAGGCGATCCCTTTCCCGCCGTTGCCGATTTTCTCCATCAGCGGGCCGATAGAGGTAAAGCGCTCGTAGGTTGCCGGGTAGTCACGTTCAACCGGAATGATGTGCGGTGCGGTCACGCCCGGGATCAGGTCACATTCACCTTTTTTCCAGTCCTTCACGTCCAGCGGCTGCGCCAGTTCGGCAGCGGAGTCGTGCTGGATGGGCAGCGTTACCACGTCGGTCTCTTTGCCGAGGTGCCCCACGCAGACTTCGGAGAAGGTCTTCGCGATGTCTTTGTAGATTTCCCAGTCGCTTTTCGATTCCCACGCCGGGTCAACGGCCGCAGACAGCGGATGAATAAACGGATGCATATCCGAGGTATTCATGTCGTCTTTTTCGTACCAGGTGGCGGTAGGCAGCACGATGTCGGAGTACAGGCAGGTGCTGGACAGACGGAAGTCGAGGGTCACCACCAGATCCAGCTTGCCGTCGAGACCGTTGTCTTTCCACTCCACCTCTTCCGGCTTCACGCCGCCCTGCTTGCCGAGATCTTTCCCCTGGATACCGTTTTCGGTACCGAGCAGGTACTTCAGCATGTACTCGTGGCCTTTACCGGACGAGCCCAGCAGGTTGGAGCGCCAGATGAACAGGTTGCGCGGGTGGTTTTTACCGTTTTCCGGCTGTTCTGCCGCGAAGCGGATTGAGCCATCCTTCAGGGATTGCACGGTGTAATCCACCGGTGACATGCCCGCTTTCTTCGCCTCTTGTGCAATGCGCAGCGGGTTCGTGCCCAGCTGCGGCGCAGACGGCAGCCAGCCCATACGCTCGGCGCGCACGTTGAAGTCAATCAGATGGCCGCTGTAGCGGGATTTATCCGCCATCGGCGACAGCAGCTCCTGCGCGGTGACCGTCTCGTAGCGCCACTGGCTGGAGTGGTTATAGAAGTAGGAGGTGCTGTTCATGTGGCGTGCCGGACGCTGCCAGTCAAGGGCAAACGCCAGCGGCTGCCAGCCGGTCTGCGGACGCAGTTTTTCCTGACCCACGTAGTGCGCCCAGCCGCCGCCGCTCTGGCCGACGCAGCCGCAGAAGATCAGCATGTTGATCAGACCACGGTAGTTCATATCGAGGTGATACCAGTGGTTAAGACCCGCACCGACGATGATCATGGAACGACCGTGGGTCTTATCGGCGTTTTCCGCAAACTCTCGGGCGATACGCACGATCTGCGCGCGTGGAACGCCGGTGATCTGCTCCGCCCATGCCGGGGTATAAGCCTTCACGTCGTCATAGCCGGTTGCGCAGTTTTCATCACCCAGACCGCGTTCCAGGCCGTAGTTCGCCATGGTCAGGTCATAGACGGTGGTGACCAGCGCGGTAGTCCCGTCGGCCAGCTGCAGGCGTTTCACCGGCAGCTTGTGCATCAGCACGTTTTTCAGCTCAACCTTGTTGAAGTGCTCGGAACCTTCGCCGCCAAAGTACGGGAAGCCCACATCAGCAATCTCGTCCTGGCTACCCAGCATGCTCAGACGCAGTTCCGTCTCTTCGCCGGTCGTGCCGTTACGCTGCTCAAGGTTCCACTTGCCCTTCTCGCCCCAGCGGAAGCCGATAGAGCCGTTTGGCGCCACCAGCTCGCCGTTGCTGTTATACGCGACGGTTTTCCACTCAGGATTATTTTCCTGACCCAAGGCATCTACCAGATCGGCAGCGCGCAGCGTGCGGCCAGCGGCATAGTAACCGTCACGTTCTTCGAGCATAACCAGCATCGGCATGTCGGTGTAGCGACGGACGTAGTCGGTGAAGTACTGGCTTGGTTTATCCAGGTGGAACTCGCGCAGCATGACGTGGCCCATCGCCATCGCCATCGCGGCATCGGTCCCCTGTTTCGGTGCCAGCCACAGGTCACACAGCTTGGCGATTTCGGCGTAGTCCGGGGTCACCGCCACGGTTTTGGTGCCTTTGTAACGGACTTCGGTAAAGAAGTGCGCGTCCGGCGTACGGGTCTGCGGCACGTTTGAGCCCCAGGCGATAATGTAGCTGGAGTTGTACCAGTCGGCGGACTCCGGCACGTCGGTCTGTTCGCCCCAGGTCTGTGGAGACGCCGGCGGCAGGTCGCAGTACCAGTCGTAGAAGCTCAGGCAGGTACCGCCGATTAAGGAGAGATAGCGCGCGCCGGAAGCGTAAGAGACCATCGACATCGCCGGGATTGGCGAGAAGCCTGCCACGCGGTCAGGACCGTAGGTTTTCACGGTGTAGACGTTGGAGGCCGCAATCAGCTCGTTCACCTCTTTCCAGGAAGAGCGAACGAAACCACCGCGACCGCGCGCCTGCTTGAAGCTTTTCGCTTTGTCGGCGTCCTCGATGATGGATGCCCACGCATCAACCGGATCGCTGTGCTGCACTTTCGCTTCACGCCACATTTTCATCAGGCGTTTACGCATCAGCGGGTATTTGAGACGGTTGGCGCTGTAGAGATACCAGGAGTAGCTGGCGCCGCGCGGGCAGCCGCGCGGTTCATGGTTCGGCATATCCGGACGGGTGCGCGGATAGTCGGTCTGCTGCATTTCCCAGGTCACCAGACCGTTTTTAACGAAAATCTTCCAGCTACATGAGCCAGTGCAGTTTACGCCGTGGGTAGAACGGACGACTTTGTCATGCTGCCAGCGCTGGCGGTAACCGTCTTCCCAGTCCCGGTTGGTATCCAGAACCTGGCCGTGCCCATCGGCAAACGTTTCGCCCTTCTGCTTGAAGTAGCGAAACCGGTCCAAAAACTTGCTCATCGGGTATCTCCTGTATGGAGCCTGTGGCTCTCTAAATCGACATTGCTGATTTGCAGCGAAGGTAACGCCCTGAAAGAGAGGGAGAATTGATAACGATCAAGACGACGAGGGACTTTCAGGCGAGGGATTACACCGAATACCACCAAAGCGGTATCTTTATAAATTTCATATCTATATGAAATATAAAGTCATTTCAATTTCATCCTACAAAAGACCAGGCAAAATTTAACATCTCAGGTATTAAGGGGTAGGGCGTCCTGGAAAGCGATGGCAATCACAGTGTTGCCTGCGGATTTCCTCAGCAGGGTTTTCAGTATGTTGTAACTATTTTGGCCAAAAAAAACGCGGCCCGAAGGCCGCGTAAACGGATAATCACACTTACTTATTTTTTTTGGTATTACGGCCATATACCAGCCACGTAATCACAACGCAGGCGATATAGAAGATGAGGAAGACCTTCATTGCACCCGCCGGAGAGCCGGTCAGATCCAGTGAGATGCCGAACGCTTTCGGAATAAAGAAGCCGCCAATTGCGCCAATCGCAGAGATAAAGCCCAGTGCTGCAGCTGTATCCGTTGCCGCTTCACGCATCGCCTGCTCTTCGCTTCCGCCCTGCGCCTTCACGCGGTCCATCGTCAGCTTACGGAAGATCACGGAGATCATCTGGAAGGTAGACGCACTCCCCAGCCCGGCCGTCAGGAACAGCACCATAAACACGCCGAAGAAGGCGATGAAGCTCCCGCCCTGTCCGTCAGCAGGCAGCGTCAGGAACAGCAGCGCACAGAAGACTGCCATCACGACGAAGTTAACCAGCGTCACGCGGGTCCCGCCCAGACGGTCGGAGATCATGCCGCCCAGCGAACGCGCCAGGGCGCCAATAAACGGGCCGAAGAAGGCGAATTGCAGGATCTGCACGTCCGGGAACTGCGTTTTCGACAGCATCGCGAAGCCCGCCGAGAAGCCGATAAACGAACCGAAGGTCGCCAGATACAGCAGCGCCATCACCCAGAGGTGTCCACGCTTCAGCACCGGCAGCTGTTCGCTCAGCGACGCCTTCGACGCGGACAGGTCATTCATAAAGAACCAGGCTGCAAGGGTAAAGACCACGAGGAACGGCACCCAGATCCAGGCTGCGTTTTGCAGATAGAGGGAAGAACCATCCGCCTGCTCAACGCCACCGCCGCCAAAGGCTGCAAAAATGGAGACCGAGATCGCCAGGGGAGCGATCAGCTGCATCACGCTCACGCCCATATTGCCCAGACCGCCGTTAATCCCCAGCGCGCCGCCCTGCTTTGCTTTCGGGAAGAAGAAGCTGATGTTCGCCATGCTGGAGGCGAAGTTCGCCCCGGCAAAGCCGCACAGCAGGGAGATAATCACGAACACGCTGAACGGCGTGGAGGTATCCTGCACCGCAAAGCCGAGCCACACGCAAGGGACGATCATGATGCCCGTACTGAACGCCGTCCAGCGACGGCCGCCGAAGACCGGCACCATAAACGCGTAAGGGACGCGCAGCAGCGCGCCTGACAGCGACGGCAGCGCGGTCAGCATAAACAGCTGATCGGTTGTGAACGTAAACCCGACTTTGGGCAGGTTTACCGCCACCGCGCTAAACAACATCCACACGCAAAACGCTAACAACAAGCACGGCACGGAAATCCACAGATTCCGGCTTGCTACACGATGGCCGCGCTGTTGCCAGAACGCCGGATCCTCTGGACGCCAGTCAGTAATAACGGCACCATTTTCCCTTTCGGGAGCGGATGAGTGACTCATAGACACCTCTGATTCTCGAATGATGCTGCAAACATTAGGGTTTTAGGGCGGCGGTAAGTTGATATAAATCAAAGGAAAAGTGGGAGGATTTGCGGTGTAAAATAAGGCCTCATCCTTAGTGAGTAGGCTAATTCGGTAAAAAAGACGTGGTTTTTCACGGCACTGACGGTTCCCTGCAGCGCCCACCTCTTTCCCCCTACTCCGTTGGCAATTTAGGGGTAATCCTTTATTGGTATGGGTATACTCCAGGGTATGCACCAGAATAGCGCCATTCCTGCAAGCAGGCCACGTCAGGAGCACGCCCACTCTATGTTAAAAAGATGCTTATCTCCGCTAACGCTCGTGAATCAGCTCGCCCTGATTGTTTTGCTGTCCACCGCCATCGGCGTGACCGGCATGGCGATCTCCGGCTGGCTGGTACAAGGGGTACAGGGTAATGCGCATGCCATCAACGAGGCAGGCTCGCTACGCATGCAGAGTTACCGTCTGCTGGCGGCGGTTCCGCTGACGCAGGACGATCGGCCTTTAATCGATGAAATGGAGCGCACGGCGTTCAGCCCCGAGCTGGAAAATGCCGCCATCCGTGCCGGTCAGCAATCCCAGTTGAACGCCCTTCAGGGGTACTGGCACACCCAGCTGCAGCCGGGCCTGAAACAGGCGCGCAGTACAGAAGCCGTTGCCCAGGACGTGGCGGGGTTTGTCTCCCGCATTGACGCGCTGGTCTCCGCGTTCGACCAGACGACCGAATTACGCATCGACCGGGTGGTGATGGTGCACCGGGCCATGGCGCTGTTTATGGGGCTGCTGCTGATCTTCACCATCGTCTGGCTCCGCGCGCGTCTGCTGAATCCCTGGAAACAGCTGCTGGCGATGGCCCGCGCGGTCACCGCACGCGATTTTACCCAGCGCACGCACATTAGCGGGCGCAACGAGATGGCCATGCTCGGCCAGGCACTCAATACCATGTCGGCAGAGCTCTCCGAGAGCTACGCGGTACTGGAACAGCGCGTACAGGAAAAAACGGCCGGGCTGGAGCAGAAAAACGAGATCCTCTCTTTCCTCTGGCAGGCCAACCGTCGCTTGCACATGCAGGTGCCGCTATGTGAACGTCTCTCACCGGTGCTGAACGGCCTGCAAAAGCTGACCCTGCTGCGCGATCTGGAGCTGCGGGTCTACGATGTGGAAGACGAAGAGAACCACCAGGAATTTACCTGTCAGTCCGATATGTCCTGCGATGACAAAGGCTGCCATCTTTGCCCTCGCGGCCTGCCGCCGCTGACCTCCGGCGGCACGACCCTGAAGTGGCGCCTGACGGACAGCCACACTCAGTACGGCATTCTGCTGGCCACCCTGCCAACCGGACGCCACCTGAGCCACGACCAGCAGCAGCTGGTGGATACGCTGGTTGAACAGCTGACGGCCACGCTGGCGCTCGACAGGCATCAGGAAAAACAGCAGCAGCTGATCGTCATGGAAGAGCGCGCGACCATCGCCCGCGAGCTGCACGACTCCATCGCCCAGTCGCTTTCCTGTATGAAAATGCAGGTGAGCTGCCTGCAGATGCAGGATGCGGAGATGCCCGACAGCAACAAGCAGCTGCTCAGCCAGATCCGCAACGAGCTGAACACCTCCTGGGTGCAGCTGCGCGAGCTGCTGACCACCTTCCGTCTGCAGCTAACCGAGCCGGGCCTGCGCCCGGCGCTGGAATCCAGCTGTCACGAATTTAGCGCCCGGCTGGGGTTCCCGGTGAAGCTGGATTACCAGCTGCCGCCGCGCTTTGTCCCCTCCCATCAGGCCATACATTTACTGCAGATCGCCCGCGAAGCGCTGAGCAACGTGCTTAAACACGCTGAAGCAACGGCGGTCACGGTCACCGTCAGCCAGCACGACAATCAGGTGAAACTGACGGTTCACGATAACGGCCGCGGCGTGCCGGAAAATGCCGAACGCACTAACCACTATGGTTTAATCATTATGCGAGACCGCGCCCAAAGCCTGCGCGGTGATTGCCAGGTTCGCCGGAGAGAGACGGGCGGCACGGAAGTTGTCGTCACCTTTATTCCCGAGAAACCGCTTACAACTGCTCAAGGAGATACCCATGACTAATCAGGAACCGGCATCCATCCTGTTGATCGACGACCATCCGATGCTGCGTACTGGCGTGAAACAGCTGGTCAGCATGGCGCCCGATATCACCGTGGTGGGCGAAGCCAGCAACGGCGAACAGGGCATTGAGCTTGCCGAATCCCTCGATCCCGATCTGATCCTGCTCGATCTGAATATGCCGGGCATGAACGGACTGGAGACCCTCGACAAGCTGCGGGAAAAATCGCTTTCCGGACGCATCGTCGTCTTTAGCGTGTCGAACCATGAAGAGGATGTGGTCACGGCGCTGAAGCGCGGGGCGGATGGCTATCTGCTGAAAGACATGGAGCCGGAAGATCTGCTTAAGGCGCTGCAGCAGGCGGCGGCGGGCGAGATGGTATTGAGCGAAGCCTTAACGCCGGTGCTGGCCGCCAGCCTGCGCGCCAACCGCGCCACCTCTGACCGTGACGTCAGCCAGCTCACGCCGCGCGAGCGCGACATTCTCAAGCTCATTGCCCAGGGCCTGCCGAACAAAATGATCGCTCGCCGCCTGGACATCACCGAAAGCACGGTCAAAGTGCACGTGAAGCATATGCTGAAGAAAATGAAGTTAAAATCTCGCGTTGAAGCCGCCGTGTGGGTGCATCAGGAACGCATTTTCTAAGGATTACTCCTCCGGCAGCAGCTTCCAGCGCGGGTCGTCATCAGGCAATGCGACCAGCGGCTGCACCACAGCAAGCGTGATCTCATTGGACGAGACGCGCTGGCCTTTCTCATCTTCTACCACCGCCGAGAGGTGCCAGCGGTTTGTCGCACCTTCCTGTTCATTCCAGGCAGGTATAATCACGCTCCAGCCGTCTGCGCTGTTACTTTTGGCCGGCGACGTCAGGCTCAATGCCTGCGTATCCCCCTGCCAGTGGATCTGACGGATGCCGTGCGTGCTGCGAACCTGCAGCTTCAGCATAACGGTCTCGCCCCCTTTCAGATCCCACGGCGGCGTGGCCAGCCAGACGGACAGCGTTTTACGCTGGCGGAATTCCATCACCGGCAGGCTAGTGCGCTCCGGTGAATCGTAGCGGCTGCCGCGCAGGGATCGCGTCGCGGCGACCTCATCGGCGGAAAGCTGCTTAGCCAGCGGCACGCCAAAGCGGTAGTTGAGCTTCAGCCCAAGGTTATTCTGGCTCTCGCCGCTTTCGCCCTGCTTGTGCCCGGCGGTCAACGTGACCAGCGGAACGGGGGTATAGTTAAGCCCCAGATTGACCGCAACCGGATTGTGGTACCCGGTTCCACTGTTGAAAAGGTCAACGTTATCGCCAAAGTACTGCTCAACGCTGACGCTGGTGTTCAGGTGATGAAACCACGGCAACCAGGCTTTAGCGGTCACGTCATATCCGCGCGCCATGCGCTGCTCCTGAACGTCAGATCGCGCGCGCCATCCGGCAAAGGGCTGATAGTAGTTCGCTGAGAGGCGCAGATTTTCCCCCCACGCTTCCGCGCCCAGCCCGGCACGCTGCAGGTTTTCATCGAGAAGATTATCGTAAAAGGTGTTGTAGCCCAGCAGCCATTTCCCCGCGACCCAGCGCTGACCGATTCCGGCGTTACTGACCAGGCCATCCGTCTGCTGCGTCAGGCCAAGCTGGCTCCAGCTGAGGTAACGGTTAGTATCATTCCACGGGATAAACCAGCTCCCGCTGCTGCCGTTAAATTTGCCGTCGTTATCCACCAGCACGTTCACGCTGGCGTTTCCCCAGGGCGACAGCCAGGACTCAATCTGCTGGTTCACTTCCCCGCTTACCGCGTCGCGCACCTGACCAAAGGCAAACTGACGCGCCTGCTCGCCGGTCGTCAGCCCGTTGTCGGTCATGCTGGCTTCACCGAAGGCTTTCGCCATTTCGGCGAGGTGTTTCTCCCCTTCGCCCGTTGGCGCCGCCAGGCCGAGATCGGGCAGACTATCCCCATTATTATCAAAGGGGTGCTGCGCCTGATGCATAAAGGAATTCGGCGCACCGTGAACGGCTCCGGCCGTAAGAAGGGGGAGTAAAAACAGCAAACGAATGCGGGACGATACAGCCATCAACGTCGTCAATAAGAACCTGTGTTTATGAATAAACTCTTATTATGTTAACGCGATAAGCCCTGAAATGCAGGTATGGCGGACATTTCAGGATTATCCTGAAACAGCCCTTTCAGCTCCGGCACGCAGGAACCACAGTTCGTACCACAGCGCAGCTTCGCCCCCAGCGCGGTGACGGAATCACACCCTCCGGCAATCGCCTCCCGTATCGCCTCTTCCCCGACGCTGAAACAGCTGCAGATAATGCGTCCCGGATCCATCGCCTTCCCGACGCTCTGCCCGTTCAACAGGGCGTGGCGTTCTGCGGGCAGCACGGGGGGTGAATGAAAAGCGGCTTCAATCACCGTATGCGCCAGCGCCGGTAACGCGGTACCTTCCCAGAAACCCAGCATAAGCTGGCCTTCATGCCAGGCCAGCACGCTGCTGCGTTCACCGGTCTGCGCAACCTGCAGCTGCCAGCCCCGGCCGCTGGCGTGTTCCATTACCCACGACAGCAGCGGTTTATCGCACGCCACCGTCAGGCGTGAAGCTTTACGCCACCAGTAAACCGAAGAGGGCATTTCCAGCCCTTCGCGGGCATAGAGTTCTCCCTGCCAGACGGGCTGCCAGGGCTGGATTCTGACGGCGGTTTGTTTACTCTCCGGCTGGCCCGAAACCGGATCGCAGCGCCCTTCCACCAGCGCATTCACCTTTCCCTGGCGGGCAAACGCAGCGTTCCAGTGCATCGGGGCAAAAGCGTTCCCTTCACGCTGGGCGTCGCTGATGCGCACTCTTGCTACCATGACGCCGCGCGGCGAACTGATGCGCGCCAGCTGGCCGTCGCACAGGGAAAACCGAACGGCGTCTGCGGGGCAAACCTCAACAAAGGGTTCGGCGATATGCTGCATCAGTCTGGCCACATATCCTGTTCGCGTCATGGTATGCCACTGATCGCGGATGCGCCCCGAGTTGAGAATCAGCGGGTATAACGCGCTGACCGTCGCACCGTGCGACAGAGGGTTAACGGGAACAATGTTGCGGCACGGGAAATCCCCCCCAGGCCACTGCCAGGGCTCAAGCCGCTCCCACTCCTCACGGGTAAGCGTAGCCAGGTCATGAAGGTTTAACGCCCGCGCGCCGTCATTTTCAAAGGCCGTCAGCGCCGCATGCTCGCAAAAAATCTCGTGCGGATGTTGCCAGGCAAAGGCCTCGCCGTAGCCCAGCTGCTTTGCCACCTGCGCGACGATCCACCAGTCCGGCTTTGCCTCACCGGGCGCGGGCAGAAACGCGCGCTGGCGCGAAATGCGTCGCTCGGAATTGGTTACCGTGCCGTCCTTCTCTCCCCAGGCCAGCGCCGGAAAGCGAATATGGGCAAACCGGCTGGTGTCGGTATCATTCATCACCTCAGAGACAATGACCAGCGGGCAGCGCCCCAGCGCCTGACACACCGCGTGGCTGTCCGGCAGCGACACGGCAGGATTGGTGCCCATGATCCACACCGCCTTCACCTCGCCGCGGGCAATGGCGTCAAACAGCTCCACCGCCATCAAGCCCGGCGTCTGCGCCAGCCGTTCCGTTCCCCAGAAACGCGCCACCCGCGAGATATCGTCCGGCTCAAAGTTCATGTGCGCCGCCAGCTGATTTGCCAGCCCACCCACCTCTCTTCCGCCCATCGCGTTTGGCTGTCCGGTCAGCGAAAACGGGCCGCAGCCCGGACGGTTAAATTTCCCGCTGGCAAGGTGCACGTTAATGATGGCGCTGCACTTGTCGCTGCCGCTGGAGGACTGGTTGATTCCCATGGTGTAGAGCGTGATGGCCCGGGGCACCGTCATAAACCAGTCGTAAAACGTACCAATATCCTGCGGCGAGAGGCCGCAAAACGCCGCCACGCGGGATATCGGCCACGCGTCCGTTCCCTGAATGACATTAAGCAGACCGACGAACAGCCCGGCGTCGCTGCCGGGAGTGAGCGCCAGATGCAGGTCAGCAATATCACAGGAGGCGGTTCTGCGCGGGTCGATGACCACCACTTTCATCTCCGGATTGTTGTGCTTTGCCTGTACCAGGCGCTGATACAGCACCGGATGCGTCCAGGCCGCGTTTGAGCCCACCAGCACCACCAGATCGCTGTTTTCCACATCCTCGTAGCTGCACGGCACGACATCTTCACCAAAGGCGCGCTTGTAGCCAACGACCGCCGATGACATGCAGAGCCGGGAGTTGGTATCAATGTTCGCCGCGCCGATAAACCCTTTCATCAGCTTATTGGCGGCGTAATAATCCTCGGTAAGCAATTGCCCAGACGCGTAAAACGCCACCGCCTGCGGCCCCCATTTGTCGATAATGTCCTGGAGGCGCTCGCTTGCCGCTCCCAGCGCCTGCGCCCAGGCCACCTCAGCACCGTCAACAACGGGGCGCAGCAATCGCCCCTGTAACCCCATTGTTTCCCCCAGGGCCGATCCTTTCACGCACAAGCGGCCAAAGTTCGCAGGATGGGTTTCATCCCCACGAACGCTGACCGTTTCACCGTCCACGCGGGCGACCACGCCGCAGCCGACCCCGCAGTAGGGACACGTTGTCCGGATTTCCGTCATGAGGCCTCCGCGCGCATTACCAGGGCATCATTACCGACCCACACCTTGCCGTTCTCAATTTTGACCGGCCAGGCGCGCACCGCGGGTTCGCCGTTCTCCACCTGACAGCCGTCGCGCAGGCGGATACGCTGCTTGTAGAGCGGGGAGATCACCACCGGCTCCCCCGCCGCATCGCCAAGAATGCCGCGGGAAAGCACGTTCGCGCTGCTGCCAGGCTCCCGATCGTCGAGGGCGTAAACGGTTTTGCCAAAGCGGAACAGCGCGATCGGCTTACGCCCAAGCCGCGCGCCAATGCCCGCCTGCTCGGGGATATCGTCGATGCCGCAGATTTCCTGCCAGCGTTTACCTTGATCCGCTGCGGTGTCGTTCACCGCCGTGCGGAACAGCGCCAGACGGTTCGGATCGTTAAGCGTGGTTTGCCATTCGCACTGATACGTCTCTACCACCCGCGCCATCTCCAGCTCCAGCTCGTGGGCGATGCCCAGGCTGTCGTTGAGGATGACCTCCCGCAGGTAGTCGAGACCGCCTTCCAGGTTGTCCATCCAGGTGCTGGTGCGCTGCAGGCGATCCGCCGTGCGGATGTAGAACATCAGGAAACGGTCTACGGTGCGGATCAGCGTGTCATCATCAAGATCGCTGGCGAAGAGATCCGCATGGCGCGGCTTCATGCCGCCGTTGCCGCACAGGTAGAGGTTCCACCCCTTATCGGTGGCAATCACCCCCACGTCTTTACTCTGCGCCTCGGCGCATTCGCGGGTACACCCAGAGACCGCCATTTTGATTTTGTGCGGTGCGCGCAGGCCTTTGTAGCGGTGCTCAAGCCTGACCGCGAGGCCGGTGGAGTCCTGCACGCCGTAGCGACACCAGGTCGACCCGACGCAGGATTTCACCGTTCGCAGGGATTTGCCGTAGGCGTGCCCGGTTTCAAATCCGGCTTCCACCAGCGCCTGCCAGATCTCCGGCAGCTGTTCCAGCGTGGCGCCAAACAGGTCGATACGCTGGCCGCCGGTGATTTTGCTGTACAGGCTGTAGCGTTTCGCAATCTGGCCGATGGCGATCAGCCCGTCTGCGGTCACTTCCCCCGCAGGCATGCGCGGCACGATGGAGTAAGTACCGTCCTTCTGGATATTGGCGAAGTAGCGGTCGTTGGTGTCCTGCAGCGGCAGGTGTGACGGTTTCAGCAGATACTCGTTCCAGCAGGAGGCGAGCACTGACCCCACCAGTGGCTTACAAATTTCGCACCCGTGTCCCTGACCGTAGCGGCTAATGAGCTGGTCAAAGGTGCGGATATGGTTGACGCGCACGAGGTGGTAAATCTCCTGACGCGAGTACGGGAAGTGTTCGCAGATGTCCTTTTTCACCTCCACGCCCTGCGCCGCCAGCTGGAACTCCATCACCTGCTTCACCAGTGCGCTACATCCTCCGCAGCCGGTCGCCGCTTTGGTGCACTGCTTAATCGCGCCGATATCCGTTGCGCCCGCCCTTACTGCCTGACAGATATCGCCTTTGCTGACGTTATGACACGAACAGATTTGTGCGCTTTCCGGCAGCGCTGCCACGCCGAGCGCTTTTGGCGCACTGCCTGACGACGCGGGTAATATCAGCGTTTCCGGCTCTTTTGGCAGGGCTATCCCGTTGAGCATCATCTGTACCAGCGCGGCGTATTCGCTGGCATCACCCACCAGCACGCCGCCGAGCAGCGTTTTGCCGTCGTGGCTGACCACGATTTTCTTGTAGATTTGCTGCGGGCCGTGCGTCCACTGGTAGCTCAGCGCCCCCGGCGTGCGGCCGTGAGCGTCGCCGAACGAGGCCACGTCCACGCCCAGCAGCTTGAGTTTGGTGCTCATATCCGCGCCGGCGAAGGTTTTCTCCTCTCCCGCCAGCGCGGCGGCGGCCACCCGCGCCATCTGGTAGCCGGGCGCGACCAGCCCGAAGATTTTCCCTTCCCACAGGGCGCATTCACCAATGGCCAGCACGTCCGGATCGGAGGTCTGACAGCGGTCGTCAATGCCGATCCCGCCGCGTTCGCCGATAGCCAGCCCGCTGCTGCGCGCCAGCGCGTCCTGCGGACGAATGCCGGCAGAAAAGACCACCATGTCTGTTTCAAGCTGTTCTCCATCCGCAAAGCGCAGCACCAGCCCGCCGTCCGCGGCGGCGATCTCCGTCGTTGCTTTACTGGTATGCACACCGACGCCAAGCGCCTCGATTTTCTTGCGCAGCATCGCCGCGCCGTCGCTGTCGAGCTGGACCGCCATCAGATTGGGCGCAAACTCCACCACGTGAGTTTCCAGCCCGAGCTGCTTCAGGGCATTCGCCGCCTCCAGCCCCAGCAGCCCGCCGCCAATCACGACACCGCGGCGTGAGCCCGCCGCGTGCGCCGCAATCTTGTCCAGGTCGTCAAGGGTGCGGTAGACAAAACAGCCCGGCAGATCGTTTCCCGGCACGGGCGGCACGAACGGGTATGAGCCGGTCGCCAGCACCAGCTTGTCCCAGTGGGTTTCATGCCCGCTGGCGCTACGCACCACGCGCGCGTCGCGATCGATAGCGACAATCTGCTGCGACAGGCGCAGCTCAATGCCGTTGTCGGCAAAGAAATCCCCCTCCACCAGCGAAAGCGACGCCGCGCTGCGGCCGCCAAAATATTCCGACAGATGCACGCGGTCATAGGCGGCATAGCGCTCCTCGCCAAAGACAACGATCTGATACTGCTGATGCAGATTGCGGTTAACGCAGTCTTCGAGGAAATGATGGCCGACCATACCGTGCCCAACCACCACCAGAGTAGGTTTTGTCATAGCGTTCTGTCCTGCAACCTGCGGTTGCGTAGTGAAACGATCGAACAGCCAGTCCGCGTGCGCGGGCGCAGCCGTTGCCAGTAAATCGGTAAATGTTGCCGCGCTGCGGCAGTCCCCCATCAGCAGCACGCCAGCCAGCGCCCCCTGATGGATCAGTAAGCGACGATAGTGACGGGTCAGCGGATCCCATGCGCTCCAGACCACATCGGCCTCCTGCTCTGCCGCGCGACCGAGGCTGAACAGCTCCACGCCGGTCACCTTGAGGCGCATGCCGTTGTCGGTCAGAACAAACGGCGCGGTGACGTCTCCGGCCAGCCGGGCGGCGAGGATATCCGCCTGCGCCAGACAGGGGGCGACCAGGCCAAACGTCTGGCCGTCAATTTCACAGCACTCGCCAATGGCGTAGACGTCCGGCACGGAGGTTTGCATCTGGTGATCCACCACGATGCCGCGCGCGCAGCGAATGCCGCTGGCCTGCGCCAGCACGACGTTGGGCTGCACGCCCGTCGCCAGCACCACGCGCGCGGCGGTGACGCTGCGTCCGTTCAGCAGCGTCACGCTATTCCCGTCAATCGCCGCGATGCCAGAGGCGAGCTCACAGCGCACGCCCCGCGCCGCCAGCGCCTCTTCCAGCAGCACGCCCGCCTTCTCATCCAGCTGCTGCTCCATCAGCCACGGACCGCGATGAACAAGGGTGACGTTGTCCCCTGAGCGCGCCAGCGCTGCCGCCGTCTCAACCCCGAGCACGCCGCCGCCCAGCACTACCGTCGGACCGGCGATCGCCCGAATGGCCCGGATATCCTCCAGGGTACGGAACGTGAAGACATGCGGCGCATCGCAGCCGGGGATCGGCGGAACAAAGGGCGTTGATCCGGTGGCAAACACCAGCGCATCCCAGCCCAGCGGGCGGGCGGTGGTTTGCACTTCCCGCGTGTCCACATTCACGGCGAGCGCCTTTTCGCCCCGCAGCACCGTCACGCCCCGTTCCTGGTACCAGTCGTCATTCTGAAGACAGATCCCCGCCGCCGTTTTTTCACCGCCCAGCACCGGCGAAAGCTGGATGCGGTTATAGGCATGCTCCGGCTCGTCACCGATGACGGTAATAGTGAAACGATCGGCAGCACGCCCGGTGAGCGAGGCAATCAGCCGCGTGGCCGCCATGCCATTTCCGATAATGACCAGTCGCATCAAAGCCCCCTCGCTACGCCGCTTTCGGCTGCTTTTCATAGAGGAAATGCAGGATCTGCTGGCGCATGTGGTGATAGCGGCTGTCGTCGGCCAGCTGCACCCGGTTACGCGGGCGCGGCAGGTCAACGTGCAGGATCTCCCCGACGGTCGCCGCCGGGCCGTTGGTCATCATCAGCACGCGATCGGAGAGCAGCACCGCTTCGTCCACGTCGTGGGTAATCAGCACGATGGTGGTATTCAGCGCCTGCTGGATCTGCATCACCGAGTCCTGCAGATGGGCGCGCGTCAGCGCATCCAGCGCACCGAAGGGTTCATCCATCAGCAGGACTTTCGGCTTCATCGCCAGCGCGCGGGCAATCCCGACGCGCTGCTTCATGCCGCCGGAGATCTCCCCCGGGCGCTTGTGCAGGGCGTGCCCCATCTGCACGCGGTCGAGGTTGTGCTCAATCCACTCCCGGCGCTCCGCCTTGCTCATGCTGTGGCGAAACACGTGATCTACCGCCAGGGCCACGTTGTCGAAGCAGGTGAGCCACGGCAGCAGCGAATGGTTCTGGAATACCACCGCGCGCTCCGGACCCGGCCCGGCAATTTCGCGGTTGTCGCAAATCAGCCCGCCTTCCGTCGGCAGCGTGATCCCAGCGATAAGGTTAAGCAGCGTCGATTTACCGCAGCCGGAGTGCCCAATCAGGCTGACGGTTTCGCCCTCATGGATATCAAAGGAGACGTTCTGCAGCGCCAGAAATTCGCCGCTGGCGGTGGAAAAACGCTGGCTCACGGCCTGGACCTGGATTAATGGTTTCATGTTCGCTCCTTATTTTTCCTGCCAGCTAAAGCGACGGGCGATCAGCATCAGCCCCTGCTCCAGCAGCAGCCCGACCACGCCAATGATGACGATGGCGATGAGAATGTTTTCGACGTTGAGGTTGTTCCACTCGTTCCAGATCCAGAAACCGATCCCTAAACCGCCGGTCAGCATCTCGGCGGCGACAATCACCAGCCAGGCGATGCCGATGGAGAGGCGCACCCCGGTCAGCACCGCGGGCAGCACCGCCGGGAAGAGAATGCGGCGCATGATGGTCCACTCGGAAAGCTGCAGCACCCGGGCCACGTTGAGGTAGTCCTGCGGAATGCGGCGCACGCCTTCGGCGGTGTTGATCACCATCGGCCAGATGGAGCAGATAAAAATGGTCCAGCTCGACGCGGGCTCCGCTTTCTGGAACAGCAGCAGGCCGATGGGCAGCCAGGCCAGCGGGCTAACCGGGCGTAACAGCGCGATCAGTGGGCCGAACATGCGCGAAAAAAAGGTGAAGCGGCCAATCAGGAAACCGAGCGGGATCCCGGCGAACGCGGCCAGGCCAAAGCCCACCGCCACGCGCTGTAATGAGGCGAGCACGTTCCAGCCGATGCCCATGTCGTTTGGCCCGTCGCGATAAAACGGATCGGCAAACAGGGTAATAGCGGAATCGAGCGTGCTGAGCGGCGTCGGGAAACCTTTGCTGTTAATCGCCGCCAGCTGCCAGAGCACCACCAGCAGTCCCAGCCCCAGAAAAGCCGGAATGATGCACTGAAGGATCGCGTTAATCCGACGCGCAAACGTCGGCGTACGGCGGCGAACCTGCACCGGAGGCAGGACAATCACCTCTCCACTCTCCGGCGTCTCGTGTGATTTTGTCTTTTGCAGATGCTGCATAATCAGGCCCCTTTACGGTGAATGGCGAAACGGCTGGCGTATCCTTCCGGGTCGGTACCGTTCCAGACGGTGCCGTCCATCAATGTGCTGCTGCGTAGTGGTGAAGTCGGTGTGGTAATGCCCCCCACCGCCGTGGCGGCATCCTGCCAGACCGCCGTCTGGTTAATGCGTTGTGCGATGCCCGCA
Organism: Enterobacter sp. HMSC16D10; assembly: GCF_001807145.1. Lineage (NCBI taxonomy): Bacteria > Pseudomonadati > Pseudomonadota > Gammaproteobacteria > Enterobacterales > Enterobacteriaceae > Enterobacter > Enterobacter sp. HMSC16D10. Next base: position 149,852 of record NZ_KV787878.1, read on the forward strand.
TAGTCCGGGGCGGCTTCGAGCAAGCCCCAGCGGCGGAACTGGGTTAAGAACCACATGCCGTCGGAGAGATACGGGTAGCTGACGGCCCCCTCGTTGAAGAAGCGGATCGGGTGCGCGTCCTGCCAGCGCTGGCCCAGGCCGTTGTCGTACTCGCCGAGCATGCGTCCGGTGAGATACTGCTCTTTGCAGTTGAGCCACGCCCGGCGGGAGAGGATCTGCGCGGTTTCGCGTTTGTTTTCCGGGGAGGCCTCAATCCAGCGCGCCGCCTCCAGCACTGCGCTCACCAGCGCCCGGGCGGTGTGCGGGTTTTTCTCCACCCAGTCGCGACGCGTCCCGAGGATTTTTTCCGGATGGTCGGCCCAGACAGACTGCGACGTGGCGGCGGTAAAACCGATGCGGTCGTTGATGGCACGCGCGTTCCACGGCTCGCCGACGCAAAAGCCGACCATGTTGCCAATGCGCATGTTCATCACCATCTGCGGCGGCGGCACCACCACCGTGCGCACGTCGTCAAAGGGGTGAATGCCCGCGCTGGCCAGCCAGTAGTAGAGCCACATGGCGTGCGTCCCGGTCGGGAAGGTGTGCGCGAAGGTATAGGTGCCAGGCGCCTGCTGCCCAATCCGCTTTTTCAGCCCGTCAAGGTCATGAACGCCCTTCTCTGCCAGATCGCTGGAGAGCGTAATCGCCTGACCGTTCTGGTTGAGGGTCATCAGGTTAGCCATCTGCTGTGGCTTGCCGGCGATGCCCAGCTCCAGTCCGTACAGCAGGCCGTAAAGAATGTGCGCGGCATCGAGTTCGCCGGCCACCAGCTTGTCGCGCACCGCCGCCCAGCTCGCCTCTTTGGTGGGCACGATGGTAATACCGTATTTTTTATCAAACCCTTTCAGCGCCGCGATAACCACCGGGGCACAGTCTGTCAGCGGGATAAACCCGATGCGTACTGTTTCCTGCTCCGGTTTATCCGAGCCTGCCGCCCATGCGGCCTGCATGACACCCGGCAACAGCATTGCACCACTCGCCAGCATGCTGGCCTGCAAAAAACGCCGTCTCGACAAATCCGCCATGACCACTCCTGAAAAAAAACCAAAAAAAAAGCGCCCACGGTGCCGAAGCACCAGTGGACGCCTTTATCCCGAAGACGGATGCACCGCCGTTGGCGCATCGTCAAAAATGGTTAATCTGATAATGCAAAGTGAATGCCAGGTTTTAACACACCGTTTCTTGCGGCGCTTACCGTTATTCCCTCGCCTTTACGCACCGCAAACAGGCATAAAATGCCCGCTGACCGTGCAGCTACTCCTTTGGTGTTACCTGCCATACATTCTTCACCATGAGCAGCGCGCGGGCGATATCCACCATCCTTTGGTTCTTGTCCATCGCCATTTTGCGCAGCGCCGTCCAGGCCTGTTCCTCACTCATATTCTGGTGGGTCATCAGCACGCTCTTCGCTTTATCAATGATTTTGCGCTCTTCTAGCGTATCGCGCAGCGACGCAAGCTGACGTGAGAGCTTCTCTATCTCGCGCGCCTGCTGGCGAACCAGGGTAAGCAACGGTTTTTCCGGATAGCGGATCGGCGGGTCATCCTGTTCATCGCCGGGGGGCGCGTACTCATCGTCACGGTGAATGCATTCGTCCACCGCGACCATCAGATCGGCGATGATCGTCTCCTCCAGCGTGCGCAGATGCTCAAGGCGCGCGGTTTGCAGAGCAAACCAAGCCAGCGCGGTAAGGCCGTTATCGGCGGCGGGCTGGCGGGTACAGGCCACGCGCCGGAGCTGCTCCGTTTCACGATCGGGCTGACAGTGCATTGAAAAGGTGGTCTGAACGTCAGCGGAGCTGTGTGACAGAAAGATCTCAAAGCAGGCCTGCTGCCCGTCAATGCGGTCAACCAGCCTCTGACGAGTCACATCATCGAAAAAACCCTGCGTGAAGCCAATCGCCCCCAGCGCCCGCTCCTGTCCCGCCAGCTCTTTGCCCTGCATCAGGCTATAAAGCGCGACAAAACGTCCTGCGATTTGCGGATCGTCAATGCTGTCATTAAGCTGCGGCACGATACTGAGCAGATGGCGAAGCATGCGGGAGTAGTGTTCCATCGCCTGGGGTGCCGTTACCGTCTGCTGAATCACACCGTCACGCAGCGCGGGAAGCGTCTCCAGGCTCACGAGCGCGCCGCCGATGCGTTCACAGACGGCACTTCCCGGAATCGGCGACTGTGTTTCAAGAATGGCGTAAAGGGCTGCGAGGTTTTCATCCACCAGCGCCCGGCTGGCTTTGCATTCGGGAGCGTACAGCTTGCCCTGTGAGCAGAGCCAGACGTTGGACGCCCCGCGCTCGCACTGTAACATGTGCACCAGTTGGCTAATGCCGTGCACAAGCACGCCCAGCTGTGCCAGCTTGCTGAACTGCTCCTGGCGCATCATTTTTGCGCGCGTGAGCCATTCGGCAGCGCCTGGCGAAATGCCTGCCATTAATGTCATGCTTACTCTCCCGGACAGCGAAACTCCGGGTAATTAAGCAATATTCGTGCCTTTATAAGAACAGGAGTCAACATGCAGAAGATTGTGATCGTCGCCAACGGTGCGGCCTACGGCAGCGAATCCCTTTTCAACAGCCTGCGCCTGGCGATCGCGCTACGTGAAAAAGAGAGCGACCTGACGTTACGCCTTTTTTTAATGTCGGACGCCGTCACCGCCGGGCTGAAGGGACAAAAGCCGGCCGAGGGCTATAACATTCAGCAGATGCTGGAGATCCTGACCGCGCAAAACGTGCCGGTGAAGCTGTGCAAAACCTGCACCGACGGGCGCGGTATCACCGGACTGCCGCTGATTGATGGCGTAGAAATTGGTACGCTGGTTGAACTGGCCGAGTGGACGCTGTCCGCTGATAAAGTATTAACTTTTTAATAATAAACCCGTAAAAATATTATTTTCTTATGGACGCGGTTTCAGCATCAAGTTTACCTGCGGGGTTGCCGATAGGCATGGAAACAACACAGCAGGTATTTCACTTATGTTCAGATCGATTCGTGCACGCATCATCGCGGCGACGGCAGGCTGTCTGGTCGTCGCCCTTCTCCTCAACACCGTTATTAACTTCCAGGTCACACGCCAGGATAACCAGCAGTCACAGCGCGATATCCTGACCAGCACCAGCGCCAGCCATAACATGGCGATTGCCGACTGGGTAAAAAGCAAGATGACGGTTATCGCCTCTGCCCAGACCGTTGCGCTGAGTGACGACCCGGTTCCGGTGTTTAAACAGCTTGCGCAGGCGGGTGGATTCACCAACGTTTATGTCGGCTACGCCAGCAAAACGGCGAAATTCTCTGAGCCCGCGGGCGTACCTGCGGATTATGACCCGACCATTCGCCCGTGGTATCAGCAGGTGGTCAGCACGGACGGCCCGGTCGTCACCGCGCCTTACGTTGATGCCGGTACCGGTAAACTGGTGGTGACCTTCGCCGTGCCGGTGAAAGAGAATGGCGCCCTGAAAGCGGTGGTGGCGGGCGATGTGGCCATGGACAGCGTGGTGGCGAACGTGCGCGGGATCCATCCAACTCCGTCCAGCAGCGGCTTGCTTCTGAACAGTGACGGCAGCGTGATTGCGGCTAACGATCCAGCTCTGACGCTTAAACCGTTTGCTGAGACCATCAAAGGCATCAATTTTGCTGCGCTGAAAAGCGGTAACCTTGTCGACGGTACGCTGAACGACGTCGAAAAAACCTTCGTGGCAACCGCCGTGCCGGGCACAAACTGGCTGCTGGTCGTCGCCCTCGACAACGGTGATGCCACCTCCGGCATGCGTTCCCTGCTTAAAGCCTCGGCGATTTCGCTGGTGATCCTGGCGCTGCTGAGCGCGGCCATTGTTCACCTCCTGATTGCCCGTCTGCTGAAGCGCCTGTCGGACATTCGCGACGCGATGCACAACATTGCCAACGGGACTAACGACCTGTCGCAGCGTCTGCCTGACAGCGGTGAGGACGAGGTGGCGCAGATTGCCCAGGCCTTTAACGCCTTCAGCGATAAGCTGTCGGTGGTGATGGTGCAGCTCCGTGATGCCAGCGAGTCGGTGAAAAACGCCGCTCAGGAGATTGCGGCGGGTAACCAGGATCTCTCCGGACGTACCGAGCAGGCGGCGTCCAGCCTGCGCGAGACGGCCAGCGCCGTGGAGCAGATCACCGCCTCCGTGACGCAGTCGAACGAGTCGGCGGCAGAAGCGAACGACCAGGCGAGCAAGGCCTCCGCGGCCGCGGCGCGCGGCGGCGAGGTGGTATCCCAGGCGATCAGCACCATGCAGTCCATCGAAGTCGCGTCGGCTAAAATTGGCGATATCACCAGCGTGATTGACGGCATCGCATTCCAGACCAACATTCTGGCGCTGAACGCCTCCGTCGAGGCGGCCCGTGCCGGCGAGCAGGGGCGCGGGTTTGCCGTGGTGGCGGGCGAAGTGCGTAACCTGGCGAGCCGCAGCGCCCAGGCGGCGAAAGAGATTAAATCGCTGATTGATTCCACCACCGACAGCGTGGCCACCGGCTCCCGCTACGTGCATCTGGCCGGGGAAAGCATGGACGAGATCCGCTCCAGCATCGGCAGCGTCTCCGGCATCATGCGCGAAATCTCCATCGCCACCAGCGAGCAGATGAAGGGTATTCACGAGATCAACCACGCGGTGACCCATCTCGACCGCATGGTCCAGCAGAACGCCGAGCTGGTCGTGCAATCCGCCGCTGCCGCGGGCGCCCTGCAGAGCCAGGCAGGCGACCTTGCTGAAACCGCCGGCCATTTCCGCATTTAATTTTCTACTGGCGCGCGTTTAGCGGGTAAAACGCGCGTCAGCTGAAATTTTGAGGAATTTTGTCATTTTTGTTTAATCGTTATGCCATTTTTTGATCAAAATCAGCATCCCTCCCCCTCCCCTTTGGTGTTATGCCATGAGTGAATTGTGAACAACATCACGCTCGGATATGGCAGCAGGGAGAGCGTTGTTTAAGACTACGGGGTAAAAAATGGCACTGGTAAAAACAAGTTTGAAACTGTTTGGCGGGGATACGGTAGTGGTGCGTTGCTCAGAGCGCTGCCGTATTCATCTGATGAGTGCGAAAGCACAAAAACAATCCCAGGCGGATATTCTCACCGTGCAGGATGATAACGCCTGGCTTACCGTGCCGTATACCGGCACCTGGGATGTGCTGATCGATAGCCACAGCCAGTCTCTGGAGCATTCTGTCAGTTACGTAGCAGCTTAAATTATGCGCCCGGCGAGCCGGGCGTATTATCAGGCAAAACCCGGTCGCAGCGTGCCGTTGAGCGGGTTTCCTTCCAGCAGCGCCTTCACCTTCACCACCAGCTCATTCAGACAATCGTCCTTCATGCCGAGGCGGGTAAGCTCCTGATCGAGAGAGAAGAGATACTGCGCGTTGGTACCCAGCGGCCCGCTGGCGGCGGCAATTAACGGGGCAATCACCTGCGTGCGGGTGTCCGCTTCATACAGCGGATGGCGCGGGTCCATGATAAACACCAGCGCATTGACGGTGCGACCGTCGTCCAGCTCCAGCTTACACCAGCTCGGCATGTAGCAGCCGGTGATCATCTCACGCTTCCAGAGCAGCGTAAGCTCCTCTTCCAGCGTGGCATCCGGGAGGCGATACGCCACGCCCGTGGTGCGTCCGCCCTCTTTCAGTGCAAGCATACGCCCGGGCTGGCACGCGCTGCCGCGTCCGGCCGTCAGGCGCAGGCAAAATGCGCGGTGCCAGCCGGGCAACGTGCCCGTTGCCGATTCGACAAATTCGAGCGCCGGGTTCCACATCAGGGAGCCGTAGCCAAAAATCCATACCGGGCCATCATCCGGGCGGCAGGCAAGCGTGGCAGCGAGCGACGCCGCACGTTGTTCAGCTGACCAGAGAAGCGATTCCTCAATAGCACCAAATGCCGTCTTACAATCTGCCTTCATTAAGAAATCACGCGTTAACACTTTCCACCTCCGCCACTGCATGCTTCCTTGCGACATCTGTAATTCGCCTTCCCGGCCTTAGGTGCTGGTCATTTTGCCAGCAGTTGAATAACGATAAGCAATTAGCGGACCAGTTGCAATACAACGGCAGTTCAACCGCCTGAAAAGTCAAAATGAAGGCAGCGAATTATTTCAGGGCTATTTCTTTTTATGCCATTTATCGTCGTCTCCTTTTTCATATTCATGTTTTACGGCGGCCCAGGCGACTTTGTGTGCCGTCTCTTCACGGCTGGCATCATCCCGGCGATCGTCCTTATCTTTGTACTGTTCCCAGGCACTGTTAAACGCCTCTTTGTAGATATCCTGCGCGTGAGCGGGCAGCACGTTTTGCACATTATCGGGTAATTCGCGTTTCGTTTTATAAGGCATCACTCACCTCTCTTTTGGTTAAAGAGATAAGTGTGGACGACGATATGGCAGCGTGCCACCCACACTTCATTTATGAATGAACGAAAACATTAAATCATTGTTATTTAACAAATATTCGGAGAATATGGTGAATTACAGGAATCAGGCATGATAATTATTAAAAAAGGTAAAATTAAGTAAAAAATAAAGGGCATTTAACAGAGATCTGTTAATTTAATGACCTCAAAAATCTATCTATAATTACAAGCACCTGCATTGATGGAGAAGCACATGACAGCAACACACGAGGCGGTAAAGACCCGCCACAAGGAGACGTCTCTCATTTTCCCGGTTCTGGCACTGGCTGTGCTGCTCTTCTGGGGAAGCAGTCAGTCACTGCCAGTGGTGGTTGGTATCAATATTCTTGCCCTGGTCGGTATCTTAACCAGCGCATTTAGCGTCGTTCGCCATGCGGACGTATTAGCCCACCGTCTGGGCGAACCCTACGGATCGTTAATTCTCAGCCTTTCCGTCGTTATTCTCGAAGTCAGCCTGATTTCCGCGCTCATGGCGACAGGCGATGCCGCGCCGACGCTGATGCGCGACACGCTCTACTCGATCATTATGATTGTGACGGGCGGCCTGGTAGGCTTCTCTCTGCTGCTGGGCGGGCGTAAATTCGCGACCCAGTATATGAACCTGTTCGGCATTAAACAGTATCTGATTGCCCTCTTCCCGCTGGCGATTATCGTGCTGGTCTTCCCGATGGCGCTGCCGGGTGCCAACTTCTCCACCGGTCAGGCGCTGCTGGTTGCGCTGATTTCCGCAGCCATGTACGGCGTGTTTCTGTTGATTCAGACCAAAACGCACCAGAGCCTGTTCGTGTATGAGCATGAAGACGACAGCGACGACGATGACCCGCACCACGGTAAGCCGTCGGCCCACAGCAGCGCGTGGCATACGGTTTGGCTGATCGTGCATCTGATTGCGGTGATTGCCGTCACCAAGATGAACGCCAATCCGCTGGAAACGCTGTTAACCGAACTGAACGCGCCGGTCGCGTTTACCGGTTTCCTGGTGGCGCTACTGATCCTGTCCCCGGAAGGGCTGGGGGCGCTGAAAGCCGTCTTAAACAATCAGGTGCAGCGCGCCATGAACCTGTTCTTCGGCTCCGTGCTGGCGACCATTTCACTCACCGTGCCGGTGGTGACGCTGATTGCCTTTATGACCGGTAACGAACTGCAGTTCGCGCTGGGCGCGCCAGAAATGATTGTGATGGTAGCCTCGTTGCTGCTGTGCCAGATTTCGTTCTCAACCGGACGCACCAACGTGCTGAACGGGGCGGCGCATATGGCGCTGTTTGTGGCTTACTTGATGACAATTTTTGCGTAGCCTTTTTGCCCAGCGGCGCTTCGCTTGCAGGGCCTACGGGTTTTGTAGGCCGGGTAAGCAAAGCGCCACCCGGCAATATGCCCCATAAGAAAACCCGCCGAAGCGGGTTTTTTTATTATTTGCTGGTATCCAGCTCATCGAAGCTCTTGACCAGATCGTCAATTGCTTTGATCTGTTTCAGGAACGGCTCCAGCTTATCCAGCGGCAGCGCAGATGGGCCGTCGCATTTTGCATTATCCGGATCCGGGTGCGCTTCAATGAACAGGCCAGCCAGGCCGGTTGCCATACCGGCGCGCGCCAGTTCGGTCACCTGAGCACGACGGCCGCCGGACGCAGCGCCAAACGGGTCGCGGCACTGCAGCGCGTGGGTCACGTCGAAAATCACCGGAGACTGATTAGAGACGTTTTTCATCACGCTGAAGCCCAGCATATCCACAACCAGATTGTCATAACCGAAGTTGGAACCACGGTCGCACAGGATAACCTTGTCGTTGCCACCTTCGATAAACTTATCGACGATGTTGCCCATCTGACCCGGGCTCACGAACTGTGGTTTTTTCACGTTGATCACGGCACCGGTTTTCGCCATCGCGGCAACCAGGTCGGTCTGGCGAGCCAGGAACGCCGGGAGCTGAATCACGTCAACCACGTCTGCCACCGGCTGCGCCTGAGCGGCTTCATGCACGTCGGTGATCACTTTCACGCCAAAGGTCTGCTTCAGCTCCTGGAAAATCTTCATCCCTTCTTCCAGGCCCGGGCCACGGTAAGAGTTGATGGAGGAGCGGTTGGCTTTGTCAAAAGAGGCTTTAAACACGTACGGGATGCCCAGCTTCTGGGTCACGGTCACGTAGTGCTCGCAGATACGCATGGCGAGGTCGCGGGATTCCAGCACGTTCATGCCGCCAAACAGCACGAACGGCAGGTCGTTTGCTACCTTGATATCACCAATGCTAACCACTTTTTGTTTCATAGGATCGCCTTATTCAGGTGTGAATCGGAATTAAGATTAATGCAGTGTAATTTGCTTGTGCGAGATCGCGTTGATCTGCGCACGAATCATTTCGCTAATAGGATCTTCCGGACACTGCTCGACGAAATAGCTCAGATCGTTCAGCGCCACGTGCTCACAATCGAGCTGGGCATAGATCAACCCACGGTCGCGAATTTCGTACGGGTCTTCCGGATTAAACTGCAGCAGCACTTCGCTGGCGCGCAGGGCCAGCTCCATCTGACGCTCTTCCATTAACGCAGACTTCAGCGTATCCAGCAGCTTGCTGATCACTTCTGCGTTATCCGCCTCGTCGAGATCTTCGTTGAAGAGCTCAGCCACCGGGCTGATATTGCCTTTCAGCCACACGTCCAGCGTATGTTCATCCAGCGTATCGCCGTTGAAGGGATTAATGAGCCACATCTCACCGTCCAGCCACTCCGCACGCAGGATCATCTGCGTCGGAAAAATGACCGGCACCAGTGGAATATCCAGGCGATGCGCAACCCAAAGCAAAATAGAACCCAGCGCAACGGCGCTCCCCTGACGATTTTTTAAGACCTGGTCCAGCCATAATGCGTCAGACAGGCGATACACGCCCCGCGTGTCGCAGAAACCCCATTCGCCGTAGAAAAGCTCAAGCAGCTTCTCTAATTGCCAGTCCTGCGGGCGCGCCTGATTGATCTCTTCACGCGCCAGGCAGACCAGATTCTCCAGCTCATCGTAGACGTACTGCGACGTAAAATCGTCGCGGATCATCTCAGAAATCAGGATCATGCCATCGCAAAGCGGCACTTTATTAAATTCGAAATCGGCTAAGGACTTCATGACTTACCCCAGTAACGACCGAGCGTACAGCGACGCCCGGGCGAGATAAAACTCAAAACGATGTAGATGATAACGCCAAACCGCCTTTCAGTCAGCCTTACGCCTTTATCAGTACCTGCGCTCATAACCACTGCCCCAGCGTCAGGCGTTCGTTGCCGCCGTAGTCGCGGCAGGTTTTGACATCGGCGTAGCCCGCCTGGGTAAAGAGCGCCCGCACGGCTTCCCCCTGCGTCCAGCCATGCTCCACCAGCAGCCAGCCGCCGGAAAGCAAATGTTGTCGTGACGTTGTCACAATGTGATCAAGGTCGGCTAAACCCTCCCTGGCGGCGACCAGCGCCGTCAGCGGTTCGAAGCGCACATCCCCCTGCGCAAGGTGCGGGTCACGCTCGTCAATATAGGGCGGGTTACTGACAATCACTCCGAACGTCTGCTTCTCCAGCGCGCTGAACCAGCTGCTTTGCAGCACCGTCACGTTGGTCAGGCCAAGACGTTCCACGTTACGCTGCGCCAGCGCCACCGCGTCGGGCATCACATCTACCGCCGTGATCGCGCAGTCGGGCCGTTCGGTAGCGAGCGCCAGGGCGATGGCCCCGGTCCCCGTTCCGAGATCGAGAATGTGGCAGGACGATGCGGGTAAGCGCGCCAGCGCTTGTTCAACCAGACACTCGGTGTCGGGGCGCGGGATCAGCGTCGCCGCCGAGACGTAAAGCGGTAACGACCAGAACTCGCGCTCGCCGACCAGGTGCGCCACCGGCTCGCCGGTTTTACGTCGGGCAAGCAGCGCGGCGAGCCGGGCTTCCTGTTCAGCAGTCAGTTCGGTTTCGCCGAAGGCCAGCAGGTACGTGCGGGCTTTACCCGTCACATGCTCAAGCAAAATTTCGGCATCGCGTTTCGGGCTTTCGCTTTCGGAAAGCTCACCGGCAGCCTCACGTAACCAGCGCTGAAAATCCATTATTCCTGCTCGGACAGTGCCGCCAGCTGGTCGGCCTGGTATTCCTGCACGATAGGCTCAATCAGCATATCCAGCTTGCCTTCCATTACTTCGTCCAGACGGTACAGCGTCAGGTTGATGCGGTGGTCAGTCACGCGCCCCTGCGGGAAGTTGTAGGTGCGGTTACGGTCGCTGCGATCGCCGCTGCCCAGCAGGTTACGACGCGTAGACGCTTCCGCCTGCTGGCGTTTCGCCATTTCGGCCGCGTGGATACGTGCGCCCAGCACGGAGAGCGCTTTGGCTTTGTTTTTGTGCTGGGAACGCTCGTCCTGACACTCCACCACGATGCCGGTCGGCAGGTGGGTAATACGGATGGCGGAGTCGGTGGTGTTAACGTGCTGACCCCCCGCCCCGGAGGAGCGGAAGGTATCAATACGCAGGTCAGCCGGGTTGATGTCCGGCAGCTCCGCTTCCGGCAGCTCCGGCATCACCGCCACCGTACAGGCGGAGGTGTGGATTCGGCCCTGAGATTCGGTAGCCGGTACGCGCTGCACGCGGTGACCGCCGGATTCAAACTTAAGACGGCCGTACACGCCGTCGCCGCTGATCTTGGCGATAACCTCTTTGTAGCCACCGTGTTCGCCTTCGTTGGCGCTCATGATCTCCACGCGCCAGCGACGCGATTCGGCGTAGCGGCTGTACATGCGGAACAGATCCCCGGCAAACAGCGCCGCTTCGTCCCCGCCGGTCCCGGCGCGGACTTCCACGAACGCGTTGCGTTCGTCGTCCGGATCTTTTGGCAGCAACAGCACCTGAAGCTGCTGCTCCATCTCCTCAGAACGCGCTTTCGCATCCTGCAACTCTTCCTGCGCCATCTCGCGCATTTCAGGATCGTCGAGCATCATCTGCGCGGTTTCGATATCTTCCTGAACCTGTCGCCAGTCGGTAAAGCATTTAGAAACATCACTTAACTGCGCGTATTCACGTGAAAGTGCGCGAAAACGTTCCTGGTCCGCAATGGTCCCGGCATCCCCGAGCAGCGCCTGGACTTCTTCATGGCGCTCGTGCAGAGCTTCCAGTTTAGCGACGATAGAAGGCTTCATAGGCGTAAGTGCACCTTGTCTTAGAAAATGGGTATAGGGCGCTATTCCAGCCCGAGGCTGTTGCGCAGAATAGTCAGGCGTTCATCATCCCCGTCACGGGCAGCCTGCTGAAGAGATTTGGTTGGGGCATGGATCAGGCGGTTGGTCAGTTTCCACGCCAGATCCTGCATAATCGCCTGCGCGTCGCCGCCCTGCTCCAGGGCCGCTAACGCTTTGGCAGTCAGGTCATCACGCACCTGCTCCGCCTGCCCGCGGTACTCGCGGATGGTCTCGCTGACGCTTTGCGCGCGCAGCCAGGCCATAAACTCACTGGTTTCCTGCTCGACAATGGTTTCCGCCTGCACCGCCGCCGCTTTACGCTGCGCGAGGTTGTGCGAAATGATGCTTTGCAGGTCATCTACGCTGTAAAGATAGGCGTTAGCCAGCTTGCCGACTTCTGGCTCAACGTCGCGCGGGACGGCGATATCCACCAGCAGCATCGGCTGATTGCGGCGGGACTTCAGCGCACGCTCCACCATCCCTTTGCCGATAATCGGCAGCGGGCTGGCGGTCGAACTGATAATAATGTCCGCCTCCTTCAGGCGTTCATCGATGTCGCTCAGGGCAACCACCTCTGCCCCCACTTCATCCGCCAGCACCTGCGCGCGTTCGCGGGTGCGGTTAGCGATAATCATCTTTTTCACTTTATGCTCGCGCAGATGGCGCGCCACAAGTTCGATGGTTTCGCCCGCGCCCACCAGCATCACGGTGACGGTAGAAAGGGATTCAAAGATTTGGCGTGCAAGGGTGCAGGCCGCGAAAGCAACAGAAACCGCACTGGCACCAATGTCGGTTTCGGTTCGCACACGCTTCGCCACGGAGAATGACTTCTGGAACATGCGCTCCAGCTCACTGGCCTTCAGATGCCCTTTTTGCGAATCCGCAAAGGCTTTTTTCACCTGACCGAGAATTTGCGGCTCGCCCAGCACCAGCGAATCCAGCCCGCTGGCCACGCGCATCAGATGGCTGACGGCATCGTTGTCCTGATGCCAGTACAGGCTGTTGCGCAGCTCGTCTTCATTGAGATTGTGGTAGTCGCATAGCCAGCGGATCAGCGCTTCGTGCAGGTTGTCCTGCTCTTCCACGCTTAAATAGAGCTCGGTACGGTTGCACGTCGAGAGCACCACGCCACCCTGCACCATCGGCTGTGCAAGCAGGCTGTCCAGCGCCAGGTCGAGCGTATCTGGCGAAAACGTTACGCGTTCTCGCAGCGAAACCGGGGCTGTTTTGTGGTTGATACCGAGTGCTAATAGGGTCATGTTGAGCGGGAGTAGTACCAGCGTTAATAAGGTTAGCAGAACGCATCATACAGGATGCGCGAGATCAATAAAAGAGACAGCCCCCTTTCGGAGTAATAGGTTACACAACGCTTTGAGATAATTTGAACGTAGACGGTAGCCCCCTTCGACGCTAGCATTAACAGTTATAACTGCAACGTATCTCAAGGATTTGTCCTCATTATGACCCGACTGATTCGCCTGCTGCCCCTGGCGGCACTGGTTCTGACCGCGTGTACCGTCACCCAACCAAAAGGCCCGGGCAAAAGCCCTGATTCACCCCAGTGGCGTCAGCACCAGCAGGACGTCCGTAATTTGAGCCAGTACCAGACCCGCGGCGCCTTCGCCTATCTCTCTGATGAGCAAAAAGTGTACGCCCGTTTCTTCTGGCAGCAGACGGGTCAGGACAACTATCGCCTGCTGCTGCTGAACCCGCTGGGCAGCACCGAGCTGGAGCTTATCGCCAAACCGGGCGAAGCGCAGATCACCGATAACAAAGGCCAGCACTACACCGCAACCGATGCCGAAGAGATGATTGGCAAGCTGACCGGAATGCCTATCCCGCTCAACAGCCTGCGCCAGTGGATCCTCGGCCTGCCGGGTGACGCCACCGACTACACGCTTGACGATCAGTACCGTCTGAGCCAGGTGAACTACACCCAGAACGGCAAGACCTGGAAAGTGGTGTACAGCGCCTATGACAGCAAGAGTAAACCGTCGCTGCCATCCAACATGGAACTGACCCAGGGCAGCCAGCGCATCAAGCTGAAAATGGACAACTGGATCGTTAAATGATGACCCACTGGCCCTCTCCGGCAAAACTGAATCTGTTTTTATACATTACCGGCCAGCGCGCTGACGGCTATCACACCCTGCAGACGCTGTTTCAGTTTATTGACTATGGCGACACAATTTCTATCGAACTGCGCCAGGACGGGCAGATTTGCCTCCTGACGCCGGTCGACGGCGTGGCGCATGAGGACAACCTGATTGTGCGCGCTGCGCGTCTGCTGATGAACGCCGCCGCGGAATCGGGGCGTCTGCCGGCGGGAAGCGGTGCGGACATCCGTATCGAGAAACGTCTGCCGATGGGCGGCGGCCTGGGCGGAGGCTCATCAAACGCCGCTACCGTGCTGGTTGCACTGAACCACCTTTGGGGCTGTGGGCTGTCGCAGGACGAACTGGCCGCCTTAGGCTTGAGGCTGGGTGCGGATGTCCCGGTGTTTGTGCGCGGTCATGCGGCCTTTGCTGAGGGCGTGGGCGAAATCCTCTCCCCGGTCAACCCGCCGGAAAAATGGTATCTGGTTGCTCACCCCGGCGTGAGCATTCCGACCCCGGTTATCTTTAAAGATCCTGACCTGAAAAGAAATACCCCGATTCGGTCAATAGAAACGTTATTAAATTGTGAATTCAGCAACGATTGCGAGGATATCGCAAGAAAACGTTTTCGCGAGGTTGATGCGGTGCTTTCCTGGCTGTTAGAATACGCGCCGTCGCGCCTGACTGGTACAGGGGCCTGTGTCTTTGCTGAATTTGACACCGAATCCGCCGCTCGTCAGGTGCTTGAGCAAGCGCCGGTTTGGCTGCATGGTTTTGTAGCGCGTGGGATGAACATTTCCCCCCTACAGCAGGCCATTCTGGCGCAGACTGAGTTTCGGTGACAACGTCACCCTGTTCCAGACGTTGCATCGCGCTCTTTAATACACCGCCTGGATAGCCTTTGCCTGGCCCGCACAGTTTACGGCGAACGCTATCCACCACTGGACGCATGCCTGAGGTTCTTCTCGTGCCTGATATGAAGCTTTTTGCTGGTAACGCCACCCCGGAACTAGCACAACGTATTGCCAACCGCCTGTACACTTCCCTCGGCGACGCCGCTGTAGGTCGCTTTAGCGACGGCGAAGTCAGCGTACAAATTAACGAAAATGTACGCGGTGGTGATATTTTCATCATCCAGTCCACCTGTGCTCCAACGAACGACAACCTGATGGAACTGGTTGTTATGGTCGACGCCCTGCGTCGCGCTTCCGCAGGCCGTATCACTGCTGTTATTCCTTACTTCGGCTATGCCCGCCAGGACCGTCGCGTCCGTTCCGCGCGTGTGCCAATTACCGCGAAAGTTGTCGCTGACTTCCTGTCCAGCGTTGGCGTTGACCGCGTACTGACCGTTGACCTGCACGCAGAGCAGATCCAGGGCTTCTTCGACGTCCCGGTTGATAACGTATTCGGCAGCCCAATCCTGCTGGAAGACATGCTGCAGCTGAACCTGGATAACCCCATCGTGGTTTCTCCGGACATCGGCGGCGTGGTACGTGCCCGTGCTATCGCTAAGCTGCTGAACGACACCGACATGGCGATCATCGACAAACGTCGTCCGCGCGCTAACGTTTCTCAGGTGATGCACATCATCGGTGACGTGGCTGGCCGCGACTGCGTGCTGGTTGACGACATGATCGATACCGGCGGTACGCTGTGTAAAGCGGCTGAAGCGCTGAAAGAGCGTGGTGCCAAGCGCGTATTCGCTTACGCGACCCACCCGATCTTCTCCGGCAATGCCGTAAACAACCTGCGCAACTCCGTCATTGACGAAGTTGTAGTATGCGATACCATCCCACTGAGCGACGAGATCAAGGCACTGCCAAACGTGCGTACCCTGACCCTGTCCGGGATGCTGGCCGAAGCGATTCGTCGTATCAGCAACGAAGAATCCATCTCTGCAATGTTCGAACACTAATCGAACACGGCCGAAAAACCCGCTGCGGCGGGTTTTTTTGTCTCTGGGTTTTATTTGTATGATTAATGCCTCCTTCACCTGCCATTCACATGACAGATGATGCGCATACGGATGATAGATAATTGTGAAAAACGTAACCTCCTCACATGTTCTGCCCTTTCGCGCCCTCATCGACGCCTGCTGGAAAGAGAAGTACACCTCGTCACGTTTTATCCGTGACCTGATTGCCGGGATCACCGTCGGCATTATCGCGATTCCGCTGGCGATGGCGCTGGCGATTGGCAGCGGCGTTGCGCCGCAGTATGGCCTGTACACCTCGGCCGTGGCCGGGATCGTCATTGCCCTGACCGGCGGCTCACGCTTCAGCGTCTCCGGCCCGACCGCCGCCTTTGTGGTGATCCTCTACCCCGTTTCGCAGCAGTTTGGTCTGGCTGGCCTGCTGGTCGCCACCCTAATGTCCGGCGTCTTTTTGATTCTGTTTGGTATGGCCCGCTTTGGGCGGCTGATTGAGTACATCCCCCTTTCCGTCACGCTGGGGTTCACCTCGGGGATTGGGATCACCATCGGAACCATGCAGATCAAGGATTTCCTCGGTCTGCAAATGCCCCATGTTCCGGAGCACTATTTACAGAAAGTGGGTGCGCTGTTTATGGCGCTGCCGACGGCCAACCTGGGCGATGCCGCCATCGGGATTGTGACGCTGGGCACGCTGATCGTCTGGCCTCGTCTTGGCATTCGACTGCCGGGCCATCTGCCCGCGCTGCTGCTGGGCTGTGCGGTGATGGCCATCGTCAATATGTTCGGCGGCCATGTCGCCACTATCGGCTCGCAGTTCCACTATGTTCTGGCGGACGGTTCGCAGGGGAGCGGCATTCCGCAGCTGCTGCCGCAGCTGGTGCTGCCGTGGGATATGCCCGGATCCAGCTTTACCTTAAGCTGGGATTCCCTGCGCGCCCTGCTTCCCGCCGCGTTCTCGATGGCGATGCTGGGGGCGATTGAATCCCTGCTCTGCGCCGTCGTTCTGGACGGGATGACCGGCACCAAGCACAAAGCCAACAGCGAGCTGGTTGGTCAGGGGTTAGGGAACCTCATCGCACCGTTCTTTGGCGGTATTACCGCCACGGCAGCCATCGCCCGTTCTGCGGCCAACGTGCGCGCGGGTGCAACGTCACCCGTTTCGGCAGTTATCCACTCCCTGCTGGTGATCCTCGCCCTGCTGATCCTCGCCCCACTGCTCTCCTGGCTACCGCTTTCCGCCATGGCCGCCCTGCTGCTGATGGTGGCCTGGAACATGAGTGAGGCGCACAAGGTGGTAAACCTGCTGCGTCGGGCGCCGAAAGACGACATCATCGTGATGCTGATCTGCATGTCGCTGACCGTGCTGTTCGATATGGTTATCGCCATCAGCGTCGGGATCGTGCTGGCTTCCCTGCTGTTTATGCGCCGTATTGCGCAAATGACGCGCCTCTCCCCGGTTAACGTGGAGGTGCCTGACGATGTGCTGGTGCTGCGCGTGATTGGCCCGCTGTTCTTCGCCGCGGCGGAAGGTCTGTTCAGCGACCTAGAGTCTCGCATCGCGGGCAAACGGGTTGTGGTGCTGAAATGGGATGCCGTACCGGTGCTGGATGCGGGCGGCCTGGACGCCTTCCAGCGCTTTGTGAAACGTCTGCCTGAAGGCTGTGAGCTGCGGGTGAGTAACCTCGAATTCCAGCCCCTGCGCACCATGGCGCGTGCAGGCGTGCAGCCGATCCCTGGCCGCCTTGCTTTTTATCCTAACCGTGAAGCCGCGTTAGCGGATCTGTGAATTGCCTGATGCAGAGGAACGTCTCTGCATCATCACCCCGATGGCCTGCTGGAGCCATGCAAGCACTGCAGGCGTCATCCAGGTTCCCTTCATCAGATGCGGCTCCTGCTGCATGGCCGTGCGAAACTTTTGCTGGGTCTCCGGGTTGGTGCCCGCGTACGACTGGAACAGCGCCAGCCAGTTTTCGGCAAGCTTTTGGGCATCGTCAGAGGCGGGGTCGAGATTTTCCCGCTGCGCCTGATGCAGCTTCGCCACCAGCGGCGGCCACTCCATCATGCGATCAAAGTAATGCTTCCGCGTAAAGGCCATCTCTTCGGGAGTAAGGTACTTCTCCCATATGCTGAGCTTGGATTCCGCAAACGCGCGCGTAATGTAATCCGTCATCTCCGCCGTGATGCCGGTTTGCGCCTGCATCTGTGGCTCTACGCTGTGCATCTCGTTCAGCCGGGTAAGAAACTCCGGCTTGCCCGCCGTGTCCTGCTCCAGGCGCTCCATCCAGCGCGTCGCCAGGTTCTTCGCCCTCTCGTCCGTAACGGGTATATGGTGCTCCAGCAGCGCGCTGGCCTCCGCAACCAGCCCTGACCAGATAGCCGCCAGCGCATCCTTCTGCACCGCAAACGGCAGCTGCTGTAACTCTTCTTTGCTAAACCAGCGATCGTACATATTCATTAACTCCAGAGTCTGTAGCCAGGATTCCAGGTCCGGCGCCGCATCGTCGAGAAGCCCGGTACGCAGTTCGACCAGCCGGTCGCGCAGCGTATGTATGCTGCGCAGCTGTTTATCCAGCAGCGTGATTTGCGCATCGAGTAACTCGGTTAACGACAGCGACTCCTGTTCAAGGAAATCCCTGATTTCAGCAAGTTCCAGCCCCGCTTTTGCCAGCGCCTGGATCATGTGCAGACGCTGGACATCCGCCAGGTTGTAAAGCCGGTAACCTGCCGCGCTTCTGGCAGAAGGCAGCAACACTCCTGTTTGCTCATAGTGATGCAATGTGCGTACGGTGATACCGGCCCGTTTCGCCAGCTCACCCACCTGAATCAACATAACTGCTCCTTTTCTTTGCCAGTGCCGCCACTCTGGCGCCTTACGTTACGTGAGGGTCAACCCTTGATGCAAAAAAAAACGACTCCCAGGGAGTCGTTTCGGTATTCTTTCGTCTTGGCACTAGCTGTGCTTATGCTGATCTCGACGGCAGCGTTTATCGTAGTGGCGCACCCACCAGTATTTATCGCAGACTTCTTCATGTCCGCTCACGCGCGCCCCGGCGAGCCACAATACCGCACCGAGGAAGATGCTCAGTACCGCGCCATGCGCGAAGTATTGCGGAAGATCAAGCTGCGGCAGCTGGTTTAATATGGAATAACCTACGCCGACGACCATCACAAACAGCCCCAAACCCATCAGCACGTTACCGAGTAGCGAAGCGTTTTTGCGTTTCATGTGTCACCTCCGGAACTTTGGGTTGTCAGGGGAAAAGCCCCTAATCCTTGTGTGTAAAGTATAGACAACGCTCCTTTTATGAGTTGCGTGAATGATCACAATTACAGATAACTCCCACACAAAAGTTTACAAATAACACGTTGAACAGCTTGAAATTCTAATTGTTCAGGTAGGTAATTATTCGTATTTCGCTGCGACGATCGCAGAATTTTGTCAAGCGGCGCGCCAGACAGTAAACTACGCGCCAGCTCTGGAACCCATTAGGAATTGAATCGTGACGATTAAACTGATTGTCGGCCTCGCCAACCCGGGCGCAGAATATGCGGCTACCCGCCACAATGCCGGGGCATGGTACGTCGATCTGCTGGCCGAGCGGTTACGTGCTCCCCTGCGTGAAGAACCTAAATTCTTCGGGTATACCTCACGTATCAACCTTGCTGGCGCGGATGTTCGCCTGCTGGTCCCCACCACGTTTATGAACCTGAGCGGTAAAGCCGTGGCGGCGATGGCAACGTTTTATCGCATCAATCCGGATGAAATTCTGGTCGCCCACGATGAGCTTGATCTTCCCCCTGGCGTGGCAAAATTCAAGCTGGGCGGCGGGCACGGTGGTCACAACGGTCTTAAAGACATCATCAGCAAGCTGGGCAATAACCCGAATTTCCACCGTTTGCGCGTGGGAATCGGCCATCCGGGCGATAAAAACAAAGTTGTCGGTTTCGTGCTCGGTAAGCCCCCGGTTTCCGAACAGAAACTGATTGACGAGGCGGTAGACGAAGCGGCGCGCTGCACGGAAATCTGGCTGAAAGACGGCTTAACCAAAGCGACAAACCGCTTACACGCTTTCAAAGCGCAATAATCCGCCCAATACGGCTTTTTTACCGCGCGTCATGCGGGTTACGTGTATAATAGGCGTAGTTATTTACTTTTCATCAATCGGTTATCGTTAACGGATTGATTATCAAGATATTAAGGTGATTTAGAAATGGGATTCAAATGCGGTATCGTCGGTCTGCCAAACGTGGGCAAATCCACCCTGTTTAACGCGCTTACCAAAGCGGGTATCGAAGCGGCGAACTTCCCGTTCTGTACCATCGAACCTAACACCGGCGTTGTGCCAATGCCGGATCCGCGTCTGGACCAGCTCGCGGAAATCGTGAAGCCGCAGCGCATTCTGCCAACCACCATGGAATTCGTTGACATCGCGGGCCTGGTAAAAGGCGCATCCAAAGGTGAAGGTCTGGGTAACCAGTTCCTGACCAACATTCGTGAAACCGAAGCGATCGGCCACGTTGTGCGCTGCTTCGAGAACGACAACATCATCCACGTTAACAACAAAGTGGATCCGGCTGACGACATCGACGTTATCAACACCGAGCTGGCGCTCTCTGACCTCGACACCTGCGAACGCGCGATTCACCGCGTGCAGAAGAAAGCCAAAGGCGGCGACAAGGACGCGAAAGCGGAACTGGCTGCGCTGGAAAAATGCCTGCCACAGCTGGAAAACGCCGGCATGCTGCGCGCGCTGAAAAACCTGACTGACGAAGACAAAGCGGCGATCAAATACCTGAGCTTCCTGACCCTGAAGCCAACCATGTACATCGCCAACGTTAACGAAGACGGTTTCGAGAACAACCCGTACCTGGACAAAGTGCGTGAAATCGCCGCGGCGGAAGGTTCTGTGGTTGTTGCGGTTTGCGCGGCCGTTGAATCCGACATCGCCGAGCTGGACGACGCCGACCGTGAAGAGTTCATGGCCGAGCTGGGTCTGGAAGAGCCGGGCCTGAACCGCGTAATTCGTGCGGGCTATGAGCTGCTGAACCTGCAGACCTACTTCACTGCTGGCGTGAAGGAAGTGCGTGCGTGGACCATCCCTGTGGGTGCGACTGCGCCTCAGGCGGCCGGTAAGATCCACACCGACTTCGAGAAAGGCTTTATTCGTGCGCAGACTATCGCGTTTGAAGACTTCATCACCTACAAGGGTGAGCAAGGCGCGAAAGAAGCAGGCAAGATGCGTGCTGAAGGGAAAGATTACATCGTTAAAGATGGCGATGTGATGAACTTCCTGTTTAACGTTTGATTGGTTTTGAATGAAAAAAATCCACGCTTTGCCGTGGATTTTTTTATTGGGGGGTCAAAACACATTGTCTAAAAGTTCTGCCTTCATACTGGGTTCGAAGGGAATGATTTCGGCAGTCGCAAGCTTCAACGCCTGAAAGGGATCCTCGCGCAAGCGCTCTTCAAGAGAGACCAGACTCTCGCATTTAGCGAGTATGACTCCACCGGTTCTTGGGATCCGTCTACCCGATGCCAGAAATATCCCCTCTGCATACCCCTTTTTTAGCCACTCCACATGAGCAGGTATCGCTGCGTCAACCTCTTCAAGGGGTTTGATATAGGTCAATATGACAATGTAAACCGTACTCATCGTTTGCCTCTTAGCTCTGTTTTAAACCGCTTGTTGGAACTGCTTATTCGGCCCTCTTTGGCTACCGGTTATTGTTATCGTTTTTTGGCGCTTTTGATGTTAATACGCTGGGCCCAATTGAGACAAAGCATTACGCTTCATATCCCAGGAATAAAACCACTCATGCCAGCCGTTTTGCTTTTCCGCATAGCTACAGACCACAACCACTTCCTTTGACAGGTTGAAAGTTAAGTAATAGAAAAATGCGCCTTCAGGAGGTGCAGACCAAAATAGTTTTTCGCCCTGCGCATTGAAGATGGTCAAAACGGTTGGTAATGGCTTTGGCTCGCTTAACGTAAAGACTAACTGGCGAGTTGAGTCGACCATTGCATAGTCTAAAAACGGCATACTAACCAGTATGTTACTTGCACCACATACCCATTGAACCAGGTCATTTTCTTTAATAAAAATGAGATTTTCAATCATTGGTAAACCTCAACGTTTAAAGTTTGATCTGTTTCAAATCACCTTCAAAAAGCCCCACAAGATATACCCGGTATCGGGCTGGCTGCACTTCTTTATACGTTAATACAGTAGAAAATTCTTTTAAACAATTTGAACATGCTTTTTTCGAAACATGTAATTGGCTTTCATCATAGCTAAATTCATTATGATCGCTAACAAGCTTCACTCCTCTCATTTTCTTAACCAAAAAGTATTTTACCTCTTCAGAGAGCGAGTCAAACTCATATGAGTTTACGATGGAATAGACTATTACACCCTCGCATTCAGGGCATGCTATTTTTGCGCCATAATCTATAAAGTCATTATCAATGCCATCCAGGACTAATATCTTCTTTTTCAGTCGATTAGTTATTTTCATTTTTTTAGATTTTAACTTTATTAATAAAAAAGTAAGGCGAGAAGAAAATGAGGGGTTTTATTAATTAATAACATTGTTTAATCAAACATTCCATTCGATATAAATACCACAATCGAAGCTTTTTTCATTAGACTGTACAACAATACTTCCCCATTCATGCTCCCATTGAATTCCATATGGGGGGGTTGTAATTTTAAGTTTAGGCTTTGAGGTTATTTCACTCTCAACCCAGGCTGTCAAGCGTTGCTGCTCATCCGATAAATTACTCAGACTAGCCCTTTTATCCCAATCCTCTAGCGTTTTATAAAAACTTCCATCCTTACTAGTAAGGAATAATGATGGAGTAAAAGAAAATGCTGAGGGCCTCAGTTCCAAAATGAAAATTTGATCTTTCCATTTAATATTATCGATAGCGAAATAATAAGGACCTATTTTAGCCAATGGCGAGAAGAATTTGTAAAATGCGGAATTTTTAAAAGTATCAACATCTTTTAATTCGATTGGGTAGTTGTTAATTGCTACTAATCCAGTATGAACATCAAGTTTCATTTCTAACATATCTAAACAACCTTGTCTGGAAGTGACTACGTTATATTCCAAACTATATATATCCCATGATTAAACGACTTTGTCTCATATGAGACTGAAACCCGCCCCCACGCAAAGTTCCACCTAATGATGTCTGTTTCCATGGTATCAGGCGTGTCTAGGTTTAGTGATTCTTTCAGCCAATCAGACAAACTTTTTACTGATTCATTTAGTATGTGAATATTAGTTCGAGCATTCCAATCATTTAATGCTTTATAGTATTGACTGTTTTTATCAACAAGATGAAGCATAAAAGGAAAACCATAGCACACTGGGCGTATAGTAACTTGAAATTCTTTATCGGAAAACACTGCTGAGTCAACAAGGTAGTGATTTGGCATGGTTTTCTTAACGGCTTTGTGCTTTACTAATTCGCGGTATAAATCACACTTACAAAAGCCTTCTTCAGTATCAATTTCCAAAGGCAGATCATCAAGATTTAGTTCACCTGTAATCGGTTTAAATTTTAATTCAATCATTTTGTCCTGATTTACTTTTTATTGCCTGACAAGATCTTAATAATATAATCGACTCAACATGAGAACATCCATATGAGGAGCATTTTCCGCGTACAAATTATATTTATTATAACCATTTACAATGACACCCGCATAACAATAAAGTCTTATTGCCAATGGTGCAATAAGTCAATCCACATTTCTTTTTCCTCAGCGTTAATTTTTATGCCATCTCTACTTTGTTTTACATACTGCATGTACGTTTCATAAATTGCTCTTATTATCACCGTTTTTTCAGTGCGAGATCCTTCAATCAAAGTCATTAGTTTTTCTAAATAAATTGATGAATCCACTCTTTCGTTGAAAAAAAACCTGAGATAATCGAGTACTTCATTATATGAATCGTAATTCATGATAGGCATCCCTGATTTCATACACTGGTTTGTTTGGCACATCCAATTCTGGAGATACTCGGATATCTGCGTCTCGCTTTCCAGCAGTAGCTTACGCAGGCTCCGTTCGCCCCTTCCCAGCGCTTCTGCCCTTCGATATCCATTATCCGCTCTGGCGTGCCGTTGGGCTGGCAGTGGAACCAGAAGATCTCTGGGGCATTAACGTCGTCAGCATGTGCCAACGGGTCATCACTGTCTGGTCGCAGTATACTTAGGTCATCGGCACGTCCCCGTGCACCTCCTGCAGCAGGCGGTTATGGGTAATTTTTTCAATCGCCCTTCGAACGGATTATCATCAGCGGCGAACAGGTTTTGAATAAAGTTAAAAGAAGGAAATCAGCATAATGCGTGATATATAAAATAAAATCTGTAATTAATATTTTTCTAATGTCCCTCATAGGGGAGGGTAAGGATTGGGACGAGTCAAGAGTCATTTACCCTTCCCCATGCATCAACCTACTCACCTCCCATAAAAAAAACAAACATAATAAACAACCTGAAAAAATCAATTCCCCGTATAACTATTAGTTAGCAAAAATAAAAGTAAATATCACGTATCAAATCTCCATCCGCTTCATCAACGGTTCTTGTTTTGACTTTATTAAAGTCAGCTAAAATACCTTTCACTGGCACATCAGGCTTTGATATGTCATCATAAAATGCTTCCTGTTGACTTTCCCGAACATATTTTTTTATTAAAAAAACAAGATTCTTTCGTAACTTTTCCACTGTCATTCATTTTACTCCTGAATTTTAATAACACATTCGAAAAAAAAGATTACCTCCTGACACCGATGGTAATAGCATAACCTTAGCAAAATAATACGGGATATTAAGTAAAAACCCATCCAGCCATTTTTATTTAATATTTTACTGCCATATATTGAACAACTGTTTCCATATCTCCTGTTCCTCATGAGTAGGGACTCTATAATCTTGAGTCTTTCGCCTATATTCCATAAAACATGAGTCTATAGCTCGAATAGCCACCATTTTTTCTTTTCGACAATCATCTAAAATAGATTGCATATCCTGCAAACAATTAGAATCAAGAGTATATTTATGAAAAAAACAGCTCCAGGAAATCTAACACTTCATTATAAGATTGTAAATTTATCATGGTTCCTCTGGCAGAATATCAATCTTGTCGCTTTCAAACACTTTGAACAAATGTTTTTCGAAGCGTCTAATTGGCTTTCATCGTAGTTATATTTATTATATTCACTAACAAGCTTCACGCATCTCATTTTCTTAACCAAAAAGCATTTTACCTCTTCAGAGAGCGTGTCAAACTCATATGAGTTTACCATGGAATAGACTATTATGCCTTCGCATTCAGGGCATGCTATTTCTGCGCCATAATTTATAAAGTCATTATCTATACCATCCAGGACCAATAACTTCCTCTTCAGCTGATTAGTTATTTTCATTTTTCATCAAAACCTTAATTAAAACGCAACAAATCAGAATTAATTATAGATATAATGAATAGAGGTGATGTTTTAATTGGATAGATAATTCAAAGATGAATGCGAGCACAAATACATGCCAGAATGCTATGCATGCACACGCCGGGGAAATTGTATGCAATCAAAATTAAAACTGACTAATCATCTTCTATATCAGGGGGTGGTGTCGTAATACCAAGTATTTCTCGGCCAAATCGAATTTCCTCTGCAGTTTTCTTTTTAAGTTTAAGGATAATAACACCCAGTAAAGTATTATTATTTTCATCTGAATAAATCTTGAACGAGTACAACTTACTTCGGATATTAATTACGAATACATTTTCCTTTTCAAAATTTTCAAGGGCAATGATTAAATCATCAAGACCATTAACTTTCAACCCTGAAAATTTAGTATTTTCTTTATGCGCTTTCATTATTCTCAATTCATTTTGAGTACTACTTATAAATGATGCACATTGAAGATTATTCTTTTCATTTAGATAAGAACGAAACTCATCCGGTATTTTTTCTCGTGCATACTCAATAAGTTTATCATTTATCATGGTAGGAATACCTCCACATCGCCACTTCGAATTCCTTTAAGTAAGATTTCGCGTTCCATCCATTCATCAAAAGAATACTCCCACGACCAAGAATCGCCAGGCTTAGGAGCACCAACTTTGACTCTCAATATGACCCCATCAGGCCCTGCGAAGCCTCTAGCTACATCTGGACTATCTGTCCACGAAGTATAGGGGCTGATGCTGGATACCCCTCCGAAGTTATGTTGCTCCGGAGTTATTGATGAATGAACATCCCCAGGAATTACCTTACCATTAAGTGCATTTTCCCATTCGGGATGGTCTTTATGTATACCCCTGTAATTATATTGCCCAGGTTCCGCATCAGGTAGATGTTTATCGGGCTTACAAGGCGACAACCCCCACGGATCCACCCACCCCAGCGCATTCGGCGCATACTGGTAAAGGTTTATTCCCCCCGCCAGCCCTATCGGGTCCTGCTGCGTAAACCTTCCGCAGTCCGGGTCGTAATACCGGAACAGATTGTAGTGCAGGCCTGTCTCACGGTCCAGGTATTGCCCCTGCATGCGCAGGTTCTGAGAATATCCTGATACCTGCGTCTCGCTTTCCCGCAGCAGCTTGCCCCAGGCGCTGTTCACGCCTTCCCAGCGCACCTGCCCTTCGATATCCGTCATCCGCTCCGGCGTGCCGTTCGGCTGGCAGTGGAACCAGAAGATTTCATGGTCATCAACGCCGTCAATACGCGCCAGCGGATCGTAGCTGTCCTGATCGCTGTAAACGTAGGTGAGCGGCACATCTCCGTGCACCTCCTGCAGCAGGCGGAACCCTTCCCAGACAAACCGGGTGGTGACCGGCTTGCCGGTTGGCTGTCCGCCCAGCATCTGGCGGCGCGTTTTGCTGATGCGGCGACCGAGCGGATCGTAGCGGAAGCTGACCTGCGTCTGCGGCCTGTTGCGGTCCCTTGGCTGGCTGATGACCTCTGTCAGGCGATGCTCGCCGTCATAGCGGTAGTGCCAGCGGGTCTGGCCGTTATCCTTCTCCACGGTACGGCCGTGGATGTCATAGCGCCAGCGAATGCCGTTCAGCTGCGTCAGGCGGTTGTGCGTGACCTTCTCAACAGATCCTTCGAGCGGGTTACCGGCTGCATCCCAGCGCCACTGCTCCTGGCCAGGCAGCGTGCCGTCCTGAACGAGCAGGCGCCCGGCGCTGTCGTACTGCCAGCGGTACCAGCTGAACGGGTTATCGTCCCGCTCTTCGCGCACCAGGTTATTGCGGTAGTCGTAATCCCAGCGGCGGGACCAGCGGCGCGGCGACGGGCGCTGCGCATTGCCGGTAAAGACGTCCCGGCGGTGCAGGCGCCCAAGACGATCGTACTCGCTGCGGGTGGTCAGCAGCCCCTGGGTGCGGCTGGTCTCCCGGTGGAGTTCGTCGCGGGTAAAGTCGGAGACCGACAGCTTATCGAGCGCAATGCTGAGCAGATGCCCGCTGCCGTAGTAGAACTGCTTCAGCTCGTGGCCATCGGGCAGCGTGACGGAGGTGCGGTTGCCCAGCGCGTCATACTCCCACGCCAGCTCACCGTGCTCGCCCGCTTCGCGCGTCACGCGACCAAGCGCG
Source organism: Enterobacter sp. HMSC16D10 (assembly GCF_001807145.1). Taxonomy (NCBI): domain Bacteria; kingdom Pseudomonadati; phylum Pseudomonadota; class Gammaproteobacteria; order Enterobacterales; family Enterobacteriaceae; genus Enterobacter; species Enterobacter sp. HMSC16D10. The sequence goes on from NZ_KV787878.1 coordinate 177,138, forward strand.
TCATACTCAAAGGCAAGTTCCTGCTCTGCCTCGGTGGTCCACGCGTCGGCTGAAAGCGCAGGATGCAGACCAATCCGGCTTAATAGCCCGGACGGCGTGTAATGGTAGCGGGTCTGCCCTTCCGGCGTGGTGCGGGCGATCAGCTGGCCGCTCGCGCTCCAGGCGAAGGCGTGGGTGATAGCCTCCGGATGACCGGCGGCAAAGGTGCGCGCAATCGTGCGCCCGCAGGCATCATAGCGATACTGCGAGGCCACGCCATCAAGCCCCACCTCTTCCAGCAGCAGCGAGTCTGGCCCCCAGCGGAACTGATACGCTTCGCCGTTCTCGTTTTCCAGGGCAATCAGACGCCCGCGGCTGTCCCAGCTGCGGCGCACCTCTTCACCCTGCGTATTTCGGGTGGCGGTTAAGCGCCCCGCCTCGTCGTATCTGAACTCACTTTCTTTCCCGTCGGCGCCCGCATGCTTCACCGGCAGGCCACGTTCGTTCCATTTGAGCGATTCCGTCCAGCCTTCCGGGCGGTCGAGCTGTACCGGACGCCCTGCGGCGTCGTAGCGGTAGCGCGTCTCTTCACCGTCGGCGGCTGTCTCAGCCACCAGCCAGCCCAGCGGATGATAGCGATAGCGGGTAATACGCCCGGAACAGTCCGTCGAACGGACAATCTGCCCGGCCTCGTTGTACTCCTGGTAGCGGCTGTTGCCAGCGGCATCGACCTCTTCCACGACCTGGCCGAACGCGTCCCGGCGCAGCTGCGTCGTCTGCCCCATCGGGTTCACCACGCGCTTGAGCCCGTGATGTTCGTCGTACCAGAACCGGGTGGCGCTGCCGTCGGCTTCGATAATGGCCGCGGGAAGCGCGCGGTGCTCCAGCCAGGTGGTGGTGCGGGTATTGCCGTCGGCATCGGTCTCCTGCACCCGGTTGCCCATCTCGTCGTAGACGAAGGTGACGGCGTTGCCGAGCGGATCGATGCGACGCGTGAGAAGCTCGTTATCATCCCACTCGTAGCGCCAGTTTTCACCGCGCTCGTCTACGTAGCGGACAATCAGATTCTGCGCGTTCCAGTAGTGGCGGCGCGTCTGACCGTCGTAGTGTTCGACGGTCGTCAGCCCGGCGGCTAAATCATAGCTAAAGCGGCAGCCGTCGCCGGTGCTGGTGCGGTTTTCCACCACGCGCCAGTGGTCGAATTTTTGCCAGCGGTATTCGCTCTCCAGCCCACCCGGCATCCGGTGCCAGACCATCAGGCCGTGGTCGTTGTAACGGTATTCACGCGTCACCACGCCGGAGGCATCCGTCGCGCTCGCCAGCTGGCCGCGCGCATCGTAGCCCCACTGCATCAGCGGCCAGGTTTGGTTGCCGTCGAAATGGCTGGCTGCGGTAACGCGCAGCGGGAAGCGCTCATCTTCATAGCGCAGGGTGACGTCGATGGCCCGCGGCTCATCATGGATACCAATCAGCCTGCCGTGCTCGTCCCACGCAGTCAGCAGCGCGTTGCCGTATTCATCGCTAAGGGAGGCCAGACGCAGGATAGAAGGATTCATACGGGTCGGTTTGTACAGACGCCACACCGCACCGTCATCGTCGGCAATCGCCACGTCGCCGTTCTCATTGCGGCGGATAATGATGCCTTCGCTGATGCTGTAAAACGCGCGGTCGACAGGCGGCAGTTCAAAGCTCAGCTCGCGCCCGGTTTCGTCGAACCAGGTCGCATGGTTATCTTCCAGCGTCAGATAGCTGTCAAAAGTCGTTGCCCAGCCCAGGCCGAACAGCCCTTCGCGGGTAGTCAGGCTGTTGTAGCTACGCTGCCAGCGAAGCGGAAAGCGCCCCGGCAGCGAGAAGTCGAGCTCATCGTCGTCGTTCAGCACCTTCACGCCAGTGGCGGCGTGGACCGGGTGCGAGGAGCCAAACACGGCGTTGACCGCCATATCCGCCAGCATCCCGCCGCCGGCCGCGGCCAGCGCGCATGGCATGTTTTTCAGGATCTTGCCCGGACGCCCGCGCAGCAGGGAGAGCGCAATCATCCCCAGCGCCAGACCCGGTGTTTTACCGCTTTTGATATCGCGGATCGTGAGCGTGTCCCCGCCGATGATCACGTTCGGGGAGACGTCGTCGGAAACGGTGCCTTCGCAGGTGGTGCGATCTTTCGCACGCACCGCGGGCTGCCCGTTGATAAAGACGCTTTTGGAGCCTTCCGCCAGATACTGCGGCCCGGAGTGTTTTTCACACGCCACCTTATCTTCTTCCAGCGGCGAGGTTCCCGCGGCGGCTGAGGCCACGCTCGGCTGCCACATTTCGCTGCCAAACTGTCCGGCGGCGGAAAGCAGCATGCCCGCGTAATCGGCAAAGCTGCCCGGCGACTGCGGCTCAGGGGACGGGGTATCGGCGGGCGTGAGCGTGCCCGCCGCGCGGGCGGCAGGGATTGCGTTGGTCAGAACGTTGTTCGAACCGGTGGTGATTTTACCCGCAGGTGACGGCGGGAAAAGCGCATTGCCTAACCCTTCCGCGGCGTTGCTGATATCGTCGGTGATCCCCGCCACGTTCGCCAGCACGCCACCGATAATCCCGCTTAACAGACAGCTGGACCCAATCGCCGCCACGCCCGCTGCGGCGGCTCCGGCACCGAGGAGTGGCGCGGCGGCCGTAGCCGCCAGCCCCACTGCCGCACCGATCACCGCATAGGCGGCACCTTCCGCCACGATGCTGGTGATGTCAGCAAAAATGCTGGAGTGAATAATCTCGTCGCCCTTACGGGCCGCGTTGTTATCGCTCATGCCTTACACATTCCGGTTGTCGTTTAGCGTCAGACTCTGCTTAAGCGCGCTCCAGCGCACCTCGTCCTCTTCGGTAAAGGCTCTTAATGCCGAGAGGGTAAAAATCATCAATACCGGTTTGCCCGGCGTCTGCACGGCCAGCTGTTTTTGCCACAGGCGCTGTCCGTTACGGTCAAAGGTGGTCTCGACTTCCAGTCCGCTAATTTTTCCGTCAGGCCCGGCGTTTACGTTCCGGAATTCGCTCTGGGCGATCTCACCCATCTGAGGACGCAACACATCCCACTGGCGGTGAAACTCTTGTTCGTAGTCGCTGCCATCGGGAATCACGCCGCGGCTGACCACCACGGACAGCCCGCTTTCGTCATCGCGAATAATGTTCATGCTGTTATCCTGCCAGGCAGTAGGAAAAAGGGAAAATGAACCTTCCTGGAGGGTGTATTTCATAAGTGAACTCGGGATGATTAATATTGAGAGAAACAAAAAGGCCAATCCATGTTGGCCCTTTGGCTGGCTGTTTTATTATTTACGCCATTGACCTGATTGTTCGACTAAAACATGGCTGCCTTTGCTGACAACCAATTTCACGGGTGCATACGTCACGGTATAAGCGATCTCGCCATTCTTGTAGGTTGAGCCGATTATTTTACCTGCGGAGTCGTGCAACGTTTTTCCCCTTAAGGAGATCGTACTGTTATCGCTTTTGCGCACGCCGAGATAGACCATCTGATCACATTCGCTATCAAAATGACCGCACTTATTTATAAGAGAAATAGCGAACCTTTCGGTGTCCAGTTTTCTGGTTTCAGCGTTTTGAACCGAAGCGGCTTTACGTAACGTATAACGCTGCGGAGCATAATAATTTCCTTTTTGAGGAAGAGTAACTAAACGCCATTCCATCTCACTCCCCTTTATTTCCAGAACAGCCCGTCCGCCTGCGCCGCCAAACGATGAGTTGAACTCAACGTTCGCACGGTTTCCCGCGATCGTACCGCTAAGATTTCGCTCATCATCTTCCGGGCAGTCGATGCGGTTTCCTCTCTGGGAGATATAGCAATAAGACCCGGTGATACGGTTGCCTGATTCAGCTAACTGCAGGGTTAACGCCGAGTCGTTGCCAACCCCGCCTGCCCAAACCCCGTCAAACGCAGGTCTCGATTGGCTGTTCGCTGCAAACTGCATCGTATTGAACCTGGCGGCCCATTGCTGAATATCGGCATTAATCGGCTGACTATTATCAGATGACTGGTAATGGATAACGTTTGATTCTGGAACCACCCAGGCCGCGAAAATTCTGCCGTCAGGATTGATAACCAGCGCTGAGGCATTCTCCTGGTAGAGATCCTCTAGCCAGCCCTCAACAAACAATCCTCCACCTGGAGTGGTATGCGGTTCGCCAAAGACATCAAAGTTATCAATAAAGGCCTGGTAATGATTTCCCAGCGTTTTCCTGAGAATGTCCGTCACTTCGCTATCATTAACGATGCGACTTACCGTATCGAGCTTATTGTACTGCGATAATTCAAGTGCCGTAGAGGTTTCAACGACGCCAGCCAATAAAGCCGCGCACAATGCGAATGCTAAAAGTTTATTGGACATAATTTACTCTGAAGAACCATTATCGTAATTCATTGTTATTTTCACAACGTTGCCGCCCTTCATCTCAAAAGAGAGTACTTTTTTACCCAACGCATAGGAAACCCACTGGGTCCCTGAATCATTTTCAACAAGGCCATTGCCGTATGCGTTGTTCAGCTCTCTGGTTGTTGAACCCACATGGACACCCCGCGGCGTTGCGAAGTCTTCGGCAGTCAGCGTAACCTGCGACACGATATAATCATCAACGCTTCGTTCAGCTTTATCCCACCAGAGATTGGAACTGAATATTTCTAACCCAGCCCTTTGATGCTGGTAGAATTTATAGTTCGTTCCGTCAAAAGAAACCTCACCGACAAAGTTGCCTTCCAACGGCACATCAATTTTACCGGCACTATCAGGAGACCATCGGTCGCCCAATGCGACAGGCTGGTCTTTGATCTGCACAGAAAAGTCCCGTTTTGTCAGAACGGGAGGCATTACCTGAGCCAAAACCACATTGCTGCCGAGACAGGTAAACATCAGGATGGAACAAAGAAATATCGGCGTGTGTTTTTTCACGTTAATCGTCATTTATTGAATGTGTATTGCAGTTATCACCCTGAAGAAACCGCCAGGACATGAGTGCAGTATTTCTTAGTCTGCGCTAATGACGACTGAACCCAGACAGTGAGGATTTTTCACGGTGAAACTGAAGCTCACCTTTTGTCCATTCATATCTTTTCGGGCTGTATAGCTGGTCACTTCGTCCTCCGAACGGCCGCGCGGATAATCAGTTAACCTCAACTGCGGATAGCGCTTTTTAACGGTATCAAGCGTTATGCATTGACCTGAGGAGGGTGAAAAATTCAGTAAAGGCGCCATGCCGTCGTTATCTTTGCTTAAACGTAACTCAATTGCGGTTATGTTCGTCCCATCAGCGAGTTTGATATCGTCGGCATTGTAGAAATTGATATATTCATTTTGCCTGGTCATCTTAAACGATAACGGCGCATTACTAAGGGTTGTAACGGATAACGTCTTAAGCGATGCGCTCATCCCGGAAATGAACATCCAAAGATCCTTTTTCTGCGCGTCTCCTCCAGCCATTCCCGTCGTTAGTAACGCGATAAGCACCGCACCTGCTTTACTAATCTTTGGCCGTAAATTTCGCCTGCACCGCCGCATCAATATCCCCCTTATGCCCCGATCCCGGTGCCGTCGTGCCCGGCTTGGTTCCCGAGGTATTCAGATGCAGCTTACCGCCCGTGGTGATATACCCATCCCCTTCCACGAAGAAGTTAAACTCTTTGCCGATGAGGTTAATCTTGCCGTTAGCATTCAGCTCAATGGCACTCTCACCAGAGACCAACCGCAGCTTCGTCCCGGAAGCGATAACATACTGCTCCACCGCCGCATCCAGCTTACCTTTCCCCGTCAGGATCTCGGTGCCACCTTTCACGGCCTGGGTCTGATTCGCTTCCACGCGATGCAGTTCATTTTTCTTCACGTAATGGCTGCGCGCTCCGCCGACGCTGTGCGTTTCATCATTTTTAACGCTGGTGTCCATGTTACGCTCGGCCTGGATCCACACCTGCTCTGCACCCGCTTTATCCTCAAACCGCAGGGCGTTGGCATTGTCCACGGAACCGTCTTTTGTGCGGCTCATAAAGCCCATCTGCGTCGCCGCAGCCGGCAGCGCCCACGGCGGCATGCTCGCGTCGTTGTACACCCGACCGGTAATGATCGGACGGTCCGGGTCGCCGTTGATAAAGTCCACCACCACCTCATCGCCCACGCGCGGGATCTGCACCCCGCCGTAGCCCTGGCCCGCCCACGCGCTCGACACGCGCACCCAGCAGGAGCTGGTGTCATCGCCCTTCGCCAGACGGTCCCAGTGGAACTTCACCTTCACCCGGCCGTATTTGTCCGTCCAGATACTCTCGCCCTTTGGCCCCACCACTTTCGCCGTCTGCGGGCCGTAGGTGCGCGGCCACGCCGTGCTCTGCGCCGGACGGTAGACCACCGCCGACGGAATGACCGTGAAATCGGTACGGTGAATAGTTTCACCCTCGCCGCTGGCGTAGCGGTTCTCTTCGAGGTGGTAACCCGCCGCCGTGACCAGATACTCGCCGTTGTCGCTGAAGAACGGCGCGTTGGTTAACGTGAAGGTGTGCCCGGGCGCAATCCCCGCCGCCGTGGCGGTGGCCTGAATCTGCTGATGCTCAACCTGCCAGCGCTCCTGACGAATGCGGGCATAGAACTCCCCGTGCCCTTTGTCCACAAAGCGCCCCGGCCAGTCGTACACGTCGATGCTGCCCGGCTTCGGCGATGCCGGGTTCTGCTGGGCCTGGAACAGCCACGCGTTCGGCTTGCGGAAGTCATAGTCGTCGAGGCTGTAAATCCCCGGCGTCACGCTGTCCTCCAGCGCCCACTGGCTGATGCCCTCTTCGTCCGTACTGCCGCCGGACGGCGTCTGGTGGTAAGGAATAACCTCATAGCCGCTGAACGGCTGGTACTGCGTGGCGGCGTCGGTGAGCACCAGGGTGTGCTTGTCCGCCTCATGGCGGAAGTGATACGCAATCCCCTCCAGCTCCATCAGACGGCTGATGAAGTCCAGGCTCGACTCCTGATACTGCACGCAGTAGTCCCACACCCGGTAGCTGCCGGTGAGTTTGTCCTCAACGTTGACCTGATGCTCGCCCAGCAGGGTTTTCACAATCTGCGGCACCGTCTGCCCCTGGAAGATACGCAGGTTGCGGTCGCGCTTCATCGGCCACAGGTCCGGCTCCACCGTCAGCTGGTACACCGCATAGCGGGTCCCCGTCAGCTCAACGGCGCTGACCGCCACCCGGGTAATCTTGCCGTTTATATAGCGGGGCGTCAGCAGGCTCTGCGTCGGGATGGTCACCGTGACCGGCTGGCCCAGCAGCTTACTGCGGTCAATGCGCGCGTCCGTGCCGAGCACGGTCAGCGTCAGCGCGAACGACTCGGACATCGCCTCGCGGCCCGTCAGTTTCCAGAACAGAAGCCCCTCCACCGGGAGCTGAACGGTAATTCGGTTGAGCATAATCTTTATTCCATCTAGCTTATGCGATGCAGATAAGAGGTTCTGCATCTGTGATAAAGCGTCATTCAAGAAAGGGGCTTTTCCCTCTTGATCATCCAAAAAACAAGAGAGTAGATTTTCAGTGACTCTGATGTGACAAATAAACCTACATTCAACCAGATGTTTGAAAAATCAAACATACTTACTAAAAGAGGGAACAATGAGACCGAACATCTGAATGAAATCAAGCGAAATAATTCCTGAGCGAGGGCAAGTTTAACCGCTCCGATCTTTCGCTTGAAGAATAAACAGGCCGAAGTACACAAAGAGAGTAATAAAAGTAAGTCAAGCACAAAAAAAAGCATGACCAAAATGCTGAAACCATCACCTGCATAATAATGCAACGAATCACTAAACACTTTTGCGTCAGAAATGAATGGAATTCTGTGCTGGCGAACTGAATTCACGCAATAAAGCAATATTGCGAGAAGATCCATACTTCCCCAGAAATACCATAGATGGCTATTTAAATGAGCGAGGTTGTTTTGTGTACGCCCGTTATTGTTATTTAAAAAAATGGGGGAGCACATATTGGCTTCAACTCAACCCTCCGGGTTAGGAATAAATTCAAAACGCACAAACAGGAGAGACAATCTTCTCGTACTCCTTTGAATGAAGCCTAAGACTTCTAAAATCGTACACTTCCATAGTCTCCCCTGTTTATATTCCTACGGATTCACCAGCCAGGTGCCCGGCTTGGTAATATCCAGCGTCTGGCCACGCGTTCTTCCGTTGCCCTGCAGTTCAATCTTCGCCTCACCGGCCGGCAGCTTGAGCGATGCATAGCCGTTGGTTCCCGGGCGCAGCGCTTTTGGCTCGCCGTTCACTTTCAGCGTTTCGCCGTCGAGGATGCGGATATAGACCAACGCAACAGGGCTCGCGGCAGGCGGTGGCGTCTGCTGTGCCGTCGCCGGTTCGCTCACCTTCGCCGTTTCTGGCTTCACGTCTGGGGCGTTCGCGGCGGTTTCGGTTGGACGCGTCTCTGCCGGTGCCTGCGCAGCCTGCTCTGGCGCATCTTTGCCGCCGCTGAACAGCATCGCGCCAGCGACAACGCCGACCAGCACGCCTGCGGCAACCATGCCCGGGATCCTGTAGCGACGCCAGTCGAGCAGCGATGCCGGCTGTTCCTCCTCCACCGGTACCAGCATCGTGCCGGGCTTTTTCGCCGTCAGCACGTCGTTAATCCCGGCGACCGGCATCTCTATCAGCGCGGCGAACTCGTCGATGGACTGCGGACGGTCTTCCATGTGCAGCGCCAGCGCGCGGTCAATGGCCTGCAGCAGCGGAATGGAATAGCCCTGCGGCATGATTTCCACCAGCGGTTTGCAGGTATCCTGAATAGAACGCACCACGCTGACCGGCGGCGGAGAACCCACAATCAGGGTACGCAGCACGGCGCCGAGGGCGTAAATGTCCGTCCACGGGCCCTGCTCGCTTTCGTTGTCGTCGGTGTACTGCTCGATCGGCGCAAAGCCCGGGCGCAGCATGGTTTCCGTTTCATCGGAAAGGTTACCGATGGTGCGGCGCGCGGAGCCGAAATCGAGCAGCACCGGCAGGCCGTTATCCTGGATCTGGATGTTATCCAGCGAGATGTCGCGGTGCAGGTAGCCTTCGTCGTGGATGGTCTTGATCGCACCGAACAGCATCGGCAGGGTGCGACGGATCCAGGCTTCGTTGATCAGCTCCGGCTTTTCCTCGCGCAGGCGCGAAAGCGTGGTACCGCTGTAAAACAGCGTCCCCATATAAGCCGTGTCGTTTTGCACCCAGAAGCGCAGGACGTGCAGCAGGTTTGGGTGGTTAAAGCGCGCCAGCAGACGCGCTTCCTGAATGAAGCTGTTCAGGCCCGCGGAGAACGCTTTGCCAAAGCGCTCGCTGCGCAGCACCAGGGTCATGTCATCGCCGCGTACGGCGAGCGAGGAAGGCATAAATTCTTTGATAGCGATAGTGCGTTCGAGCTGGTGATCCCACGCGCGATAGACGATGCCAAAACCGCCGCCGCCGATCACCTCTTTGATTTCAAACTCGTTGAAGCGGTACCCGATCGGGAGCGCGTTTGGGACAGTCCGATTGTTATCATTATCCGTCATCTTTTACAGTTCTCTTGATGATTATTACGCGGCAAACTGACAGTGAAACTCGCCCTGCTCGCAGGTGACGTGCAGACGTCGGTACTGTTCGTCGCTGCGGCTGGCGGTAAGTAAGATCTGGCTCATCTGAGGCAGCAGGGTGTTGGTCAGAATAGCATCCACCATGCGGCCGCCGGACTCCACCTCGGTGCAGCGCTGAACAATCTGTTCCACCACGCTGTCGTCAAACTCAGAAATAATGCTGTGATTCTCTTCCAGACGACGCTGAATGCGCCTGAGCTGCAGGCGAACAATCTGCCCCAGCATCTCGTCGCTAAGCGGGTAATACGGCACCACCAGCAGGCGGCCCAGCAGCGCGGGCGGGAAGACCTCCAGCAGCGGCTGGCGCAGGGCACCGCTTAACGCGTCCGGCTCCGGCATCAACTCCGGATCGGCGCACATGGCGCTAATCAGCTCGGTGCCGACGTTAGACGTCAGAATAATAATGGTGTTGCGGAAATCGATGTGGCGCCCCTCGCCGTCCTCCATCCAGCCTTTATCAAAGACCTGGAAGAAGATCTCGTGGACGTCCGGGTGCGCTTTCTCAATTTCGTCCAGCAGCACGACGCTGTATGGACGGCGGCGGACGGCCTCGGTTAATACCCCGCCTTCACCATACCCTACGTACCCCGGAGGCGCACCTTTTAAGGTGGAGACGGTGTGCGCTTCCTGGAACTCGCTCATGTTGATGGTAATGACGTTCTGCTCGCCGCCGTACAGAGATTCGGCGAGCGCCAGCGCGGTTTCGGTTTTACCAACGCCGGACGGGCCGCACAGCATAAAGACGCCCACCGGCTTGTTCGGGTCGTCCAGCTTCGCCCGCGAAGTTTTCACGCGGCGGGCAATCAGGTCCAGACCGTGACGCTGGCCGATAACGCGCTGGTTCAGCGTGTCGGCAAGGTTGAGTACCGCGTCGATCTCGTTTTTCACCATCCGGCCCAGCGGGATCCCGGTCCAGTCAGAGACCACCGCAGCAACCACGTTTTCATCCACCGCGGCAAAGAGCAGCGGCTCGTCACCCTGTAAGGCGTTCAGCGCTAGCTGCTGTTCCGCCAGCTGGCCGCGCAGCTCGGCGGTATCTTCTTCGCCCGCCGCGAACAGCGCGGCGCGCAGGCGGATAATCTCCTGCACCAGGCTGCGCTCTTCTTCCCAGCGCCGGGACAGGGCTTCGCGTTTTGTCTCATACGCGTCTCGTTCGGCGCGTAATGCCGTGACGCGATCGGCATCACCGGCCCCCACGCGCGCTTCGCGTTCGGCAATCTCAATTTCCACATCCAGCGCGGCAAGATGGCGCAAGCAGTCTTCCAGCTGCGCAGGCGGTGCGCTCTGGCTGACCGCGACGCGGGCGCAGGCGGTGTCGAGCAGGGCCACGGCTTTGTCCGGCAGCTGACGCGCCGGAATGTAGCGATGAGACAGCTTCACCGCCGCGCTGACCGCTTCGTCGAGCAGCAACACCTGGTGATGCGTCTCCAGCGGCGACACGGTGCTGCGCAGCATCAGAATGGCTTTCGCTTCGTCCGGCTCGTGCACCGGCACCGTCTGGAAACGACGGGTCAGCGCCGGATCTTTCTCAATGTACTTTTTGTATTCTGCCCAGGTGGTGGCGCCGATGGTGCGCAGCTGGCCGCGCGCCAGGGCTGGCTTCAGCAGGTTCGCCGCATCGCCGGTCCCCTGCTGGCCGCCTGCGCCAATCAGGGTGTGGATCTCATCGATAAACAAAATGATCGGCGTGGCGCTGGACTGGACTTCGTTAATGAGCGCCTGCAGACGGGCTTCAAACTCGCCTTTCATGCCTGCACCGGCCTGCAGCATACCGATATCCAGCAGCCACAGCTGAATGTTCTGCAGCGGCTCCGGCACGTCGCCGTCGGCGATACGCAGCGCCAACCCTTCCACCACCGCCGTTTTCCCGACTCCGGCTTCCCCGGTCAGCAGCGGGTTGTTCTGACGACGGCGCATCAGGATATCGACCATCTGGCGGATCTCCTCGTCGCGCCCGACGACCGGGTCAATCTTCCCTTCCCGGGCGCGGGCGGTCAGGTCCTGGCCATACTGGGCCAGCGTCCCCTGAGCAGCCGGTACTGCACCCGCCGGTGCGTCGACAGCGGCAGCGGCCTGCTGCGTCTCTTTGCTGTTGGCGCAGATGGTATCGAACTGCTCAATCAGCACCTCGACGTTAAGGCGGGTGAACTGCGCCGAAATGCTTTTCAGCACGTTGGCCAGGTTCCAGGTTTTGAGTATGCCGATCAGCAAATGGCCGCCGCGAATGCGGCTGACGCCAAACTTCAGCGAGCCGAAGACCCAGGCGCGCTCCACGGCGCTGTCGATATGCTCGGAGAGATCGGAAACGGAACTCGCCCCGCGCGGAAGCACATCCAGCGCGGCAATGATATCGCGCGTCAGCTGCTGCTCGTCGAGGGCAAAGTGGCGGATGACCTGCTGCAGATCGCCATCCTGCTGCTGCATCAGCTGATGCAGCCAGTGCACCAGCTCAACATAGGGGTTGCCGCGCAGCTTGCAGAACGCAGTGGCGCTTTCCAGAGAGGTAAATAACAGCGTATCCAGTTTGCCGAAAAGCACGGCACGGCTAATTTCTGACATGTTAGTTTCCATTAACAATGATTCGGTATACGGAAGGATTACCGCTCTGCGCGATACACCAGATCGCCGCGCGGGACAGGCTGCGGCTGAAGGCCCAGCCAGGTGTTATAGCCTAATCGCCCATGACTGCCGAGCGTGGCGCCCTGCACCGCGTCTGCGCGCAGGATCACCCGCGTTTCCCATTCAAACTCCACGCCGGCGTACTGACGCACCCAGTCGCGCAGCTCGGTGACCCACGCTTCACCCGGCAGAAAGCGGTTGTACTCCTCCGCGCTCAGCGGGCCAATCTCGATGCGAAACTTATGCTGCACGTCGCGGACGGCGACGCCGAGAAAGGCGGACTCACCCATGCGCGGCATGCGGCGTCCTTCCCCAAGCTGCGCCTGCTCGCGCGTGGAGAGCGGCATCCACTGCGGCACGTTGCTGACCAGTTTGACCGGCGCCTTAAAATAGCTGCGCAGGATCTTCTCCAGCCCCTCCGGATCCCGCCCGTGACGGGTCAGGTGCCCGGCGTGGGTAAAGCGCGCGTGTGAGCTCAGGCTGCCGTTGTCCATCTGACCCGGCTGGCCCATACCAATCAGCGACGCCAGATAGCCCTCAAAGCGCTTGTTATCGGCACGGTCCAGCGAGACGGTGGGCTGCGCATCCGCCCAGGCGCGGTAAAACAGCAGCGCCAGACGATGGTGGAACAGATCGGCAAACGCGCTCAGGCTGGTGTCCTGATGATGATAAATACGCTCGCGGGCGTACTCGGTCATGTGGACCGGCAGCGGGCCGTTCGGGCCAAACAGGCCGAAACTGAGGATAGAGACCTCATGCAGCCCGCTCTCTTCCCGCTGACGCACCCTGGCCAGCGTCGACGGGGCAAAACTCATCGACGGCTGCTGGCCGATGCGCAGCGGTTCAAATTTTGGCAGCGGCGCGCGGCCCAGCGGATAGCGCTCGCCGCCCTGGGCATCAATGCGCCTTAACAGCTGAAACAGATCGTAGCGCCAGGGCGTCTCACAAACGCCGTGCCAGAACGCATCCGGCAGCTTCGTCAGGCGATGCACGCGCAGCGGTGCAGTGGCGGCGTCACTCATATCAGCGCCCTTTTACCCATGCGCGGCGCCCAGTAGCCAATCTCGCCGCGCTGCTGACTTTTCAGGGTGAACTCGGTGAAGCTGTTGATAGAGACCAGACGGGCAAAGAGGCGCTCCATCACGCTGCCGAAGAGCCACGGACTGGCCCCCGAAAAGGCTCGCTCATCCACCGTCAGGGTAATGCCGATCCCGCGGGCGAACACCACCGGGCCGGGTTCAGGCACGCGGCGGTGAACCGGCTCCAGCACGCAGTGGCGAACGCCCTCCACCTGACGCGCCACGGGCGTTTCGGCCAGGTTGGCGTACAGCCCTAACAGCTGGCGCAGCGCGGCAGCCCCCTCCTCATTGTCACTGTCCATCAGGCTGAGGTAGTTCATCTGCAGCTGGCTGATAAGCCGCCAGGTGCTGAACCCTTCTGCCAGCGCCGGACGCGGCGGCGTCGGCCCTTTACGCAGGGTGAGGGATTTCACCGGCATGGAGTCAGCCATAATGAACTCCCCGAGCTCCTGCTGCAGCATCAGCGGCAGGTCACGGCTGGTGCAGAGCACCTCCGCAGAGATATAGCGCAGATTTTCCTGCCACGGCGCGTGCTGTTCATCCACCAGCGAGACGAAGACCTCCGAGCCGATATAGCCGGTACGGGTGCCGTAGCGCAGCGCGTGCTCGGACAGCACGCGCTGCTCGCGTCGCAGGGAAAAATAGGCCCCGTAGTTGCCCGCATCGCCGCTCCAGGTGCTCCAGAACGGACGAAACGTCTGGTCATCACGCTGGCCGTCCGCGCTGCCATAGATTTTTTTTACCGCGTAGATTTCATAATCCAGCGGACGGATGTTATCGACCACCAGATGGTATTCATGCTGACCGTCATTTAGCTTCTGCCGCGCCGCAACTTTCGGGAACAGGTTGATGACCGGCGTGCAGTGCAGCGCCAGATGGCTGGCATCGACCACGCGCTCCAGCTGTTCATCCGACTTATCCAGCAGGATGAAGATGTCGAAGGCTTTTTCACCTTCACAGCGCTGGATGAGCGTGCTCAGGCCGCTGAGGCTAATGAAGCGGAAACGGGCCGGAAACGCGAAATACTCCTGCAGCAGGCGATAGCCGTCAAAGTTACGCAGATCGTCCGGCAGCAGCGCCTGGTCAGGCTCAAATCCCTCCTGGCGCAGCGCATCCGTTGCCAGCAGCTGCCGCTGCGGCTGCGGGCTGACCGTCTGACAGACGATCCCGGCGTGGTGCTCCATCACCAGCTCCAGCAGCTTCAGCGCCTCGATATCCGGACCGGCGAGGAAAAACTCAAGACGGTCAAAATCCAGGTGCCCGAGATGTTGCGGGCCGTCGCAGGCGATGCGGATCCGCAGGGCGCTGCCGATCCCCCGCTGGCTCAAACCCAGCTGTGCGAGCGGCAAATCGGCGGGGACTCCGCCCAGCTCGACCTTGTCGATTTTCAGCGGCAGCAGGTTGACCTCGTGCGCCGTGGTATAGCTGCAGGTCACGCCGGTTTTTTTCAGCGCCAGGCTGTCCATCATGGTGCCGCGCGGCACGATGAAGCCCTTGCTCAGGTCGCCCCGGCTGCTGTCGGGCTGAATCTCCGCAATCGCCATCGACGGCGTGGGCGCAAGATAGTTTGGCGCAATCATCTCCAGCAGACGCTGGGAGAAGCGCGGAAACTCCGCGTCCATTTTCATCTGCACGCGGGAGGTCAGGAAGGCGAACCCTTCCATCAGACGTTCGGTATATGGGTCCGCCACGTCGATGCCGCGCATGCCCAGCCGTCCGGCGACTTTCGGGTAGCGTTCGGCAAACTCGGCCCCCATTTCGCGCAGGTAGGCCAGCTCACGGTTGTAGTATTCGAGCAGTTTACTTTCCATGATTACCCCGCATCTTTCAGTTCAAAATGGCCGTTTTCCAGATCGACATCGGTGCGAAACAGAAACTCCAGCGGGTACGGCACGCACCATAAACGCCCTTTGATCTCGATGGAGAGCACGTTGTGCAGATCCAGCGAGGAGGTATCCGACACGCAGCGGACCTGCAGCCCCTGCGGCAAAATGCGTGGTTCAAAATTGATGATGGCCTCGGTGAGCTTGCGCTGAATGTCGTGCCATTCGATGTCCGACATTCTTTTCCCGGCCAGGGGCGCGACGCCGAAGTTAACCACCGAGCGGCTCACGTGCGGTAGCGCGCTTAAATCGCCGGAGGCATCGTGGTTGATGGTATTAAACAGCCACTGCAAATCGCGCAGCACATTGCGGCGCAGGGCGGCGTGGGTGATCAGATTGCTGTTGGCCGACTCACGCTTTTTTTCCGGGTCGTTATCAGTGAGGCGATCGAGCAGCGAGGGCTGCATTTTGTCGCGCGCCCCCACCTTCTCCTGCTTGCTGCGGGCTTGCCAGCCGCTGCGCAGCAGATCGCCTTCGCCAGCGGGATTACTCATCGGCTCCATCCGTCGCAAACGTCACGAGGCTTAAGGACAGCAGCGGGCTTTCGCTTTGCTCGCTCAGCCAGGCCTTCTGGCCCTGGCCTTCATAGAGCGTGCCGTCAGTATCGAGCGGGTGCCAGTCGGTGGTCCGCCCCAGTTTGACCGCATCGGAAGCATCGGCGGCAAACGGGTAACGCGCCGGGATCTGGCACACCTGCTCCGTCCCGTCCGTCAGGCGCACCAGCGCGTGACGCCAGACCAGGTCGGTCACGCTGGCAGGTGCCTGGAAACGGATCTCCGCGATAGCGTTAAACGGCAGCCAGAAATAGCGGCCGTTGACGATGGTTTCGCATACCGGGCCGAGACGGGCATCGCCGTCCATCAGCCAGTCAAAAGCCTGCGTCTCCTCGTTTTCGAGGGTAATCTGGCCGGGGGTGGCCTGCGCCTGTTCAAGGGCTTCCAGACGCAGCGCCTGCGCGCGCTCACCCTCCTCGCTCAGCGCCGCCGCAAGGGTGGTTAGCCACGGCCACTGGGTTTCAGGCATCGCCGGACGCGCCTGTCCCGCCATCACCTGCGCGCGCTGCAGCTCGCCCTGAATGGACTGCTCCAGCAGCGTGACGGTGGGTTTCGCCTGCGGCTTCAGCGCCAGCCAGCTTTTCAGCTGGGTCAGTGCGCGCGTCCAGTTGCCGCTCAGGGTTAAAAACTGCACGAACGCGGCGCGGAGGTCGGCATCCGCCGGACGAGATTTGATGTCTGCTTCCAGACGCGCGAGCGCGTCGTTGAGCGACTCACCCGCCAGGTGTTGATAGAGCGTATTCATCGCCATTCCTTAATTTGCCGCGCGCCATGCGCCAACGGCCGGATCGCGCAGCTGAGGACGCAGGGTGTCAATCAGCACGATATTCAGCGGGGTGCCGGGTGCCACCCAGGCGCTCCAGGTTTTTTTCACCGCGGCGATACGCGCCTGCAGCTTTGCATCGTCGCTGGCGGTTTCACGGGAGATCTCCACCGCGACCGTGCCGTTGCTCTTCCAGCTGTTCAGGGCGCTGTCGTAAGGCAGGATCATCCAGCTCTGGTCGCTGTTTGGGGTGCTGAATACCATGCGCTCTTTGTTGACGGAGGTGATCAGCGCGTTTTCCGGGTCGGCGCTTTGATTCAACCCGGTGACCGGGAAGCCATGAATGTACGTTACCGCCATCTCTTTCTGCCCGCCGTTGCGGGACTGCGACACAACGGTGTGTCCGCTCAGCCAGCTGCCATTCCCGCAGCGGGTGGTGTCAGAATCCGGAATGAAGAGCGCCGGTGCAGAGGCGCCCCCTTCCCAGAAGGTGCGCAGGTGGCAGCCGTCCTGCAGGGTAAACTCCTGCCACGGCGTACGGTCGGCGGCAACGGTGCGGGAAGCCACGTTCTGATCGGGCGGCAGTAACGCGCCGCTGGCTGGGGTGGCGGTGACGGTCGCAGCAGGCGCGGCCTGCTCCTGTTTCACCACCAGCGCCCAGTCCTGCGCTTTGCCAGCCGTGCCCTGCGCCAGCGTGGTTCCCGCCGGATCGTTGAGCGTCCAGCTGAGTTTATTGACTTTACTGCACTGGTGTTCCAGCAGCGCGCCAAGACGCGGCACAAAGTTCTCCAGCACGGAGACGTCTTTCTTGCCGTTCGCCACAATGCGCAGCGCCACCTCAGGCTTACACCAGCTCTGCGGCGTGTTGTCTTTGATGTTGTCGATCCAGATATCCAGCTTCTGCGCAGGAGACTGCACGATGCGGAAATTTTCAGCCTGCGCGGTAGAGGTCGCCGCCAGAAGTGCCAAACCCGATAGCCAAAGTTTCATATCGTTCCTTGTGTGTCTAATCAGTTCCGCAGGGAAGAAATTGTGCTGCGTCAGAGAGGGTGTGCAGCAAAGTGGTGTCCTGAGGGTTGCCCATCCATACCGCCAGGGCAGTATAGTTATCCTGGGCATTCCCCTCCTGTTCGCCATTCTTTTGAATGATTTGGTTCATTAAGGTCAGCCACTCCTGCGGCGTATTCACCATATGCAGCGACTGCTTCATTTGCTCTTCGCTGACGCCGTGCCAGAACCCGTCGGTGCAGAGTAAAAAGGCATCGCCGTCTTCAACCTGCACCACGTCGCTGTAGCTCGCTTCCGGCCCGCCGTTTTCAATTCCCAGCGCCAGATAGAGCAGATTGCTGTTCAGGTTGTCGGTCTGGTGCCCGGCATCTTTCATCTGCTGTACCAGGCTGTGGTCGGTGGTCACATGCCACAGCCATCCCCGGCGGAACAGGTACAGGCGGCTGTCTCCGGCATGGGCCCAGTAGGCCAGCCCGTAATCACGGTCAATGAACAGGCTAACCAGCGTCGTGCCCATCCGGCGATAGTCCTGAACGGCCTGCTGTTCGCTGAGAATAGTGCGATTCGCCGTCTGCACGTAGTCGCGAATATGCTGCGCATTAAGATGTTTGTCGCCATCAAAGCGGGAGATAATGCTGTTGCGGGCCAGCGCGGCGGCCACTTCACCGCCCGGCAGCCCCGCGATGCCGTCGCAGACGACAAAGCAGGCTGAACGTTCCCCAATGGTTTCTCCCGTCTGATCCTGGTTGCTGGCGCGCGTCCCCTGGCGGGAGAGAGAAGCCGTTGCGATATTCATTTGTCTTCCGATCCGCTCTGTGAGTCTTTGTACTGATTGACCTCCATGTCATACGCATGAAGGAAGGCCTCGCCGAACAGGGTGTGGAAGTCGTCCTCAATCTCGCCCGCCGTCTCGCCATAGCTACGAACAAAGTAGTCCCACAGGGCGGCTTTGCGGCTGCCCGGCAGCGCCAGACGCGAGGTCATGCCGTTCTGCTTCGCCTGCTCTTCCAGCTGTTCCGGGTTAAAGGACTGCAGCATCGCGGCAATGATGGCGCGGATGCCGGAGATCATGCCCAGCTGGTGCGCCTGCAGATCGATCAGCGCGTCGCGCACGGATTTGGTCGGCGGCATAAAGCCCGGCATCGGGGTGCCGAACATCTGGATTAACACGGTTTTGCCGGTCGGCAAAAGCTTGAACGGGTTGTTGGCATCGTCCAGCACCATGGTCATGTCGGCTTTTACGCCGCGCTTGAGAATGGAGCGCGAGGAGAGCAGCGCCACTGTCCCCTGGGAGAACATGCCGAGGATCTGCCCCAGCTGACGCATATTTTCACGGTCAAACTGCGGAACGGGCTGCATTTCGCTGAGCCCCATCCCCTCCAGCAGCGCCTCCAGCAGCTCGCCCTGCAGCACTTCGCCCTTCTCACCGCTGTTTGCCGTGGCAGTTGGGGCGGCGGCGTTATTCACCGGATCGATGCGCAGGCGGCCCTTCGGTGCCTGAGCGCTGCTGCGCGCAACGGCCTGTGGCGTCGGCATGGTGAAGCCAGCGTAATCCGGTCGCGCGGGTTCCTCTTCAGCACGCGGTTCTTCCTGCGGCTCAGGGGCGAACAGCGGAGAATCGGCCAGCGCGTCCTCTTCCTGCTCAGGTTCCGGCACGGGGGCTGGCTTCTCGTTAATCACGTCATCCGGATGGGTTAACGGCACGCCGCCCATCAGCCCGAGCGGGTCGTCATTACGCGCGGCTGGCGCGCTGGACTTACCGCCAAACAGGGCCAGCGGATCGAGCTCATCCGTCGCCTCTTCGTTCGGGGCTGGCTGGGTCTCAACCGGTGGCACCAGCGTGGAAGGCGTAACGTCGTCAAAAATGCTCTCTTTTTTAAACAGCGCTTCGTCGCTGAACAGCGAGTCCGGATCGACATGCTTACGTTCGAGCGTGGGATCGCTGTCGTTGAACATCGCCAGCGGATCTTCGGCGTTACGCTCCGGGGCTACAGGCTGGGAGAACGGATCGTGCGATGCCGCAGGCTGCGGCTTTGTGCGGTTGCTGGAGATGCTGTCGGAGATGGAAAACTCCTGCATCAGGCTATCCCAGATCTCCGTTGGCACGGCGGTCGGCTCGGCTTTTCCACGGGGTGCGGCACTCGCCGGTTTCGGCTGCTGCGCAGGCGCAGGAGCCACGGTCGGACGCGCCTGCTGGTGCAGGCTGGCCGCCATGCGGCTCACGGGCTGGGTATCGTGGATCAGTTCGGTCACTTCGATACGGTAGTCATCAATACCGAGAATGTCGCCATCCTGCAGCTCAACCTGACGTCCCCGCTCCAGCGGAATGTCATTTAATACCACACGGGTAACGCTGCCGCGGTTGGTGACGCGGCATTCGCCCTGAGCGTCAACGTGAACAATGGCCTGCAGACGAGAGATGGTGCGGTCATTGTCCGGCAATACCAGATTGTTATCCGTACCGCGCCCAATGGTGCCGCCCGGGGCGTAAAAATCACAGCTGCTTTGCGGCGGCTGATGACCGGGTTTCGTAGAAATAATCGTGAATCGCATGGCGTATTCCTGCTGGTATGATTAGCGCTCAAACGCTGCCGCTCTCGGGGCGAGAACGGCGGCGTTTGGGGGCGATTCCATTGGTTCTATTTTGCGGTTTTGAGCGGACGAATCGCGTCGCTGTTGGCGATTAAGCTGCACTTTAAAACCTGATATTGACCCGGTTCGGTACCACCTACTTTCTCTTTCAGTAAAGAAACAATCACCTTGTCAGCTTTTTCAAAATTCTCAGCAGGGAGATTGCTTGCTTCCAGCCATGCGGCCGCGCTGGCCTCTGCATCGTCTTTCAGACTTTTACTGTCCGCAATCTTACTGATGCATCGATTTTGCACCCAGTTTTCAAAGATTTGTTGCTGAGAAAAAACGCTGACATCAGGCAGGGTTTGGGCATAAACAGCTGGGGCATTTATAGCCAGGATCAGCAGTAATAAACGTTTCATTTCAGGCTCCAGAATGTTGCGTTAGTAGGAATAACTTAAACTGGCCTGAGGGACCTTCTTCTAAAATGAAACGAGCCGCATAACGAATAGAACCGTTTTTCCCTGACACTTTCAGAGCAATATCATATTCTCCCGCTTGCCACGTAATCCCCATCCACTGATGACATTGTTGGGTCGTTAACGTCACCTCAGGACTAAACGTTGACGGCGGCGATATCGCCTTCCATTCATTTCCCGCGCGTTTCATTATGGTGGGTGAATGACTGGTGACAGGCGCGTCTACCCCAGAGTTAGCAGGAATAGCAAAGCAGGGCTCGTTGTTCTTTAGCGTAACCGAAAGTGACTGATATTGTGCAGGATGAGACACACAGGCGTTCGCCATTAACGTGACTGCAAACACACCGAATAACTTTTTTATAACCATGCCCGCCGATCCCAAGGGTTCTTGACGCTGATAAAGACCGGGGAAAATTCCCCGGCCACATGCGCAATTACGCTTCTTTGTTCTCTTTGATGTTCCAGCCAGCGCTACTTTCAGCACCTTTACCACCAGAAGTGGTCTGCTCCCAGAGTACTGCTGTTTCACTTTCGCAGCCTGGAATGCATAGGTCACACCAACGGTATCGCCATTGTCAGCGCCGGTGTACTGCACAGAGGTCACCAGCACATCTTCCAGCGTGATGCGGGAGTATTCCACCTGCTGGCCGCCCGCTTTACAAACGGACAGCTCAACTTTGGTCAGGTGTTTACCGCTGGCGCAGTGTTTCAGGATAGCGGTGGTGGATTTGTCGATCAGCGCGTTAACGTGCAGGTCGTTAAAGTTAACTTTACCGGCACCGCCGCCACCGCCAACGCTCATATTACCTGGCTGGGAAGCGCCCCAGGAGAAGGAGGTAATATCAGTCCAGCCGGTGTGGTTAGAATCTTTAGATTCGCCCGTAACACCCTCGACCTTCAGAAACATATCAATAGCCATAATATCTACTCTTCGTGGATGAAAATTATTGCTTTCGAAAAAGCACTTATATGGCAAACAGGAAAGCATGGGGCTGAATAAAACCGTCCATATTTTACCTCTGCCTCTAGCCTGACGAATTCGTACTTCGTACAGACTCTTCAGAGTGCCTGCAATTGCAACCACCCTAAATTTTGTTAGTTACACTTCATGGTAACTAAGCGCTAGACAATCATTCACTGTATCATCTAGAATATTTTCAATCGTCTATCATTCATCAAAGGCAACATAACATGAAGAAAATATTGTTATTAATACTTACCATTGTATTTTTAATTATCGCAATTTTCACAACTGTAGATCTTTTTCAGTCCGCCTGGTATGTATTTTCATTAGAAAAAGTCACTACAACTTCTGCAGGTTTACTTTTTGGAAAATTACTTTTCCTGCTGGTCATACTTTTAGCATTTTACTTCTCGCTAAGATTTTTGCGCAAATCAAAGCCTTGATTTTAATTTTTCCGCAAAATAGTAAATAGCGATAGATGCAACTAAGAGAATGATTAATAGAGCGGCATTTATCGTTATTTCCAAGATGGTTACCGACCAATCAAAAACAAAAATATAATAGCCAAGAGTTGAGAAAAAAAGCATAAATGAAACAATAAGCATGAGATAGACTATAACGTACTTTGATGCTCTTTCAAACACGAGTAGCTCCTGCTAAAAACTGACTAAAAATCTCTTTATCTATGGCACCATGACTCTGTTGGAAATTTATAGCTTCAATAAATGGCTTAACATTATCTTCAACGAGAAAATATAACAAATCTAAATCGCCCGCACCACGCAACTCATAGTAAACATTTTTGTTTAATTTTAATAGATCGTATGAGGCATAAACTGAGCGAGAAATTGAAGCCCCCACACTTAATACACCAGTAAGCCCTGCAGAAACAAGAAATCGCGGCACAATTTTTGAAACGAATAGCGTAATTAATTCATTCACGAAAACCATTTTAAAGGCTATACCACCTACTTGCGACCCACCGACTTTTAGGAGGAGTTCCTTAGATTGTTCTTCAGATAAACCAGACAGATATCGTTTGACCACTGTATTGATTAACCGACGCACATCTTCTGATGTAAGCCCTTTTTTTATTAAAGTTAACAATCTAATTTTATCTGTTTCATTTCGCGACCGATGGTCTGTATCCAGAAAATCTTTTGTTAACATCCATAAGTCTTCTGGAATTGACATAAAACCATCGACCGCGCTGCGAGCGAAAATTTCTGGGCCACTTTGTTTACGCGTATCAAAAATTTTCAGCATGCCATCTGCAATTTCTTTTGGTGAACTCGTTCCCAAAGTTGATTCCTCCTGAGGTTCATGAATGTCGATGGCTTTCTAGATGAATTTTGCCAATGTAGTTTACTTTGCCGGCCCTCCAGGGCCGGCACTCATCATCACGCGTCTTTCGTCTTCAGCGACGGCAGTTTAGATACCAGACGCAGAGAAACGGTCAGACCTTCCAGCTGGTAGTGCGGACGCAGGAAGAACTTCGCGGCGTAGTAGCCCGGGTTGTCCTCAATCTCCTGCACCTGCACTTCCGCAGCCGCCAGCGGTTTGCGGGACTTGGTCTCCTGGGAGGAGTTCGCCGGGTCACCGTCCACGTAGTTCATGACCCAGTCGTTCAGCCAGCGCTCCATCTCTTCGCGCTCGCGGAAGGAGCCGATTTTGTCGCGCACGATGCACTTCAGGTAGTGGGCAAAACGGCAGCAGGCGAACAGGTACGGCAGGCGAGAAGCCAGACGCGCGTTGGCGGTGGCATCCGGGTCGTGGTACTCGGCCGGTTTTTGCAGGGACTGCGCGCCGATGAAGGCAGCAAAGTTGGAGTTTTTGCGGTGAACCAGCGGCATAAAGCCGTTTTTCGCCAGCTCGGCTTCACGACGATCGCTGATGGCGATCTCGGTCGGGCACTTCATGTCCACGCCGCCGTCATCGCTCGGGAAGGTGTGGCACGGCAGGTTTTCCACCGCCCCGCCGGACTCCACGCCGCGAATCGAGGTGCACCAGCCGTACTCTTTGAAGGAGCGGTTGATGTTGGCGGCCATCGCGTACGCGGCGTTCGCCCAGGAATAGCTGTTGTGGTTCGCGCCGTCGGTCTGCTCTTCAAAGTCAAAGCTGTCCACCGGGTTGGTGCGAATGCCGTACGGCAGGCGCGACAGGAAGCGCGGCATCACCAGCCCCAGATAGCGGGCATCTTCGGATTCACGCAGTGAACGCCAGGCGGCGTATTCGGTGTTCTGGAAGATCTTGGTCAGGTCGCGCGGGTTGGCCAGCTCCTGCCAGGACTCCATCTGCATCACGCCCGGCGCGGTACCGGTAATGAACGGACAGTGTGCCGCAGAACCGATGCGCGCCATTTCCCCCAGCAGCTCGACGTCCTGCGGGCTGTGGTCGAAGTAGTAGTCGCCGACGATGCAGCCAAACGGCTCGCCGCCGAACTGACCGTACTCCTGCTCGTAGATTTTCTTGAAGATCGGGCTCTGGTCCCAGCCCACGCCCTTGTAGCGCTTCAGGGTGCGGCCCAGCTCCTGCTTGGAGATGCTCATAAAGCGGATCTTCAGCATCTCGTCGGTTTCAGTGTTGTTCACCAGGTAGCTCAGACCGCGCCAGGCGCTCTCCAGCTTCTGAAACTCTTCGTGGTGAATGATCTGGTTCACCTGCTGCGACAGCTGCTCGTCGATACCCGCAATCAGGTTCTGAATGGTGCGCTAGGTATCGTTCGAGAAGGTGACGGTATTTTCCAGCGCCTGCTGCGCCAGGGTTTTGACCGCGCTTTCGACGGCGGAACGCGCCTGGTCGGTTTTCGGGCGGAACTCTTTGTTCAGCAGCGCGCTGAATTCATCCTGGCTGAACGCCTGACCCGCCTGCTGCTCGTGTTGTTGAGTCTGGTTGCTCATCGATTATTCCTCGCTACCTTTCGCGCTTTCGTCATTTTTCGGCAACTGGCTCAGGGATTTGAGCAGCGTCGGATCCTGCAGAATTTTTGCGATCAGCTCTTCCGCACCGTTTTTGCCGTCCATATAGGTCAGCAGGTTGGAGAGCTGGGTGCGCGCTTCCAGCAGCTTGTTCAGCGGCTCAACCTTGCGGGCCACCGCGTCCGGCAGGAAGTCATCCATGCTGTCGAATGTCAGATCGACGTTGAGCTTACCTTCGCCGGTCAGGGTGTTGTCCACCTGGAACGCCACGCGCGGCTTCAGCGCCTTCATGCGTTCGTCAAAGTTGTCGATGTCAATTTCGAGGAATTTACGCTCGTCGACGGCCGGCAGGTTTTCCACCGGTTTGCCGACCAGATCGGCCATAACGCCCATCACAAACGGCAGCTGAATTTTACGTTCTGCACCGTAGATCTCTACGTCATACTCGATCTGCACGCGGGGGGCACGGTTACGTGCGATGAATTTCTGCCCACTGTTACTCATTGCCATGATGTTCTCCATCAAAGATGCGCGGTGAAGGTGAAACGCCAGGCTCCATGCCTGACGTCATAATGCCTGGACGCGCTATTCGCGGCGCCCAAAGATGTTTTCCAGTTGGTTAACGCCGTCTGGCGCCAGGTCGCGAATAATGTCCATAAAGTTAAGTTCTGACAGCCGCTGCACCCGTTCAATCATCAGCGGTGCGGGGTGGCTCGGTTCGTACTGCGCAAAATACTGCTTCGCTTTTTCCAGCATCAGCTGGGCGTCGGCGCGGCTGGTGACCTGCACGCTGCGCCAGTCGGTCACCGGCTGAACGGGCTGCGTAGCCGTCGGCTGCTGCTCAGCCTGGGGTTCAGCCTGCGCATCACGGTTCGGCAGCAGCTTGCTGATGTCGGTCACCTGACAGGCGCTGGCCACCAGCCCCACGGTTTTCAGCAGCTGCTCCATCTCAGGTACGCCGCTTTCACCGAGATGCCCGGTAAGCAGCTCGCGAATGGCCAGCAGACGTTCGTTAATGACGATGACCGCGGCGGTCCCCGGCTGGTCGCCGCGAGCCAGCTCGTCAATCAGCCGCGGGCGCCCGCCGGGATAGTCCGGGCATTCGGTTTTACTGCCGTCCAGCAGGGCCTGGGCATCCCGCAGCGAAATTTCATCGCCGTTTGAACGCAGCAGCGAGGCGTTGCGTACCGCGACCGTCAGGTCAGATTTATCACTCAGCCCGGCGAGAGCGTTGATGCGGTAGAACGGGTCGGTTTCGCCATACTCTTCGAGCAGCGGATAGAGCGGCTCCCAGTAGCGGGCGATCGCCTCCTGCACCAGCAGTAATCCGTCCGCGTAGCCTGCCAGCCCGCGACGGCGGGTCCAGGCATGGGTTAACGCCAGCAGGACGCGAAGATCTTTGGTGCGGGTCAGCAGGCTGGTGGCGTATTTTTCGACCGTGTTCCAGTCAGCAGGCTCCGCCGGGATGATGGTGTCGCCAAACTGCTGTTCCGCTTTCCCAAGGCTTGCCTGGTTCATCGCCTGGAAGTCAGCGTCGTACTCCAGGTTTTCGCCGCAGGGGTTGTCGGGGCTTATGGGCGCGAGAAATTCTTCGATATTCATGAGATCCCTGCTTATTCAAACATAGGCGGATAGAGACCGTGACGGCCCGGACGGGCGCCCCCTGCCGGATCGAACAGCAGGGTGAAAAGCTGCCCGGTAAAGTTACCGCTGTGCACGTGGGTGTAGAGCGGGTATCCGTCGCAGCGGTTGGTCCACCAGTAGCTGGTCTGACGCAGCGGGTCAAAGCACTCTGCCGCCTGAGGCCAGCCCAGCGTGCTCTGGCCGTCCTCGTCGTAGCCAATCACATCCAGGATGTCGGAGCGCTTTTGCGGCTCGACCGGCTGCGGCGCCGGAATGGACATCAGCATCTCATCAAGCTGCGAGGCGGAAAAACTGTTGCGCACCGCGTGCAGCCCGAGGCGTCCAATCTGCTGATACCAGCTTTCGGCCTGGCTGAGCAGGCTGGTCGACCACTCTGACGGGACGAAGCTCAGCTGAATGCAAACCGGGTATTGTCGGCCGACGCTGTCGCGCCCGGGCAGCAGACAGCCCATCTGGATCATCTGGCTGCCCAGCATGGGCGGTACCACAAAATTCCAGACGGGTGCTTTCTGAAACGGGCGCTCGCCGCTGCGCTGCTCTTCCTGCTGCCAGGCCAGCAGACCGACCTGGAACCAGTGCGACCACTGGCGCTGTAAGGTGTCAGGAAAGCGGCGCTGCAAAAAATCTCCGGCGCTGGGTAACTTGCCATACCAGCTGTAGCGGTTCATCGCAGGGGTATTCGTCATACGGCTGTCCTTGCGGTTATGGGCATGAGAAACGGGGAAGCTGGAACGGGTTGCGAATGCTGTTTGGCGCAAACTCCAGCGTGACCTGATGTCCGTCGACGTTGAAGGTGGCCTGACGGCTGAGGCTACCCGCCCCCGGGCTGGTGCTCGCTTTATCAAAGAAGCGGTTCAGCGCCCAGGAACCGTTGGTCACCAGCGTCGCCGTGCTGCCGTTCGCCAGACCCAGCTGCATGCGGACCTGGTTGGTGCCGCCCGGCCCCGGCCAGTTCATGATCTGCACCGCCTGCGGCCCGTGGCTGTAGCGCAGCAGCTGACCGTCCACGTCCAGGGTCAGGTTCAGAATGGTGTTATCCATTCGCACGGTGCGAACCGTCACCTTGAAGGACGGCGTGGTTGCGCCGTTAGCAAAGAAGGCGTCGCGAATCGACTGGGCCTGCTGGAACGGTCTCAGCAGCCCTTCGCTTCCCGGCAGCGTTTTCCCGTCGATGCCCGGCATAAAGCGCCAGTTGGCCTGGGTGGTGTCCACTTTGCTGGTCAGGTTATCGCGAAAGAAGGTATCCATCAGCCCGGTCCCCGGCGCAAACATGCGCGCGAGATCGTCAGGGGTGACCTCGGTGCTGGCGCTGCGCACCAGCGGGTAGCGACCGGCAATCGCCTGACGGCAGAACCCGCCCACCTCAACGTTAATGCGCTTACGCACGTTTTCCAGGTCACGGCGCTGGGTGTCGCTGCTGGCGCCCACCGCCATGTTGCTGAACATGGTTTGCAGCCCGCCCGGCAGACGACCGGCGCTGGCCTGCAGGCGGCTGATCGCCTCCCCGCCCGGCGCCGGCATGCCGCTGTTGGCCGCGTCCTGCACGGCGGTCAGGTAGCGATACAGCTCATCCACCTGCTTGAGAAAATCGTCAAACACGATGGTCTTCCCGCCCTTCTCCAGCGGCTGGGCCAGCTCAATCATCGGCGCGTAATGGTCGGTCACCAGCTGCTCCGGCGCCTGGGTAACCGCGGCGGCCTGCGTTGGCGCGTTGTCATTATTGCTGAACAGCGCTTCCAGCGTGCGGGTGGCGCGGCTGCTTTGCGCCTGCGCTTTACCCGCATCTTCCGGCGCTGGCGTATCGCGGGAGAGCATCAGGACCTGGCTCAGGTTCTGCACCAGGCGGCGCAGCGGCGAGTTGGCGCCGGAAAGCAAGCGCGCGGTGTTGATGCGCTGGGAAAGGTCGGCGCTGTTATTCAGCTGAATGTCAGCGAGAAAGCGATCCCAGTTAGCGATAAAGTCGCGCATATAGAGCTGGCGCACGGCGTTATCGATCTGCGGTTTATCTTCCTGCGCCGTGGCGGCCCCCAGCACCCAGGCGTCGTCCTCGTGCAGCGCCGTAGTGACGCTGTCAATCTGGCCGTTAAAGCTTTTCCAGTAGCCGTCCGGCGTATACAGACCCGGAACGCCCTCGCTCACCGGCTTGCCGCTTTTGCGGGAAAATACCAGCTCGCTCTGCGGTCCGCCCAGGTCGGAAAGGGAGACCGGCTTCAGGTTGTCGTCATGTTCCAGCAGGCGCTTCAGGCGGCCGTAGACGCGGGTTGAAAGCGGCTGCTGGCCGATCATCGCTCTTTCGCGCGCCACCAGGGACTCGTCCTGCGCGTACGGTGAGGCCTGAATTTTCGGCTCCAGCAGCTGCGTCAGGTGCCATTCAAGCTGCTGCAGCTGCGCCTTCGTGACGTTCTGCGGCAGGTTACGCTGCAGGTTGAGCATTACCCACGAATGCAGGAATTTGCCGTCGTAGTGCTTCGGCTGATAGAGCATCTGATAGGCTTTCAGCGCCTCGTAGCTGTATTCCACATCGCTGCCGTTGTCGTTGCGAAGCCAGGTGGTGATGTGCATGGCGACGGCAGGGAGCAGCATCTGATCCAGCGCTTTCTGATACAGGGACTGAGAGGCGTCGCTAACGTCATCCCCGCGATAAAGCCCCATACGGCGGGAGACCGGCGGATCGTTCACATCAAACGCGTCGCTTTTCGGCAGATCCACCAGGCTATTCAGCAGCGGCAGCAGTTCGAACAAATCACGCTGGGTCTGGTTCTGTAAGGCCTTGCTCTGCTGGTCGAGCAGCGGAACCTTCGCATCCACTTCTTCCAGGTAGGCCTTGTTTTTGGCATAGCTGGTGAGCCACAGTCCACCCAGGATCACCAGCAGGGCCAGCAGGGCCGCATAGCCAGACCAGATCACGGCCCGGTTGCGCAGCTCCCACCAGCGGTTTTCTCCGGCGATCCCGGCTTCCTGGAAGATGACGTTTTGCAGCAGGTTCTTGATGAAGAAACTCTGGCCTTTTGCGCCCGGGATTGGCGATTCTTTGCTGACCGAATCCCAGTTATCGCTTTCTGCCCCTTCCGGCAGCGACAGCGCGCGGTTCAGTTCGCCCATCACGCGGTCGAACGGCATGCCTTCCTGCGTCCCGCTGGCGAAGTAGATCCCGCGCGGAGAGAACTCGGTTTCGAAGTTCGAGCGGGCGAAGACCGTGCTGAGGTAATCCGCCAGCAGCGGACGCAGCGCGGCGAACTCCTGCGGGAAGAGATACGCTTCGGCGCGGGTCTTCGCGTCATGCTCTTTGAGCATGGTTTCCGGCAGCCCGGCGTCGAGGCGCTGCTGCAGCAGAGAAAACTCCTGCTGGAAATTGCCCATCAGGTCGTAATCGGCGTGTTTGGTTTGTTCCCACGGTAGCGTGAAGCCCCAGATCTGGTCGCGCTGCGCTTTATCGTAGTCGGCAAACCAGGCGCGGAAGCCTTTAAGCAGGTCGGCCTTGGTGACCATCACGTAGACCGGGAAGCGAATCCCCAGCTGTTCATGCAGCTCGGACAGCCGCTGACGCAGGTTCACCGCCTGCTGGCGGGACGCCTCGGCTGACTGGGTGAGCAGGTCAGAAATGCTGATGGTGACGATCACACCGTTGATCGGCTGGCGGCGGCGATACTTGCGCAGTAACCCCATGAACTGCAGCCATTCCCCGGCGTCCTGCACCTGCTCGCTCTCCTGGGTGGTATAGCGACCCGCGGTGTCCAGCAGCACGGCCTCGTTGGTAAACCACCAGTCGCAGTTGCGCGTGCCGCCAATGCCGCGCAGGGCGGTCTTACCGAAACGGTCGGCCAGCGGGAACTGCAGCCCGGAGTTGACCAGCGCCGTGGTTTTACCGGACCCCGGCGCGCCGATAATGACGTACCACGGCAGCTGATAAAGGTATTGCGTGCTGAAGCGCTGCGTCCACTGGGCGCCCTGTCCCGCATTGCTGAAGTGCGCTTTTTTCAGCATCTGCGCGGCTTCATCAAAACGGCTGGCGAGGATCTGCTCCTCGTTGTTCAGTCGCTTCTGCGGATCCGCCGCTTCCGGGCTGGTGGTGTTCTCATTGAGCTTGTCCATCAGCTTGCGGTTCAGCCAGGCGTTATAAAGACGCGGCAGAATGTGGCCCTGCGCCCAAAGCAGATAGACCACGGCGATACTGATAATGCGGTTCTGTTCAGATTCAAGCGGCCGGGTGTCCACGATGGACAACAGCGGGCCAATCATCCAGATCACCGCCGCCAGCGCCGTGACGCCGAGGAAGCTCCACAGAATGCGGTTAGTCAGTATGGAAAGAAGAGTCGTCAGCATTCCTTAGTTTCCTTGCGGCAATCCGTTCAGCTCGGCCTGGGTATTTTCAGGCGACACCAGCAGAGTAATTTCCACACGGCGGTTACGGGCGCGGTTTTCAGGCGTCGTGTTCGGCGCCACCGGGTTAATCTCGCCCCGCCCTTCCGCTTTCACGCGGCCAGGCTGAGAGAGGCTTCCCTGCAGCATTTTCTGTACCGAGCGGGCGCGTTCCAGAGAGAGTTCATAGTTAGAGGCAAAGCGCGCGCTGCGGATCGGCACGTTGTCGCTGTAGCCCACCACCAGAATTTTGCCGCTCACGTTATTCATTGCCTGCGCGATGCGGTGGATGACCGGTTCATAGCGGTCGCGCACGACGGTCGAGGCAGAGGCAAACAGCCCGTCGCCTTTCAGGATAACCACGCTGCGATCCGCTTCGTCTTTCACCGCGACGAGGCCAGCCTCGATCTCCGGCTTCAGGAAGCCGCGCAGGTTCAGCACTGCCGGAAGCTGACGCGCCGGTTGCTGAATAGTGGTTTCCGGCAGCTGGGACTGGTAAATCTTCGCCAGCACCGGGTTGGTGCTGTCGCCAAGACGCCAGTTGAGCACGATATAAAACAGACAGGCGATAAACCCGGCCAGCGCCACGCAGGCCCAGAGAGGAACCATCGGCCGCCAGAGCTTGCGCAGCACCGGGCGATCTTCCGGATGGGGAGAAAGCGGCGCCGGATAGCTGCCGCGCACGCCGCGGATCATCTGCCACAGCCGCTGCTTGATGGTCTCAAGCTGGGTGCGTCCATTGTCCAGCACCCGATAGCGTCCTTCGAAGCCGAGCAGCAGGCAGTAGTTGATCATCTCCAGCAGCAGAATGTGCTCGCGCGGGTTTTGCGACAGGCGCGCCAGCAGCTGGAAGAACTTCTCGCCGCCCCAGGTTTCGTTATGGAACGTCACCAGCAGGCCGTTGCTTGACCAGACCCCGCTGCTGCCCCAGGGGGTCAGCGCGGCAGCCTCATCGAGCGCCGTACAGAGGCAGTAGCGTGCCCCGACGATCACTTCGTAGGGCAGCCCCGCCTGCTGACAGCGGACTTCGAAACGGCGAATTTCATCGATCAGGCGCTGGCGTAACGCCACCTGATCGTCGTGCGATACCGAATGACGGATCTGCGGAATCGCATTGAGCAGCGGATTGGCGGCCGCCACCAGCTGATTGTTGCTACTGGCCCCGGTGAACGCGGCATCGCTGCCGGTATCCTGTCGTTCCTGCATATTAAGCGCTCGCTTTATTATTCTGTCGGGCTACGGATGGCCCAAAACTCCATATCCAGCCCCGGGAACTCCCCCGCAAGGTGCAGGGCGAATGCGCCGGACTTATCCATCTCGTGCCACAGCTCGCTGCCCTTTTCGAGCTCAAAGTAGCTGTAGCCGGCATGCCACGGGATCTGCGGCGGTGCAACCGGCATGGCGCGCAGCATAATGCCCGGCAGCTGAAGCTGAACCAGATCGCGGATTTTCGACACCGGTGCGACCTTCATCTGCGCCGGGAAATGGGTTTGCAGGTGTTCGCCCGGCACGTTGGCTTTGACCGCCAGCACGAAGCCGAACTCACGCACCATGCTGGTTTCAGGCACCGTGGCGATGTTGAGGCCGTGAGAGCGCTCGTTAAGCGGCAGCTGGATAGCGTGGTCTTCCATCACCAGCGACAGCCCCTGACGCAGCATCAGCATCAGCTTGCTGAAGCAGTTCGCCAGATCGTCATGATCGTAAATCGGCAGCACGCTTTCGGCGGTACGCTGGGACGTCCAGGTGGCAAGCTCGGTCGCAAACGGCAGCCAGCTGCGCCAGAGGGTTTCCGGGTGCAGCAGCGGGAGGTTTTTTAAATGAGACACCTCGCCCAGATGACGATTAACCAGCGACAGCAGCGTAAACTCGATCATTTCAGAGGTGTTAAAGCGGCCTGGCTGGCGCAAACGGCCGCCAATCTGCTGGCTGCGCTGCACCAGTAAGCCGTGCAGATCGTTGATCATGCTGTAGATCTGCGGGCTGTTATTGGCATTGAGCATCGGCGGGATGTAGCTGTTGTCGAGCCGCACGTGGTTGTCGTTACGCTTCTCGGTCACAAACGCCACGCCGATGGCGGTCCACTCCGCCGTGAGGTCTTTTTCGAGCATCAGGGTCAGACGCAGGCGGCCAAACTGGACGGTAGCATCCCCCACCGACATGGCGTTATCGTCCTCCACCTCCTGCTCGAACGCGATAAAGCGCGCCAGCGAGGATGGCTCTTCGCTGAAAATCACCTCTTCTCTCTCGCCACGACGAACCGGCAGTGCGAGCACCACCTTTTCGTTGGTGAGATTGTCAGGAATTTTCAGCGGTACTGGACCGTTACGCCCGTTGCGCACCTGGAAAAAGGTGCCGTCCGGCAGCAGCCCACTGCAGTAGCTCAGGGCAATGCATCCCTGACGAAGCATCGCTTCATCCAGTTCAACGTCGAGAAAGCCCCAGAGATACGATCGCTGCAGCGCGCCCCATTCACGAACATGGTTGAGCAGATAGCTTTCAGTCCGCTGAAAATGGTGTGGACGCAGGAACATGCCTTCGGTCCAGACGACCTTTTCTGCTTTCGTCATGATGATGTGTTTCCTGTTTAGAAGCGCGTTACTGGCTGATGACCCGAATGCCGTTCACGTCGAGAAAAACGTTGGCCTGAAGTTCATCGGCGGACCATTTCCAGAACTGGTAGATATGATTTTCGCCAGGCACGGGCAGAGGGAGTGAAACGCGCCATTTTTTGCCATCCAGCACCTGGTACTCCGCCATCACGCCGATGTAGCGAGCCTCCGGCGAGCTTTGCCCGCTGAGAGTTTTTGACAGCTGTCCCGGCATCAGGAAGAACACATCGCTGTTCAGCAGATTCGCGCCAAGCGTGGCTGACGCGTTGTTCTGCAGGGAGTAGAAGTCGCTGGACATGAAATCCGCATCGGATTTCAGCAACAGCACCCGAACCTTAAGCGGCGCAGATTCATTGATTTGTGGATGAGCCTGAAACTGCAGATTGTAGCGGGAGGGGTCGCTGTGTGAAGACGACGAACAACCACCGATCAGCGCGAAAATCATCGCGTAAAAGAATAACCACAGCCTATGAAAATTTTTATTATTCATAAAAATGCGCTCATGAAAGCCGTTTAGTTCAGGATCCAGGTACCGTTAGCGCTGTCTTTGCAGGCTTTGCTGTTGCCGTCGACATCGACACAGGTCGCTTTTTTACGCGTCTTATGGCGAATGGCCTGTTTACGCACGGCGGCATCGTACTGGTCGGCCTTGATAACGGCGCGCATCGGAACGTAACCAATCAGCTGCTCGTTGCCTTCATCGGCAAGCGCCATCCAGTAGTGTTCAACCTGACCCAGCACCACGTACGTTTTTCCGGTATCAAGAGTGCGGATAACTTTACCGCCGAAGTCAGGACGGCTCATCAGAGAGGCTGGATACATGGCACGATACGGCTCGTTAACCGGCGTGAACTCCGTCGGCGGCGTCACAGCGTGACGGTGGGTTAAGGTGACGCCGTTGACCTGGCTGGTCTCGATCGTATCGTCGTTGATCACAGGTTTCTGCGGTGCTTTACAGCCCGCCACCGCCATTACAAACAGAAGTGAAAACAGTACGCGCATTTTCATATGCTTTTCCGTAGCGATATTTCGATGATGGAGATAAGGGGATGAAGTTTGACTTAAGTGCTATTGTTAAAATAGCCAGGATATTTTCGGGGCGTTACTACTTTAAGGGCATAGCTACCGCACGAGCCTTTCAGAATAAGGCCCAGTGTCTTCCTGACATATTTTGACAAACGGTAAACAAGTTTACATGAGCTTCGTATCAATTCAATATTTACCGCCGCGTAACTGTTGGTAAATGAAGCAGTCGGAAAATTATAGGATTAATCCTATGATAAAAAACGATATGGCCCACCCTTTCTTATTTCTCCACCACAAAACCACATAACATCATGTTTTATATATTAAAAAAAACAAAAGAGAACCACTTTCATTAACGCAATCACGCTATTATCGCCACTACCATAATTAGTAGAATTCGCGTTTTTTTGATGTCAAAGGAATATATCCCTGATGAATTATTTGTTGCACTAACAGGGTATCTTTAATATTGAAGACGCTTCATCGCCTGGGTGAGAATATTTCACTTATGCAGAAAAATGTTAATTTCATGCCGCAAAAAAAGCGTATATTTTAGGCCGTAATAATTCCACTGACAGGTATACCTTATATCGATTATTCATTAAGCCTGAGTAAACCTTCCTGTCATTTCCTCAAATGAAAAATGCCTCCGGCAGCCCGCCAGCCGCGAATCGTGGCGATATCTCCAGCGCAACAGCTTCAGTCGATGTTTTACTGGCGCTACATACTTTCCTGCTCACTGCCATCTATCTCGCCTACCGGACGATAGATAAGATTTATTATTAAAATGATAAATATTCGTTATAATTTCTTTAAATATTTAAACACCAGACCAGATAAATTACTGTAATAAAAAGAGTTTGCGTTAAGGCATTTTCCCTTTCCGTATGTGCGTTGCCATCCGGTCGTCATTGCTTTCACCTATTGCTCTCGTCAGTGATTTATTGGCTCAGGCGTTGTGTGATCGAACAAATCAGGAGTGGGTATGAACAAGAAAAGACGCTCGGTGCCAGGCATCAGACATTATGACGGCCCTGCCGGCGGCTGGGGCGCATTGAAAGCGACGGCGATTGCGGTACGCACCCAAATGGATACCTTTGACGCCCCGGCGACGCTGCTGCGCACCAACCAGCCTGACGGCTTTGACTGCCCGGGCTGCGCGTGGCCTGATAAAGAACACAAATCGACGTTCCAGTTCTGCGAGAACGGCGCCAAAGCGGTGACCTGGGAAGCGACCAGCAAACGCGTCACCCCCGCGTTTCTGGCTGCAAACACTGTCTCCTCGCTGCTGGCAAAATCGGACTTTGAGCTGGAAGGCTACGGGCGGCTGACGCATCCCCTGCGCTATGACCGCGACAGCGACACCTTCCGTCCCGTCGACTGGGACGAGGCGTTTCAACGCATCGGCGAAGTACTGCGCGGGCTCGAACCGGACCAGGTCGAGTTCTATACCTCCGGACGCGCCTCTAACGAAGCGGCGTATCTGTTCCAGCTGTTCGCCCGCGAATACGGCACCAACAACTTCCCCGACTGCTCAAATATGTGTCACGAGGCCACCAGCGTCGGTTTGCCCCGTTCGATTGGCATCGGGAAAGGGACCGTCTCGCTGGACGATTTCGACAAGACGGAGCTGGTGATCTCCATCGGCCATAACCCCGGTACGAACCATCCGCGAATGATGGGGACCCTCCATGAGCTGGCCCGTCGCAACGTGCCGATTATCGTCTTTAACCCGCTGCGCGAGCGCGCGCTGGAACGTTTTGCGGACCCGCAAAGCGTGATTGAAATGGCGACCTACGGCTCCACGGATATCGCTTCGACCTATTTCCAGGTGAAGGCCGGAGGTGATGCCGCCGCGCTGAAAGGGATTGCCAAACACCTGCTGGAAATGGAGGTCGCTCGCGGGGACGTGCTCGATCGCGCGTTTATTGCCGAACACACCCAAGGCTTTGAGGACTTTGCCGCCGATATCGCGCAAACCCGCTGGGACGAGATTGAACGCGAGTCGGGTCTCAGCCAGGCGGCGCTCAAACAGGTGGCCGAGGCCTATGCGAAATCGAATGCCACCATCATCACCTACGGGATGGGCATTACCCAGCACAACAAAGGGACGGCCAACGTCCGCCTGATCGCTGACCTGCTGCTGATGCGCGGGAATATCGGCAAGCCCGGCGCGGGAATATGCCCGCTGCGCGGCCACTCAAACGTGCAGGGGAACCGTACCGTCGGGATTAGCGAGAAACCCACGCCGGCCTTCCTGAACCGTCTGAAGGAGGTTTTCGGCTTTGAGCCGCCGTCTCACCACGGCCATGACGCGGTGCAGGCCACCCAGGCGATGATCGACGGCCGCGCGAAGGCGCTCATCTGCCTCGGCGGTAATTTTGCGGTGGCGATGCCCGACCATGAACGCGGGTTCCCGGCCATGGGATCCCTGGATTTGAGCGTCCACGTCGGCACCAAGCTCAACCGTACCCATCTGCTGGTGGGCAAAGAGACCTTTATTTTCCCATGTCTTGGCCGTACCGAGCTGGATGTTCAGGCCACCGGCCGCCAGTCCATTACCGTTGAAGACTCGATGTCGATGGTGCATGCCTCATCCGGCAAGCTCAAACCCGCCTCCCCGTTGCTTCGGTCAGAACCCGCTATCGTCGCGGGCATGGCGAAAGCCACCCTGCCGGATACCCGCGTGGACTGGATGACGCTGGTTGAGGATTACGACCGTATCCGCGATCTGATCGAGCAGACCATTCCGGGGTTTGAGAACTATAACGCGCGGATCCGCGTTCCCGGCGGCTTCCGTATGCCGCTGCCGCCAACGCAACGTCTCTGGCCAACGGCGACGGGAAAAGCGATGTTCTCGGTCTTCGACGGCGTACACGAGAACGCCAGCGGTGAAGGTGAGCACGTCCTGCGCCTGATCACGCTGCGCAGCCACGACCAGTACAACACCACCATTTACGCGCTGGATGACCGCTACCGCGGCGTGTTTGGTCGCCGCGACGTGCTGTTTATGAACGAAGAGGATATGGCGCAGTCAGGGCTGGAACACGGCGACCGCGTGGATATCGAAACCGCCCTGCCCGGCAACGGACAGCGTCTGGAAGACATTACCGTGGTGGCGTACAACATCGCGCCGGGGACCGTCGGGGCCTATTATCCGGAGGCCAACGTGCTGGTCCCGCTTGATTATCTGGATAAGGACAGCGGTACGCCGTCGTATAAATCCGTTCCGGTTCGCATCACCCTGCGCTCAAAAGAGATCCGCATGCTGTAAGCCGATCGCGCAGAGAAAAAGATGGATATTAAACAGTTAAAATATTTAATCGCGCTCGACGAGACCCGCCATTTTGGCAAGGCGGCCTCGCAGTGCAACATCACTCAGCCGACCCTTTCCATGCGCATCCGCAGCCTGGAAGAGGAGCTCGGGCTGGTACTGATTGTGCGCGGGCAGCGCTTTGAAGGGTTTACGCCGGAGGGTGAACGCATCCTCGCGTGGGCCCGCGCGCTGCTGGCTGCACATGACGGGCTACAGGCAGAAGCCGCGCTGTGCAAAGGTCAGGTGGTGGGCGAACTCCGTCTGGGGATGGTGCCGCTGGCGAGCGTGGATCCGATGATCTTTATCCGTCTGCTGACGGAAAAATACCCGGAGCTGACCTACAGCCTCTATTCCATGTCTTCCGCGCAGATTGCCGACGGCGTCAGCCGCAATCAGCTTGAGCTGGGGATTTGCTATCTCAACAGCATCGATACCAGCCTGTTCGATATTATCCAGCTTCCCAAAACGAAGATGGGCCTGCTGCACGACGTCCGCCATTTCCAGCTCGGCCAGGAGACATTGACCTGGCGCGATCTGACGGATTTTCCTCTGGGGTTCCTGACCAAAGGGATGCATTATCGGGCGCATATGGAGGCCAGCTTTAAGTCTGCTGGCATTGAACCGAGGTCCGTTTTCGAGAGCGACTCCACGTTCCAGATCATCCAGGCGGTTCAGAGCGGCGTGTGCTGTGCCGTGATGCCGCTGAACAACGGGCTGGAAGAGTTGAACAGCCATTTCAGGATTGTCCCCATCGCCGACGCGGATATCGAGGCCCCTGTCGGCCTGATTATGCGCAGGCAAAAACCCGTCTCCTCGCTGGCGCTGCGCTGTTTTACCGACGCGCAGGAGATCTATCACGCCAGCAATGAGGCGTAGGCCTGACGCGTCACCACGCTAAAACCGCGGATCAGCACCGCGTCGCAAACGGCCCGGTGCTCCGGCGAACTCACCAGCGCGTGGAGCGCATCGCGAAGGGCGTTCAGGGTCTCAGGCGAGGTGCGGGGCGAGGTAATGAGCGGCAGCCCCGGCGTCAGCGGGGTACGGTCAATGACCGCCAGACCCGTCAGGCTTTCCGGTTCGTGACGCTGCAGCAGTGCCCAGGTGACACAGTCGATGGCCGCGATATCCCCTGCCCCGCGTTTGACATCAATCAGCGACTGGCGATGGCTGCCGCTGAAGGACGTTTGCGCGAAAAACGGCTCCTGAGCCACCAGAGGCGCCACTTTTTTTCGCAGCGCATTGTAGCCGGACTGCGAGTCCGCAGAGTTACAGACCGCCCGTCGGCCGCGAAAATCCGCCAGCGTGAGGTGGCGATCCTCCTCGCGCACCACCAGAACGCTGCGGTAGTGGAACCCTTTGCAGCCCGGGGCCGCGTAGTGAAAACAGCCGACGACCTGCACGTCCGAAAGCTGCGTGACCAGCGGATAACCGCAGGCCTGGCTGAGGATAAGCCCAGGCTGTCGCCAGTGGGTGAGCAGATCGGACTCCGGCCCGTCGGGGACATCTTCGACGGGCACACCGCGAGCGGCCAGCAGCCCCTTTACCGCCAGCCAGAGCGCGCGGGTGTCGGCGCGATCCACCGCATACATGGGAAACGCCAGCAGGTTACTCATATCCCTCCTCCTGTTGTTTTCCGGGGTGAACGGTGACGTCGACGGGCCTGGCCCAGAACTGGCGCAGCCATTCAACGTAGCCCCTGACGAGAAAACCGCGGTTTCGCTCCCGGTACGCCTCCCGGTTTTGCTGGTAGATCGCCTTCAGCCCGTACCACGGCACCCCCGGTAAATCATGGTGTACTGAATGGTAGTTGAGATTTAAAAACAGTATCCGCCAGAACAGCCCGGCCTCGTTAATGACGGAGCGCGCCAGCGGATCGTCCGCTGCGCGATGTTCGAGAAACGATCGCACCTTGGTCAGCGCCAGCGCCGGATAGCTGACCGCCAGCACAAACCAGACGGGTGAAAAACCGACGTGCGTCATCCAGGCGAAAAGCGCCGCCAGCAGCGTGATGTGAACCAGCCACATCGTCATCGCCCGCAGGTGAAAATGACGAAACGCCGCCCCGGCGCTGCCCAGCGTCTGGACGATATCCAGCAGCGGCGCCAGCAGAAGCCGCCCGGCAAAGGTATTTCGGGCCCGGATCAGGCGCTTCTGCCAGGGGGAAAAGCGCGCCCAGCTCGCCTCGGTAAAATAATACGACTCCGGGTCATCCACCGGATGGGTCAGGCTATCGTACCGATGGTGGGCCAGATGGGAATCCCGGTAGAGGCCATACGGATACCAGACCGCCAGCGGGAGCGTGCCGAACAGCTGGTTAAGCCAGGCAAAACGGGTGGGATGCCCGTGGATAAGCTCATGCTGCAGGGACATATACCAGGCGGTAAACCCGATCAGCAGCAGCGTGGCGGGCAGCAGGCCGAGCGTTTGCCAGAACGCCAGCGTGGCAAACCAGCCCGCATAAATCGTGAACATTAACAGCCAGGTGGGCAGTTCGCTTCGCCATAAGAAACTCGACGCGAGGCGGTGAATTTGATTGCGTTGTTGCGGATGTAAATAGAGGGAGCTTCGTTTACCCATTCCTTCAGACGCCGTTTCGCCAGAGACAGAGCCCTGACGATCGGGGATTACGCCTGAAATCACAAACAACTTAAATCGCTTTGCTTTGCCAGAAACGTGAAGTGCGGGCACGCTTGACTTATTCTGTATTAAATGTACTTTTCAGGACATGAAGAAGATCCTGATTATCGTTCCCGACGGCGGCATGCTGTTTGAAGCCGCCGGTATCGCCGACATTCTGATGCAGGCCAACCGGCTGCATCCGGAAGGGCTTGCGCATCCCCGCTACCGGATTATCATCGCCACCACGCAGCCTCACCAGGTGATCCACGGCCAGTCCGGCCTGAACCTGCTGGCGGACTATCGTCTGCCGGAGCTGGATCCGCGCGAACCGCTGGACACGATTATCATCACCGGACGCGGTATGAACGAGCAGGAGAGCATAGCCGTTGTGGACTGGCTGCACCTCGCAGCGCCGCACGCCCGGCGGGTAGCCTCTATCTGCGGCGGCGCGATGCTGTTGGCCCAGACCGGCTTGCTGGACGGTCGGCGCGCCACCACCCACTGGCGGCTGCTGGAGACCCTGCAAGCCCAGTACCCGTCAATCCAGGTCGAAGGCGGCCCGCTGTACATTCAGGATGGCCCCATCTGGACCTCCGGCGGCGTGAGTTCCGGATTCGACCTGACCCTGGCGCTGGTGGAGGACGACTACGGATTTACCCTCGCCCGCGACGTGGCGCAGGATATGGTGATGTACCTGCGACGTCCCGGCGGACAGCTGCAGTTCAGCCGCTACAGCCTGCAGCAGCCGGGCACCGCAGGGCCGATAGGCGAAGTGCAAAGCTGGATCCTGCAGAACCTCACCGCCGATCTGTGCGTGGAGAACCTGGCCGAGAAAGCGGCGATGAGCCCGCGTAACTTCACCCGCGTGTTTACCCGCGAGGCCGGGGTCTCGCCTGCCCGCTACGTGACCGAAGCGCGACTGGCCGCCGCCCGCCAGCTGCTTGAGCAAACCCGCGATCCCCTTGAGCGCGTTGCGGAGCAAAGCGGATTTGGCACCAGCATTAATTTACGCCGCATCTTTGAGAAACAGCTTCACCTCACGCCCGGCGAATACCGCCAGCGCTTTCACTGCCGCAAGATGGCGTAATCTGATCCTTTTTTGTCATTTACGCCAGCCGGCCCGACGCCTACAGTGACTCCAGACAACAGAGATAAGGAGTGCACCATGGTTAAGGTCGGTATTAACGGTTTCGGCCGTATCGGACGTAATGTCCTGCGCGCGGCGCTGGGCAACCCGGATCTGCAGATTGTGGCGATTAACGATCTGACGGACAGTAAAACCCTCGCCCATCTGCTGAAGCACGATTCCCTTCTGGGCAAACTGCCCGCGCCCGTTGAAGCGGGTGACAGTGCGTTGCAGGTAGACGGCCAGCGGATCGTGGTTTTTAGCGAACGCGACCCGGCGAATATCCCATGGCATGATGCCGGGGTAGACGTGGTGATTGAGGCCACCGGCTTCTTTACCGAGCGGGAGAAAGCGGCGGTGCATATCACCCACGGCGGCGCTAAGCGCGTCATCATTTCCGCCCCCGGGAAGAACGACGACCTGACGATTGTGATGGGCGTCAACCATGACCAGTACGATCCCGCCCGGCACGCGGTGGTGAGCAACGGGAGCTGCACCACGAACGGTCTGGCACCGGCCGCTCAGGTGCTGCATCAGCAGTTCGGAATTGAGCATGGCCTGATGAACACGACGCACGCCTACACCAACAGCCAGGCGCTGCACGATCAGCCAGAGAAAGATCTGCGCGGCGCCCGCGCGGCGGCGCTGTCGATTGTGCCCTACTCCAGCGGCGCGGCGAAAGCGCTGGGGAAAGTGATCCCCTCCCTGGACGGCAAGCTGACCGGGTACTCCCTGCGCGTGCCGGTGCCGGTGGTGTCGATTGTCGATTTAACCGTGACGCTGAGCCGCAATGTGACCGCCGAAGAGGTGAATGACGCGTTCCGCAACGCGGCCGCCAGCGGCCCCCTGAAAGGCATTCTGGGCTATAGCGATGAACCGCTGGTCTCCAGCGATTACCAGGGTGACCCGCGCTCCTCGATTATCGACGGGCTTTCCACGCTGGTGATTGGCGGGAATATGGTGAAGATCCTGGCGTGGTATGACAACGAATGGGGCTTCTCTAACCGCCTGGTGGATCTGGCGGTATTGATGGATAAGAAAGGGCTGTAAACCTGAGGCCGGGTGGCACGAACGCTCACCCGGCTAAAAAATTACTCCGCTTTCACTTTCACACCCATAAACACAATCACCATCGCCGTCACCAGCAGCAAACCGCTGCCCGCGAACACGCCGCTGGCACCGTTAAGATCAAATACCGCCCCACCTCCGGCCGCACCGGCGCTTATCGCCAGCTGGATTGAGGCCACCAGCAGCCCCCCTGCACTTTCGGCTTCATCCGGAACGGTGGTCGCAAGCCAGGTTGACCAGCCCACCGGAACCAGACCAAATGCAAAGCCCCACAGCGCGACCAGCAGCCCGTCCAGCATGGCCAGATGACCAAAGGCGACCATCATGAGCGCGAGAACGCCCATCGCAAACGGCACCAGCGCCAGCGTCAGGCGCAGATTGCGTGCCAGCAGATGCCCGGCCACGGAGGTGCCCACAAAGTTGGCGATACCAAAGCCCAGCAGGATCAATGAAATGGTTTCCACGCTCGCCTGTCCTACCGTCTCCAGGAACGGACGCAGGTAGGTAAAGAAAGCGAAATGGCCGCTGAAGATCAGGATGGTCGCCAGCATGCCGCCGATCATCCCCGGACGGCGCAGCACGCGGAACAGCGTACTCAGGCTACCGCTGCTCTCCGGCTTCATGGACGGAAGCACCCACAGCTGCCACAGCAGCGCCAGCATGCTCGGCAGAATGCAGAGCACAACGACGTTGCGCCAGCCGATCAGGCTGCCCAGATAGCTGCCCAGCGGCGCCGCGACTACCGTGGCAATCGACACGCTGGAGAAGATCACCGCCAGCGCTTTCGGCACTTTATCTGCCGGAACCAGACGCATCGTCGTGGCCGTCGACATGGCCCAGAATCCCCCGATCGCTATCCCCAGAAGCAGGCGCCCCATTAGCAGGACGTGCAGATTGGGCGCAAAGGCCACCAGCAGGCTGGAGATAATTTGCAGCACCGAGAAAAACATCA
The DNA here is from genome assembly GCF_001807145.1 of Enterobacter sp. HMSC16D10. NCBI lineage: Bacteria > Pseudomonadati > Pseudomonadota > Gammaproteobacteria > Enterobacterales > Enterobacteriaceae > Enterobacter > Enterobacter sp. HMSC16D10. The sequence goes on from NZ_KV787878.1 coordinate 220,309, forward strand.
GTACCCAGCGGCGGTCGATACTCTTGGTTGCCGGGGTGATCAACAACCCGGTGACCAGCGCCACCAGCGCGGTGGCGGTGACAGCCTGTCCGGCCATCCCCTCGGTCACGCCCAGGCTCGCGGCCATGGGTGTTAACAAGCTGGCGGGCAGAAATTCTGCCGTAATCAAACCAAATACCCCCAGCCCCAGTGAATAGACGGCCCGCCAGGCGGGTTTTGCAGGCGCTACCGCCTCGCTCGCCGCGACACATGAACTCATCTGTTGATCTCCCGTTATAAAAATGTGACTACTGTCGCAAAAGAATAGAAGGTTCACCCTGGACGATCTATGACATATAATCTCCACTTATTGATTATTCGTCCGGAGTTGCGCCATGACCGTACAGTCACCCGATTTGATCAGCGAACTTTTACGGGGCATGCGCCTGTCAGGCGTGAAATACCGGCGGATTGAAGCCAGCGCGCCCTTTGGCGTCGCGTTTCATCAGGCTCCCGGCCGGGCACAGTTCCATTTTGTGAGCCACGGTAGCGCCCTGCTGCGCATGGAGAGCGGCGCAACGTTCGAACTGAGCGGTGGCGACGCCCTCTTTATTCCCGGCGGGAATTCCCACGCTTTGCTCTCTGACGAGCAGGCCACCCTTACCCCGGTCAACGCCTTCCCGAGCGAGCCTATCTGCAGCTCGGTCTGCGCCATTACCTGCGAGCCCTGCCCGGAGAGCGAGAACACCCTCATTTTTAGCGGGTGCATGGATTTTGAGCTGGGCGGGATGCAGCCGCTGATCAAGGCGATGCCGGAAGTGATGATGGTTAGCCGGCTGATGTCCACCTGGCCGGAAATTCATCCGCTGCTGGCGGCGATGGAGCGGGAATCCGCGGCGCGTCAGGCCGGGTATGCCGGGATCCTTGCGCGGCTGGCCGACGTGGTGGCGGCGTTAATTGTGCGGGGCTGGGTTGAAGGCGGCTGTGGCAAAGCCACCGGCTGGGTGCAGGTGCTGCGCGACCCGCGCCTGAGCCGGGCCATTTACGCCATGCACCAGCAGCCAGGCCTGAACTGGAGCGTGGCGGATCTGGCAAAAGAAGCAGGCACGTCCCGCTCCGTTTTCGCGGAACGGTTTCTCGCGGCGACGGGAACTACCCCGGCAAAATATCTCAGCGAGCTGAGAATGCGGCTGGCCATTCAGTACATTCGCCATGAAAACCAGCCCATTGAAACCGTCGCGCTGCGGCTGGGATACGGCTCTCTGGCGGCATTTAGCCGGGCGTTTAAGCGCATCATTGGCCATGCGCCGGGCACGCTGCGGGAAGCCAGCCAGACCGCGGAAGAGGTCTGAAAGCGCGGCAATATTTAACGCGAAGCGGGCAATATTCGTCTAAGGTTTTCAGGTGATTGACAACAGCGGTCACGCTGTTTAGTGAAGACAGGAGACGAACTGATGATAAGACCTCGTACACTACGCCCCGCGTTTTTGCCCCTTGCGTTAGGCGGCGCGCTGCTCGGCGTAACGACACTGGGCTATGCCGACGATAACCCCGCAACCCAGACAACCTCACCCGATATTTTACTTGGCCCTCTGTTTAACGATGTGCAGAGCGCCAAACTGTTTCCCGATCAGAAAACCTTTGCGGATGCCGTCCCCAAAAGCGACCCGCTGATGATTCTGGCGGACTACCGGATGCAGCATACGCAGTCCAGCTTTGACTTACGCCACTTTGTCGAGATGAACTTTACGCTCCCTGCGGAAGGGGAAAAATATGTTCCGCCTGCTGGACAAAGTTTACGTGAGCACATTGACGATCTCTGGCCCGTACTGACGCGCACTACCGATAAAGCCAGCAACAAATGGGATTCCCTTCTGCCGCTACCGAAGCCCTACGTTGTGCCCGGCGGTCGTTTCCGCGAGGTCTACTACTGGGACAGCTATTTCACCATGCTGGGCCTGGCTGAGAGCGATCATTGGGACAAAATCAGCGACATGGTGTATAACTTTGCGTATGAGATCGACACCTTCGGCCACATTCCCAACGGCAACCGCAGCTATTACCTGAGCCGCTCCCAGCCGCCGTTTTTCTCACTGATGGTTGAACTGCTGGCGACCCATGACAGCGACGCGCTGAAGAAATATCGTCCGCAGATGGAGAAAGAGTATGCCTACTGGATGGACGGCGTCGATGCTCTGCAGCCGGGCCAGGCCAACAAACGCGTGGTGAAGCTGGATGACGGCGCTGTCCTCAACCGCTACTGGGACGACCGCGATACGCCGCGCCCGGAGTCCTGGCTTGACGATGTGAATACCGCGAAAAGTAACCCTAACCGACCGGCAACCGAGATCTACCGCGATTTGCGTTCCGCCGCGGCCTCGGGATGGGACTTTAGCTCCCGCTGGATGGACGATCCGCAAAAACTTGGCACCATCCGGACCACCAGCATTGTGCCCGTGGACCTGAACGCCCTGATGTTCAAGATGGAAAAACTGCTGGCCCGGGCAAGCCAGGAGAGCGGCGATGCCGCCAGCGCAAGCAAGTATGAGACGCTGGCCACCGCGCGCCAGAAAGCCATCGAGAGCCACCTGTGGAATGATAAAGAGGGCTGGTACGCCGATTACGACCTGAAGAGCAAGAAGGTACGCAATCAGCTCACGGCGGCGGCCCTGTTCCCGCTTTACGTCAAGGCGGCGGCGCAGGATCGTGCCGAAAAAGTCGCCGCGGCAACCTCCTCTCGTCTGTTGAAGCCGGGCGGGATAGCGACCACCACCGTCAACAGCGGCCAGCAGTGGGATGCGCCAAACGGCTGGGCTCCGCTGCAATGGGTGGCCGCGGAAGGGTTGCAGAATTACGGGCAAGAGAAGGTCTCAATGGATGTGACCTGGCGCTTCCTGAAAAACGTTCAGCATACCTATGACCGGGAAAAGAAACTGGTCGAGAAGTATGACGTGTCGACCACCGGTACGGGCGGCGGCGGCGGTGAGTATCCGCTGCAGGACGGCTTCGGCTGGAGCAACGGCGTGACGCTGAAGATGCTGGACCGGGTCTGCCCGAAAGAGAAACCGTGCGACAGCGTGCCGGAGAATCGGCCTGCGGCGAATGATGAGGTGGCGCCGGTGAAAGCCTCGGCGCAGTAAGCGAGTATTGCCGGGTGGCGGCTACGCCTTACCCGGCCTACTTTTTGCCCTCACAGGGCCTTGTTCAGAAACTGTAACTTGCCCCTAGCTGATACGTTCTGTCGCGCCCAATCCAGCAGTTGGTCGCGTCGTAGCAGGTCAGCGTCTCTTTGTTGGTGATATTCTGCGCGCTGGCTTTAAGCGTTAGCCCTGCCAGCGAAGGCAGGATTTCACCCATTCGATAGGATACCGACAAATCGTACTGGGTGGTACCGCCCAGCTTACCCGCATCGTTAGCGGGTGAGATTTCCATCGGGCCGGTGTAGCGTGCGCCCGCGCCCAGCATCAGCCCTTTCAGCGGTGTGTTTTCAAAGGTGTAATCCCCCCAAAGGTTGAAGGCATTCTCCGGCACCTGCGTTGGACGTTTACCTTTGTACTTGTCATCTTCCGTGTTGATCGCGTGGGTGTAGGCGTAGTTGGCAATCAGCGTCAGGTTGTCCGTCGGGCGGCTGATGGCAGACAGTTCCGCCCCTTTGGATTCCACTTCCCCGGTCTGACGATAGTTCAGGAAGCCCGGATCGGAGGTAACGACATTTTTCTGGCGGATGTTAAACACCGAGGCGGTAAAGGTGGTGGCGTAATCCGCCAGCAGATATTTTACCCCACCTTCCACCTGCTTGCTGGTGGTCGGTTTGACGTCTTTCGCCACGAGCGTGCCCTGCGGCGACACCGGCGCAAAACCTTCGGAATAGCTGATAAACGGCGAAATCCCGTTATCAAAGGCGTAAAGCGCGCCCAGGCGTTTGGTGACGCGATCCTGCGATACCCAGGCCTTGTCACCGTTTTGCAGATAATTGGTGGTGACGGAGCGATAATCATCGTAACGCAGGCTGGCCAGCAGATTTAAGCCGCCAAACTCCACCTGATCCTGCAGGTAATAGCCGTTCTGCTGATAGCTCAGACGGTTTTTCTGAGCGGTATACAGCCCTAATGCGCTTTCGCTGATTTGCGAATAGTCAGGATTGCGCATATCCATGCCCGGCGTGGTCGACGCGTAACGGTAGTGGAAATGGGAGTTCAGCTTCTGATAGTCAAACCCGGCCAGCAGATGGTGTTGCCAGTCGCCCAGCGCCACGGTTTTAGTGACCTGGTTATCGATGTTGAAGCTCTGCAGATCTTCATCGGTGGTGTAGGCAAAACGGTTGAGCTGATAAACCTCGCTTCCCGTTCCCGTTGCATAGACGCTGCGCTGATGCGTGTCGACGTCGAAATAGCGCGCCTTCTGGTTAAAGCCCCAGCCGCTGTCGAACTCATGTTCAAAGCTGTAGCCCAGCATCCACTGACGCTGCTTAAACCCGCTCAACTCATCACCGGCGTAATCGCGCTTGCCCGCGTATGTCGAGCGCAGGTAGGCGATCGGAAGCGGGTTAGACGGCGTCAGGCTCGGGGAGTTCTGCGCCAGCGCATCCAGGGTGAGGCGGGTTTTGCTGTCGGGCTGCCAGGTGACGGACGGGGCAACCAGGTAGTTTTCATACCGGGTGGTGTGCGGCTGATCGTCATTTTCCGTCGCTTTACCCAGCAGGCGGTAGTTCCAGTCGCTGTTGGCAATCTGCCCGGTTGAGTCGAGATAGCCCTCTTTCAGGTTGCGGTTGCCGGTGTTAAAACCAAATTCGGTTCGCGCTTCCCGCTGCGGCTTTTTACTCTGGATATTCACCAGCCCGCCCGGCGAGCCGCCGCCGTAGAGAACCGATGAGGGGCCTTTCAGGATATCAACGCTGTCAATCAACAGCGGATCGATGCGCGCTTTGGTATTGCCGGTGACGTTATAGGGTAACTGCAGCCCGTTGTAGAACTCCTGGTCGACGGTAAAGCCACGAATTTTATATTCGCTCATGTAGGAGGTATTTCCCCGCACTTCGGTTGAAACGCCCGGCGCATAGCGGAGGATTTCATTCACGGAATTCGCATGGCGCTTGTCAATTTCCGGCGCAGAGAGGGTCGTGATGACCTGCGGCGTTTTACTTTCAGCTACGGCCGATTTCGTGGCGCTGTTCGTCCAGGCCGGCAGCGCGCTGCCCTGCTCTGCGCCCGTGACGACGATAGTGGATTCTTCGGCGAATGCCGGAGCGTGCAGTGCGAGCGTGATGGCGCCTGCCAGGGCGCAAAGCGTAAAACGAGAGGGAGTCATAATGTCGTCTTGTTGTTAGATGCAATACGGAACGACAATTATTATCATTTACATTAACAAATCAATACTCAGGTAAAAAAACGGCCCTCCGCAGAGAGCCGTTTACGTTATCTTATGCTCGTCGCAGTAACCTGAATATGCCCAGCACCACAATGGCGCCCACGACAGCGACCAGAAAACTGTGCAGGTCAAAACCACTTATGTTGCCTCCGAAGCCAAACATCGTCGCCAGCCAGCCGCCCACAACCGCACCAACGACCCCGAGTACGCAGGTCAAAATAAAGCCGCCGCCATCGTTTCCCGGCATGATCAATTTCGCGATAGCGCCAGCAATAAGACCAAAGATAATCCAGGCGATGATACCCATAGCGATGCCCTCTTGCAGGTTTAACGCATGTGCAGAAAACCTTCTGCACAGCTAACTTAAGTATAGGTCATCGCCGGAAAATCATTTTCTTGTCACCGACTTATCTTTGCCTGAACAGGCAAAAAAAACTCACCGGTTTGTATTAAGTTTCATTGCAGATTGCCGATAACGCTAAGACAGTCTGTCATCTATCAAGGAGCCATCCGGCGTGAGTCATTACAGTGAGCAGTTCCTCAAGCAAAATCCGCTGGCTGTATTAGGGGTATTACGCGACCTGCAAAAAGGTGAAGTGCCGCTGCGCATCAGCTGGTCGAATAATCAGTTCATTAGTAAGATCCTTGACGCCTCGCAGGAGCGACTGGTGATTGATTTAGGCAGTCAGGAGTATGAAAACCGCGCGGCGCTGAAGGCGGAGAATATCGCGGTGATGGCCGAAACGCAGGGCGCCAAAGTGGAGTTTGTCCTGTCGCGACTGGAACTGAGCGAATACCAGGGGCTGCCGGCCTTTGTGACCCCGCTTCCCACTAATCTTTGGTTTGTCCAGCGCCGTGAATATTTCCGCATCAGCGCCCCGCTTCACCCTGCCTACTTCTGCAAGGCCAAAATGCCGGACAAAAAAGAGATTCGCTTCCGTCTCTTCGATCTGTCGCTGGGCGGTATGGGCGCGCTGATGGATACGCCGAAGCCTGACGGACTGGTAGAGGGCATGCGGTTCACGCAAATCGAGCTGGATATGGGGGGCTGGGGGCGTTTTTATTTCGATGCACAGCTGATTGCCATCAGCGAACGCACCGTCGTGGACAGCAAAAATGAAACGATCACCACGCCGCGTCTGAGCTTCCGTTTCCTCAACGTCGGACCTGGCGCTGAGCGCGAACTGCAGCGCATTATCTACTCCCTGGAGCGGGAGGCGCGCGAACGCGCAAATAAAGTTCTGTAAAAAACATCGGGCAGCGTGACCGCCGCCCGTCTGCGGCATTACATGGCATCCATCGCTTTCTGCACTTTCCAGATATAACGAGGCGCCTGTGGTGCCGGGTGATTTTTCACCACATGCTCAAAGAATTCGTCTTTGTCCATGCCGTTAATCTCTTCTATCGCCTCTTTGCGGTCAGAGGAGAAGGTTCTCAGCAACGCGCCGGCGCCGTTAACGTAAGACACCACCAGCGCGTACTGCATGACCTCCGGATCCTGAATCCCCTTCAGCACGCCATGCTCCATGATGCTCAGATAGGCCGTGCCCATTGAAATGTTGCGCTCCGGGTTCTTCAGCTCGCTGGTCGACGGCTGGCCGCTCCAGCCCATGTAGCGGTATACCTCTCTCCCCGCCGTTGACGCTTTAAGCTGCATCAGCCCCACCGCGTTCGACTTGCTGACAAGCGTGGGGTTACCGCCGGATTCCACCGCAATGATCGCCGTGATGAGGCGCGGACTGACGCCCCAGGCTTTCCCGGCTTGTTCACTGATCGGCATCCACTGCATCGCCCGCTTCACCGGCACTTCCGGGTTCCAGGGCGGGTTTTGATAATCATGTTTTGAACTACAGCCAGCGAGCAACACAATCAAAAAAGCAAACCATCTCAATTTCACGTCATCTATCCTTATAGCCGGTCATCGCGGTGCGCCGCCCCTTGAAGCAGGCGGCGTATACGCGGCATGATATAGACAATTAGTTTCTCATTCAGCAAGGAATTGCCATGTCTCAGATTCATCTCATCGCGCCGTCGGGCTACTGCATTAACCAGGACGCGGCGCAGCGGGGCGTTCAGCGTTTGCTGGAATCGGGCCACCAGGTAGAAAATCAGACGATTATCCCCCGCCGCCAGCAGCGTTTTGCCGGTACCGAAGCGCAGCGGCTGAATGATATCAACAGCCTGGTGAACCTGAAGGGTGAAAACCGGATAGTGCTGGCGGTGCGCGGCGGATATGGCGCGAGCCGGCTGCTGGAGAGCATTGACTGGCAGGGCCTGGCGGAGCGTCAGCAGCAGGATCCGCTGCTGATATGCGGCCACAGCGATTTCACCGTCATCCAGCTTGGGCTGCTGGCGCTGCATAACGTCATCACCTTCAGCGGCCCGATGCTGGCCGGTAACTTCGGCGCGCCGGAGCTGGAAGCGTTCACCGTGGAACATTTCTGGCGCGCGCTGCGTAATCCCACCTACAGCGTGGAGTGGCAGGGGAATGGACCGCACTGGGAATGCGAAGGTCAGCTCTGGGGCGGCAACCTGGCGATGCTGGTTTCGCTCATCGGTACGCCGTGGATGCCGCAAATCGAGGACGGCATTCTGGTGCTGGAAGATATCAACGAACATCCGTTCCGCGTCGAACGCATGCTGTTGCAGCTCTATTATGCCGGTGTTCTTGAGCGCCAGTCCGCGATTGTGCTGGGCAGCTTCAGCGGCGCTGCCCCGAATGACTATGACGCGGGTTACTCCCTGGAAACCATGGTTGAGTTCATTCGCTCGCGGCTGGATATTCCGGTGATCGCCGGTCTGGACTTCGGTCATGAGCAGCGCACCGTGACCCTGGCGCTGGGGGCGCACGCCTCCCTGCTCCATAATGATTCCGGCTCCCGGCTGACCATCAGCGGCCATCCTGTCATAAAGGCATAAAAAAGCCGTTATACCCCCTTAATAAAACGCTGTTGCCGTCGTTAATATGTTAGGGTTTTAGTAACAGCGTTAACATTGAGGTGGGAGTAAGAGAACATTGGATGCCGCAGCGATAATCAGCCTTTTCATTCTGGGTTCGGTCCTTGTAACCAGCAGTATTTTATTAAGTTCATTTTCATCGCGTCTCGGCATACCTATTCTTGTTATTTTCCTCGCCATCGGCATGCTGGCCGGCATTGATGGCATTGGCGGTATCCCATTCGATAACTACCCTTTCGCCTACATGGTGAGTAACCTGGCGCTGGCGGTGATCCTGCTGGACGGCGGCATGCGCACCCAGGCGAGCTCCTTCCGCGTGGCCTTAGGGCCTGCGCTGTCGCTCGCCACGGTTGGCGTGTTGATTACCTCCGGTCTGACCGGGATGATGGCCGCGTGGCTTTTCCATCTCAATATCATGGAAGGGTTGCTGATAGGCGCCATCGTGGGCTCAACCGATGCGGCTGCGGTGTTTTCCCTGCTCGGCGGAAAAGGGCTTAACGAACGCGTTGGCTCCACGCTTGAGATTGAATCCGGCAGCAACGACCCGATGGCGGTGTTTCTCACCATCACGCTGATTGAGATGATCCAGCAGCACGAGACGGGGCTCAGCTGGATGTTTGCGTGGCATATCCTGCAGCAGTTCGGGCTGGGGATTGTTATTGGCCTGGCGGGGGGATACCTCTTACAGCAGATGATCAACCGCATCTCGCTGCCCTCGGGGCTTTACCCGCTGCTGGCCTTGAGCGGCGGCATTCTCATTTTTGCCGTTACCACGGCGCTGGACGGCAGCGGCATTCTCGCCGTCTACCTCTGCGGGTTCCTGATGGGCAACCGCCCTATTCGCAACCGCCATGCCATTTTGCAGAACTTCGACGGCCTGGCATGGCTGGCGCAGATCGGCATGTTCCTGGTGCTCGGTCTTCTGGTTACCCCATCGGACCTGCTGCCCATCGCCGTTCCGGCGCTGCTGTTGTCTGCGTGGATGATCTTCTTCGCCCGTCCGCTGTCGGTATTTGCTGGCCTGCTGCCGTTTCGCGGCTTCAACCTGCGCGAGCGCGTCTTTATCAGCTGGGTGGGTCTGCGCGGCGCGGTTCCGATTATTCTTGCGGTCTTTCCGATGATGGCCGGTCTGGATAACGCCCGGCTGTTCTTTAACGTGGCCTTCTTCGTGGTGCTGATTTCGCTGCTGTTCCAGGGAACGTCCCTCGGGTGGGCGGCAAAAAAAGCCAAAGTGGTGGTACCTCCCGTGGGCTGGCCGGTGTCGCGGGTGGGGCTCGACATTCATCCGGAAAACCCGTGGGAGCAGTTCGTCTACCAGCTGAGCGCCGACAAATGGTGCGTGGGCGCTTCGCTGCGCGATTTGCACATGCCGGCCGAAACGCGCATTGCCGCCCTGTTCCGCGACAATGTCCTGTTGCACCCTACCGGCAGCACCCGCCTGCGCGAAGGGGATATTCTCTGCGTGATTGGCCGCGAGCGTGACCTGCCCGCGCTGGGCAAGCTGTTCAGCCAGTCGCCGCCGGTGGCGCTGGACCAGCGTTTCTTCGGCGATTTTATTCTGGAAGCCAGCGCCAGGTTTGCCGATGTGGCGCTGATTTACGGCCTGGATGAAGGTGCTGAAGACGGAGATAGCCAGCAAACGCTGGGCGAAATCATCCAGCAGCGGCTTGGCGCTGCCCCGGTCGTGGGCGATCAGGTAGAGTTTGCCGGGATGATCTGGACGGTAGCAGAGAAAGAAGATAACGCGGTAAGGAAAGTCGGTTTGAGGCCGATGGAAGAGGAAGCGGAGTAACGGTTTTTTTGCCGGGTGGCGGCTTCGCCTTACCCGGCCTACAAAACCCTCGAACGTAGGCCGGGTTAGCGTTAGCGCCACCCGGCGAACATACGTTACACCGTCACAACCGGCACCCTCGGTGCCAGGGCACACATCAGTTCATACCCTACCGTGCCCGCCGCGGCCGCCACGTCATCAATTTTGATTTCGTTACCCCACAGCTCGACCGGGGAACCGATACCCGCCTGCGGGCAGGGCGTCAGGTCAACGGCCAGCATATCCATTGATACGGTGCCTACCGTTCCCGTGCGGACTCCATCTACCCACACAGGCGTACCGGTCGGCGCAATGCGCGGGTAGCCGTCGGCATAGCCGCCCGCCACGATACCAATCCGCTGCTCGCCCTTTGCCCGATAGCGGCTACCGTAGCCCACCGTGTCGCCAGCTTTCAGGGTCTGCACGCCAATGATTTCGCTGCGCAGGGTCATAACCGGCTTCAGGCCGCTGTTGGCGATATCCTGCCACTGGCCCGAGGGCGACGCGCCGTACAGAACGATCCCCGGACGCACCCAGTTGTAATGCGCCTCGGGATGCCACAGCGTGGCCGCCGAGTTGGACAGCGAGCGCGGGCAGTCCAGCCCTTCTGCCGCCTGCTCAATGCGGACCATGGCATCGGCGATACCGTCCGGTTTTTCCGCGTCGGCAAAGTGCGCCATCAGCGTCATTTCACCCACGTTCTTCAGGGCGCGTAGCTGCTGCCAGACCGTATGCACCCGCTCAGGCTGGAAGCCCAGGCGGTTCATGCCGCTGTTGACCTTGAGATAGATATCCAGCGGCGCGTGGAGCTTCGCATCCTGAATCGCTTTGATCTGCCAGTTGCTATGAACGCTGGTGGTCAGCCGGTACTTATCCAGCAGCGGCAGATCGTCGGCGTGGAAGAAGCCCTCCAGCAGCAGTATGGGCCCTTTCCAGCCGCGCTCGCGCAGCAGAATGGCCTCTTCAAGATTGAGTAACGCAAAGCCATCGGTGGCGCTCAGCGCGCTCCAGATACGGTCAATGCCGTGGCCGTAGGCATTCGCTTTCACCACCGACCACACGCGGGCGCCAGGTGCTGCCCGACGAACAATCTGCAGGTTATCCTTCAGGGCCTGCAGGTTCAGCTGAGCGAGAACAGGACGGGACATGACAGCTCCTTAGTTATGCGCGCCGTGCAGGTGCTGTGGACGCGACGGCGTAAACCCCGATTGATAGCGCGCGACACTGAGATCGTCAAACGGAATGGCCGGCGTGCGTCCGGAAATCAGGTCGCTCAGCAGCTGTCCGGAGCCGCAGGCCATCGTCCAGCCAAGCGTACCGTGTCCGGTATTGGTCCACAGGTTTTTGAACGGCGTGCGCCCCACAATCGGCGTGCCGTCCGGCGTCATCGGACGCAGGCCGGTCCAGAAGGTCGCCTGCTCGACAAAACCACCGCGCGGGAAGAGGTCCCCCACCACCATCTCCAGCGTTTCACGACGCGGTTTCAGCAGTTCGGTGTTGAAGCCGACAATCTCCGCCATGCCGCCTACGCGGATGCGGTTATCGAAGCGGGTAATGGCGATTTTATAGGTTTCATCCAGAATGGTAGAAACCGGTGCGCCGCTCTCCTCTTTTACCGGAATGGTCAGCGAGTAGCCTTTTAGCGGGTAGACCGGAATATCGAGAATGCCCTTCAGCATCGCGGTGGAGTACGAACCAAACGCCATGACGTAGGCATCCGCTTTGATCACCTCTTCGCCACACTTCACGCCGTAAATTTTTTCCCCTTCCGACAGCAGCTTGTCGACAGAGGTGTTAAAGCGGAATTTCACCCCCGCCTGCTCGCACATCTGCGCCAGACGCTGCGTAAAGAGCTGGCAGTCGCCGGTTTCGTCATTCGGCAGGCGCAGGCCGCCCGTCAGCTTATGCGCCACTTCCGCCAGCGCAGGTTCAACCTGACCAAGCTGGCTGGCTTCCAGCAGCTGATACGGTACGCCAGCATCTTCCAGCACGGCGATATCGCGGGTGGCGTTTTCATACTGTTGTTCGGTGCGGAACAGTTGGAGCGTTCCGCCCTGACGGCCTTCGTACTCAATCCCGGTTGAGGCGCGCAGCGCTTTCAGGCAGTCGCGGCTGTATTCCGCCAGGCGCACCATGCGCCCTTTGTTCTCCATGTAGTGGCGGGTGTCGCAGTTGCGCAGCATCTGCCACATCCACTTCAGCTGGAACTGCGTGCCGTCAAGGCTGATGGCCAGCGGCGCGTGGCGCTGGAACATCCATTTAATCGCTTTCAGCGGAACGCCCGGTGCTGCCCACGGTGCCGCATAGCCCGGAGAGATTTGCCCGGCGTTCGCCGCGCTGGTTTCCAGCGCGGGGCCTGACTCACGATCGATAACGGTGACGTCATGTCCCGCCTGACTTAAATACCAGGCGCTGGTTACCCCAACGACACCACTTCCCAGTATGACAACACGCATAGCCACTCCATTATGTGCAAAAGAACAATCTTCTAATTACAGATTGATAACCTAGTTGAAAATATTATTCAACATATGACTTTTTTATGGTGACTTACCTCACACATCCCCCAGCATCAGGGGGTAGTGCTAATTTGGGATCTCCTGCTGCGCGTTATTTTTAACCAGCATAAAATGCTGAGAGACACCGTTTTTTTGCCGTATCAAAAACGCGAAATCGCAAAGAAAAAATTTCTGCCCCAGCACGCTTTTTAACACGTTGATCTATGCTTGAAAGGAGGCTCTCCAGACAGAGAGAGCACCCACAACGAGGGCGCGCTAATGGCTACTATTGATTCCCTGAACAAGGACAACACACGTCTGAGCGATGGACCCGACTGGACCTTCGAGCTGCTGGATGTTTACCTCGCCGAGATCGACCGGGTCGCAAAACTGTATCGCCTGGATACCTACCCCCATCAGATTGAAGTCATTACGTCCGAACAGATGATGGACGCCTACTCCAGCGTCGGGATGCCGATCAACTATCCGCACTGGTCGTTTGGTAAGAAATTTATTGAAACGGAGCGGCTGTATAAGCACGGCCAGCAGGGTCTGGCGTATGAAATCGTCATCAACTCCAATCCGTGTATCGCCTATTTAATGGAAGAGAACACCATTACCATGCAGGCGCTGGTGATGGCGCACGCCTGCTACGGGCATAACTCCTTTTTCAAGAATAACTATCTGTTCCGCAGCTGGACGGATGCCAGCTCCATCGTCGATTACCTGATCTTCGCCCGTAAATACATTACCGACTGCGAAGAACGCTACGGCGTGGACGAAGTGGAAAAACTGCTCGACTCCTGTCACGCGCTGATGAACTACGGCGTTGACCGCTACAAACGCCCGCAGAAAATCTCCCTGCAGGAGGAGAAGGCCCGACAGAAAAGCCGCGAAGAGTATCTGCAAAGCCAGGTGAACATGCTGTGGCGCACCCTGCCGAAGCGTGAGGAAGAAAAAACGATCGCCGAAGCGCGGCGTTATCCGTCCGAGCCACAGGAAAACCTGCTCTATTTTATGGAGAAGAACGCCCCGCTGCTGGAGCCGTGGCAGCGTGAGATCCTGCGCATCGTGCGGAAGGTGAGCCAGTATTTCTACCCGCAAAAACAGACGCAGGTGATGAACGAAGGCTGGGCGACCTTCTGGCACTACACCATCCTCAACCACCTGTACGACGAGGGGAAAGTCACCGAGCGGTTCATGATGGAGTTCCTCCACAGCCATACCAACGTGGTGTTCCAGCCGCCCTATAACAGCCCGTGGTACAGCGGGATTAACCCGTATGCCCTTGGCTTCGCCATGTTCCAGGACATTAAGCGTATCTGTCAGTCGCCGACGGAAGAAGACAAGTACTGGTTCCCGGATATCGCCGGATCTGACTGGCTGGAAACGCTGCACTTTGCGATGCGCGACTTTAAGGATGAGAGCTTCATCAGCCAGTTTATGTCGCCGAAGATCATGCGTGACTTCCGCTTCTTCACCGTGCTGGACGACGACCGCAACAACTATCTGGAGATCTCCGCAATCCACAACGAGGAGGGTTACCGTGAGATCCGCTCTCGCCTCTCTTCCCAGTACAACCTGAGCAATCTTGAACCCAACATTCAGGTGTGGAACGTGGATTTGCGCGGTGACCGCTCCCTGACGCTGCGCTATATCCCGCACAATCGCGCGCCGCTGGATAAAGGGCGTAAAGAGGTGCTGAAGCACGTGCATCGCCTGTGGGGCTTTGACGTGCAGCTGGAGCAGCAGAATGAAGACGGGAGCGTCGAGCTGCTTGAACGCTGCCCGGCGCGGTTGAATACGCTGTAGTTTTTTGCCGGGTGGCGGCTACGCCTTACCCGGC
>NZ_KV787878.1:234786-321810 GCF_001807145.1 Enterobacter sp. HMSC16D10
TTGTAGGCCCGGTAAGCGAAGCGCCACCGGGCGAAAAAAAACCTCTCACACGAGAGGTTTTTTATTTCAGCGGCTCTGAATCGCCAAATCACCCGGCAGCGTTTTCTGCATACGGTGCCAGATTTCACCGGAATCGTGACCGTAGCGGCGCACTGTCTCATACACCTGATCGTGCAGACCTTCGGAGCACAGCTTGCTCAGCTTATGGTAAAAGCCCAGCGCCAGGCTGCGGGCTTCGGGATTGGCAAAGTAGTGGCGGCCAATACGGGTGTAGAGCCCTTTCATGCCGTTGAGGATCAGACCGTACACCGGGTTGCCGGAGGCAAACGCCAGGCCACGGAAGACGTTGTAATCGAGGGTGGCAAACGCGTCGGCATGATCTTCCACCTCGTTGGCACTGGCCAGCACCGCAAGCGCATCTTCCGGATGCTGGCGGAAAGCCGTACGAATAAAGATCGTCGCGATGTTGGTGCGAACGGAGAGCAGATTATCAATGAGCTGCGGCACGCTTTCATGATCGAGACGCGCCAGCGTTTCAAGAATGTTCAGCCCGGAGGTTTCCCAGAAGTTGTTCACTTTTGTTGGCTTGCCGTGCTGGATCGTCAACCAGCCATCGCGCGCCAGTCGCTGAAGCACTTCACGCAGCGTGGTGCGAGTGACGCCAATCAGTTCAGAGAGTTCGCGTTCAGCCGGAAGAATGGACCCCGCAGGGAAACGATTATTCCAGATGCTTTCAATGATGTACTCTTCCGCGAAACCCGCCGGGCTCTGCGCCTTAATGACCATAGTGAGATTTCCATTACACAGCTTTTGCAAATTGGACTCATCATACCAGAGGCGTGCAGTGGCAGGTAGCGCGGCAAAGAGAGAAAAGAGGGATCGCCGTTTCATTTTTATGAAATTTACAATGCAGTCTTATCCGCGTCTGGACCGTGAATTTTGCGTATACTGATGTTTTGTCTTACTTGACGGGGAAGGACGTCTGTCGTGGAAATTTCTTTTGGGCGCGCTCTGTGGCGCAATTTTTTAGGCCAGTCTCCTGACTGGTACAAACTGATACTGCTGGTGTTCCTGGTCGTTAACCCTCTCCTCTTTTACGTGAACCCGTTCGTTGCCGGGTGGCTGCTGGTCGCGGAGTTTATCTTCACCCTGGCGATGGCGCTGAAATGCTATCCCCTGTTGCCGGGCGGATTGCTGGCGTTTGAAGCGGTAGTGATTGGCATGACCTCTGCCGAGCATGTCAAAGCAGAGCTGGCTTCAAATCTTGAAGTGCTTCTGCTGCTGATGTTTATGGTGGCGGGCATCTACTTTATGAAACAGCTGCTGCTGTTTATCTTTACGCGCCTGCTGCTCAGCATTCCGTCGAAAACGGTTCTCTCGCTGGCGTTTTGCCTTGCGGCGGCCTTCCTGTCAGCCTTCCTGGACGCGCTGACGGTCGTCGCGGTGGTGATAAGCGTCGCGGTGGGGTTTTACGGTATTTATCACCGCGTGGCCTCCTCTCGTCCGGGTGAGGATCTGCAGGATGACAGCCATGTCGATGCGCATAACCGCGAGGTACTGGAACAGTTTCGCGCCTTCCTGCGCAGCCTGATGATGCATGCCGGGGTGGGTACCGCCCTGGGGGGCGTGATGACGATGGTGGGCGAGCCGCAAAACCTGATCATTGCGAAAGCGGCGGGCTGGCACTTCGGTGATTTCTTCCTGAGAATGGCCCCGGTGAGCGTGCCGGTGCTGATCTGCGGTCTGGCGACCTGTTTGCTGGTGGAGAAGTTTCGCCTCTTTGGTTACGGGGCACAACTCCCGGAGCCGGTACGTCAGGAACTGCATAAATTCGATCTGCAGAGCCGACGCCAGCGGACGCGCCAGGAGACGCTGCGCCTGATTGCACAGGGGATCATCGGCGTCTGGCTTATCGCCGCGCTGGCGTTCCATCTGGCTGAAGTGGGGCTGATTGGTCTGTCCGTGATTATTCTCGCCACGACCTTTACCGGCGTGACGGATGAGCATGCCATCGGCAAAGCCTTTACCGAAGCGCTGCCGTTTACCGCCCTGCTGGCGGTGTTCTTTGCGGTCGTGGCGGTGATAATCGACCAGCACCTGTTCGCGCCGATTATTGCCTTTGTCTTACGGGCATCGCCGGATGCTCAGCTGTCGCTGTTTTACCTGTTTAACGGCCTGCTCTCGTCGATCTCAGATAACGTCTTTGTCGGTACGGTTTACATTAACGAGGCTAAGACCGCGATGGAGCAAGGCGTGATCAGCGCCGGACAGTTTGAACTGCTGGCCGTGGCGATCAACACCGGTACCAACCTGCCGTCGGTGGCGACACCCAATGGCCAGGCCGCCTTCCTTTTCCTGCTGACCTCCGCCCTTGCGCCACTCATACGTCTTTCTTATGGAAGAATGGTCTGGATGGCCCTGCCCTATACGCTGGTGCTTACGATCGTGGGATTGCTTTGCGTCAAAATTACCCTTATTCCCTGTACGCAATGGTTGATACAAGCGGGTATACTTGCGGCGCAGTAAACACTGCAACTCGGGCAGTTCGCTGCCCGTTTGCCTTTTCGCACGATAAACATCCAATTACGTTTTATTTCGCCAGGTACAGGTGGCGCGAAAAACGAATTCGTTTACACTGCGCTTTCTAAGCATGTTCCAGGGAAATGATTATGTTGAGATTTTTAAACCAGTGCTCCCGCGGTCGCGGAGCGTGGTTGTTAATGGCCCTGACCGCCTTTGCGCTGGAAATGGTCGCGCTGTGGTTCCAGCACGTAATGGGACTCAAACCTTGCGTGCTCTGTATTTACGAACGCTGCGCGCTGTTCGGCATTATGGGGGCTGGCCTGGTCGGCGCGATTGCGCCGAAGTCGCCGCTTCGCTATGCCGGGATCGCAATCTGGCTCTACAGCGCCTGGAAAGGCATTGAACTCTCCTGGCAGCACACGATGATGCAGCTGCATCCGTCACCGTTTATGACCTGCGATTTTGCCGCCCGCTTCCCTAGCTGGCTGCCGCTGGACAAATGGCTGCCGCAGGTGTTCGTTGCCTCCGGTGACTGCTCCGTTCGCCAGTGGGAATTCCTGACGTTGGAGATGCCGCAGTGGCTGGTGGGCATTTTTGCCGCCTACTTCATCGTGGCGCTGCTGGTGTTGATCGCTCAGCCGTTCAAACCGAAGAAACGCGATTTGTTCGGGCGCTAATTCGCCCGGCGGCGCTTCGCTTGCGCGGGCCTACGGTTTTGTAGGTCGGGTAAGCGCAGCGCCACCCGACACAACAGCGCACAATAAAAAACCCGCTTTGGCGGGTTTTTTTAATCTCAACGGGTCGGGTGGTTCATGATGTGATCTTCCCAGTCCCGCACCTCGGACTCTTTCACCGCAATGTGGCGCACGGAGATACGTTCGCCGTGCATCGCCGCTTTTGAACCGGTCAGCAGGGGGTGCCAGTCAGGCAGACCTTTCCCCTCCGCCAGCAGGCGATACGCGCAGGTATGCGGCAGCCATTCAAAGGTGGGCAGATTCTCACGGGTTAATTTAATGCAGTCTGGCTCGAACTCGAAGCGGCGCTCGTAGTTGCGGCACTGGCAGGTTTTGATGTTCAGCTGCTTGCAGGCCACGTTGGTGAAGTAGATTTCGTCCGTGTCTTCATCCATCAGCTTGTGCAGGCAGCACTGACCGCAGCCGTCGCATAAGGATTCCCATTCCGCGTCGGTCATGTCGTCGAGAGTTTTGCTTTGCCAGAAAGGGATGTCGTTCATCAGGATGTCCACACGTCAAAAGAAAGCGCACCTTATAACGAGTCTGGCACGTCGTTGCAAGTTTTGCCGCCCTTTTCAGGCGGCAAGAGGAGGTTACAGCACGCGGGTTTTCAGCGACAGGCCGTTAAAACCAACTTCAAGTTCATCACCGCTCGCGAGCGGACCAACGCCTTCCGGCGTGCCGGTCAGGATCACATCACCCGGCTTGAGGGTAAAGAAGCGGCTCATGTAGGCGATCAGCGGCACAATCTTATGGATCATGTCTGCCGAGGTACCCTGCTGGCGGATTTCACCGTTAACCTTCAGGCTGAGCGGCGTATCCTGCGGATCGCCGGTAAATTCGCTCACCGGCACAAACGCCGAAATTGGGCAGGAATTATCAAACCCTTTGGCTTTTTCCCACGGCTGCCCCGCTTTCTTCATTTTACCCTGCACGTCGCGTAGCGTCAGATCCAGCGCCACGCCGTATCCGGCGATCGCTTTTTGCACATGCTCTTCGGAGGCCTGACGCAGCGTTGCGCCGATCAGCACGGCGAGTTCCACTTCGTGGTGCACCGAGCCGAGCCCCTGCGGCAGGGCCAGCGGCTGGCGAATATCGCAAAGCGCCGTTTCAGGCTTAATGAACAGCACCGGCTCTTCTGGCGTCGCACTGCCCATCTCCTGAATATGTTTTGCATAGTTGCTGCCCACGCAAACCACTTTGCTGACGGGATAATCCAGTAATGCACCTTGCCAGTTATGATGTTGATACATGGTCGACCCCTAAACGGTTGATGTGTTGTGCTCAAAAACAGTTGAGACTATTTTTTACCGTTCGCCTCAAGATGCTGTTTTAATAAATTCTCGGGTGGCGGCGGAAGCTGTAAATAATAGCCCTGCTCGGCTAATGCCGTTTTCACTTTCTCCAGATCGGCATTCACCAGTTTCTTGCGACCATCCAGCGGCAGCAGCATCGCCATCTGCGGTCGGCCAAAGCTCTTCATTAATTCTTCAGGCACGCGTGAAAAATCGTCTTTATTTTCGACATAAAGATAGGTCTGGTCACGGGTTGTACTTCTGTAGATCACACAAAACATGTTTTTACTCTGAATTAATGGGTGGTTGCTTGCCTCAATATACTCCTGACTATAACATGCCTGATACTCTTCGGAATATCGCAGCGAGTGGTTGCGGTTAATAGCAAATTGAGTAAGGCCAGGATGTCAAACACGCCCATCGAGCTTAAAGGCAGTAGCTTCACCTTATCAGTGGTACATTTGCATGATGCAAAACCCGAGGTTATTCGTCAGGCGTTAGAAGACAAAATCGCCCAGGCTCCCGCCTTCCTGAAGCACGCCCCTGTTGTGATCAACGTCAGCGGTCTTGAAGCGCCGGTTAACTGGAAACGTCTCCAGCAGGCCGTCTCCTCGACCGGACTGCGTATTGTCGGCATCAGCGGCTGCAAAGATACTGAACTGAAAGCGGAAATTGACCGTGCGGGGCTGCCGCTTCTGAATGAAGGCAAAGAAAAAGCCCCGCGTGCGGCACCCGTTGCCGTCGAAACGCCCCCTCCTGCGGCGCAAAACGTTACAAACATCACAAAAACGCGAATGATTGATGTGCCGGTTCGTTCCGGTCAGCGCATTTATGCACCAAACTGTGATCTGATTGTTACAAGCCACGTCAGTGCTGGCGCTGAGCTGATTGCAGATGGCAATATTCACGTTTACGGTATGATGCGTGGACGTGCGCTCGCAGGTGCAAGTGGCGATCGGGACGCGCAAATATTTTGTACTCACCTGACGGCGGAACTGGTGTCCATCGCAGGTGAATATTGGCTGAGCGACAAGATCCCAGCCGAATTTTATGGCAAAGCGGCTCGCCTGCTTCTGGCAGACGACGCGTTGACCGTTCAACCGTTGAATTGATCCCTTTTTAACAAGGAATTTCTATGGCACGCATTATTGTTGTTACTTCGGGTAAAGGAGGCGTTGGCAAGACCACCTCCAGCGCGGCCATCGCTACTGGTTTGGCCCAGAAGGGAAAGAAAACCGTCGTTATCGACTTCGATATCGGCTTGCGTAACCTCGACCTCATCATGGGATGTGAGCGTCGCGTCGTGTATGACTTTGTGAACGTCATTCAGGGCGATGCCACGCTGAACCAGGCGCTGATTAAAGACAAGCGCACCGAGAACCTCTACATTCTCCCGGCTTCTCAGACGCGTGACAAAGACGCCCTGACCCGTGAAGGAGTAGAAAAGGTGCTCGACGAGCTGAAAAAAATGGAGTTCGACTTCATTGTCTGTGACTCCCCTGCCGGTATCGAAACCGGTGCCCTGATGGCGCTCTACTTCGCTGATGAAGCAATCATCACCACCAACCCTGAAGTTTCATCCGTGCGTGACTCAGACCGCATTCTCGGGATCCTCGCCTCTAAATCCCGTCGTGCGGAAAATGGCGAAGACCCGATTAAAGAACACCTGCTGCTCACCCGCTACAACCCGGGCCGCGTGAACAAAGGTGACATGCTGAGCATGGAAGACGTGCTGGAGATCCTGCGCATTAAGCTGGTGGGCGTTATCCCGGAAGATCAGTCCGTGTTACGTGCCTCTAACCAGGGCGAGCCAGTGATCCTTGATACAATGGCAGATGCAGGTAAAGCTTACGCCGATACCGTTGACCGTCTGCTGGGAGAAGAACGTCCTTTCCGCTTCATTGAAGAAGAGAAGAAAGGTTTCCTCAAACGCCTGTTCGGAGGATAAGTTATGGCATTACTGGACTTTTTTCTCTCGCGGAAAAAGAACACCGCCAACATCGCAAAAGAACGTCTGCAAATTATCGTTGCGGAGCGTCGTCGTAGCGACGCCGAGCCTCACTACCTGCCGCAGCTGCGCAAGGACATCCTGGAAGTGATCTGTAAGTACGTGCAGATTGACCCGGAGATGGTGACGGTGCAGCTGGAACAAAAAGACGGGGATATTTCGATTCTGGAGCTGAACGTGACGCTCCCGGAAGCGGAAGAGTCGCGTCCGTAGGTTTGTGATTTCGTCGCCCCGGTAAGCGCAGCGCCACCGGGGGAATA
The DNA here is from genome assembly GCF_001807145.1 of Enterobacter sp. HMSC16D10. Classification (NCBI taxonomy): domain Bacteria; kingdom Pseudomonadati; phylum Pseudomonadota; class Gammaproteobacteria; order Enterobacterales; family Enterobacteriaceae; genus Enterobacter; species Enterobacter sp. HMSC16D10. The sequence goes on from NZ_KV787878.1 coordinate 241,607, forward strand.
TGCCGGGTTTATCACCCGGCATATTTTTTATCGCGGATAACCTTCCAGCAGCGTATTCAGGCGATCGGCCATCAATTCCCCGCGCCATCCCGCCATCATTTCCGGCATGCCATTCTGCGGCTTCAGCTTCCAGTGCCAGTTAAGCAGCTGGTTAATCTGACGGCGTGAGGCGAGCAGCTCCGCGCTCAGCTTGCTTTCCGTCGCCACCGTCTGCACCAGCGCTTTGATGTCCTTAAACGCTTTGCGATAGCCCGGCATATCCATCAGGTTCAGCAGCGGTTCCGGAAGCGCCTCTTCCGGCAACGCCTGCGCTTTTGCGACCAGCGCCAGCAGGGTTTTGCCGTGGAAACGGATTTCGCTGCCCGAAAGCCCAATGCTGTCCAGCTCGCCGAGGCTGCCCGGCATATAGCGCGCAACCGCCCAGAGATGCTCTTCGCGAACCACAAAGTTAACGGCCAGATCGCGCTCGCGCGCTTTACGCAAGCGCCAGTCTGCCAGCAGCTGCAGGCACGCCAGCTGACGCGTACGCAGCTGCCAGGCGTTGCTGATGTCGCGCCAGGCCTCTTTCGGATCCACCACTTCCTGACGACGCAGCTGGGTCATACGGCACTCGTCCAGCGCGGCGGACAGCCAGCCGGATGCCTCGGCTTCTTGCATCAGCTGTCCGGCGATCGGCAGCAGGTAAAACACATCAGCCGCCGCATACTCCAGCTGGCGCGCGGTAAGCGGACGGGCCAGCCAGTCGGTACGGGATTCGCTTTTATCCAGCGTCAGGCCCGTATACTCCTCCACCATGGCGGCAAAGCCCCAGGAGAGCGGTCGCCCGCTGAACGCCGCAAGGATCTGCGTATCAATCAGCGGCTGAGGCATAATGCCAAAGGTGTTCAGAAAGACTTCCAGATCTTCACTGCCTGCGTGCAGGTATTTCGTGACGGCGGTATTGAGCAGCAGATCGCGCATCGGCGTCCAGTCGGTAATGCCGAGAGGGTCGATCAGCGACACGTGTTTACCGTCGTACATCTGAATCAACCCCAGCTGCGGATAGTACGTCCGGGTACGGACAAACTCGGTATCCAGGGCAATGGCAGGAAAGTCGCGCGTCACTTCGCATAGCGAAGCCAGCTCGTCGTTGGTCGTGATCATCTGGTAATTCAAATCGGATTCTCTTTTGTTTGCGCCCATAAAAAACGCCGGCTTAACCGGCGTCTGGACGATTAACGTGAAGCTCAGGCCTTATTGTCTACTTTGGCACGGGCTTCGTCACGTAATTCTCGTCGTAATATCTTCCCGACGTTGGATTTCGGCAGCTCGTCGCGGAATTCCACCAGCTTCGGCACTTTATAGCCCGTCAGCTGACGACGACAAAACGTTATCAGCGCTTCCTCGGTGAGAGAAGGATCCTTCTTGACCACAAATATCTTCACTGCTTCACCGCTGCTGCCGGAAGGCACGCCGACCGCTGCCACTTCGAGTACGCCGCTGTGCTGCATGACCACGTCTTCGATCTCATTCGGATAGACGTTGAAGCCGGAGACCAGGATCATATCTTTCTTGCGATCGACAATGCGCAGGAAGCCCTCGTCATCCATCACCGCGATGTCACCGGTATGCAGCCAGCCGTCTTTGATGATTTCGTCGGTCGCATCGGGACGCTGCCAGTAGCCCAGCATGACCTGTGGACCTTTGACGCAAAGCTCACCCGGCTCACCCGGCGCGACTTCGTTATCGTTATCATCGACCAGTTTCGCTTCAGTGGAAGGAACGGGCAGTCCAATGCTTCCGCTGTGGTAGTCGATGTCATGCGGGTTAACGCTGACCAGCGGCGCGCACTCCGTCAGGCCATAGCCCTCCAGCAGATACTGGCCGGTAAGCTTCACCCAGCGCTCGGCCACCGCCTGCTGAACCGGCATGCCGCCGCCCGCAGAGAGATGGAGCGTGGAGAAGTCCAGCTGCTGGAACTCTTTGTTATTAAGCAGCGCGTTAAACAGGGTATTTACCCCGGTCATGGCGGTGAACGGGTATTTTGCCAGCTCTTTCACCAGCCCCGGTATATCACGCGGGTTAGTAATCAGCACGTTTTGACCGCCGAGCTCAATAAACAGCAGGCAGTTCATGGTCAGTGCGAAAATGTGGTACAGCGGCAGCGCCGTAATGACCAGCTCTTTGCCGGGATGCAGCAGCGGCCCGTAGGTTGCATTGACCTGCTCAAGGTTCGCCAGCATGTTGCGGTGGGTCAGCATTGCGCCTTTCGCCACGCCGGTGGTACCGCCGGTATACTGCAGGAACGCGAGATCTTCTGAGACCACTTCCGGCTTAACGTACTGCATACGATAGCCCGCATGCAGCGCGCGGCGGAAGGAGATAGCGTCCGGCAGATGGTATTTTGGCACCAGACGTTTGACGTATTTGACGACAAAGTTAACCAGCGTGCCTTTGGCGGTGGAGAGCTGGTCCCCCATGCGCGTCAGGATGACGTGTTTCACCTGGGTTTTGTCGACCACTTTTTCCAGCGTATGGGCAAAGTTGGACACAATGACAATCGCGACTGCGCCGCTGTCGTTAAGCTGATGCTCCAGCTCGCGCGGGGTGTACAGCGGGTTGACGTTAACGACAATCATCCCGGCACGCAGGATACCGAACAGCGCCACCGGGTATTGCAGCAGGTTCGGCATCATCAGCGCGACGCGATCCCCTTTTTGCAGCCCCAGCCCTTCCTGCAGGTACGCCGCAAACGCCCGGCTGCGCTCCTCCAGCTTACGGAACGTCATCACCTCGCCCATATTCACAAATGCGGGCTGGTCCGCGTAGCGCCTTACCGAGTGTTCAAATAATTCCACCAGGGATTGATAACGGTCAGGATTGATCTCAGCAGGAACATCTGCGGGATAACGGTTAAGCCAAACCTTCTTCAATGCATCACCTCTGAAATGAGTGTTCGTCGTCATCACAACCCCGATAATAAACAGTTTGTTAACATTATATTAACTCAGCGTACCAGTTTATTAATTGTTCAGATTTAAGGTTGCGAAGCGCGTCACTCTTTTTTTTCGTTTTATCCGTAAAAAAACAGAGACAGCGGCTGAGCCGCTGTCTCTTTTCTAACAATAACAGTAAGTTACTCAGTAACGATCGTCTGTACCTGTGCAGGCCCCGGGTTATACCAGCCCCAGCCCGGGTAGCCGTAACGATAAGGATGTGGACCCCACATCCACGGATCGATCGGCTGAGGCGGCATGATCACCTGCTGTGCCAGCCGCCAGCGCTTATAGCCGTTGACCTGCATGGTCATAAATTTGTACGGCGTGCTGCCGATTTTGCCCTGCACGGCGCCGGTAATCGGCCCGACGACGGTCACCAGCTGTCCGCGAAAATCAACCGGATCGAGGAACCCGCTGACGTCCGCATAGATGCGCCCGCGGGAGGCCTCGCCCAGCACAGGCCGCGCGCCGCTGTCCAGCGGAACGGTGGCGATCTCCAGACGGGTTTTCCCCTGCTGGTTTTGTACATCGATGACCTTACCGCCGAAGCGCGCTTCCTGGCCGACGTACAGCTCAGGTGCATTCATCACCCGAACCAGATCCTGCTGTGGCGTCGGGCTGCTGCCCTTAATCGCATCAGGAACGGAAACGCATCCGCTCAGTGCTATGGCAACCGCGCCTGCCATAATAAGGCGTACTACTTTAGTCTGAACCGCCATGATGCGACTCCTTTTTCTCAGTTCCTGTTACTGAGATTCACTCGCGGCCCGGAAGTTTCTTCCACGCGACGGTGTTTCGCAAATAAACCGGTTCCGCGTGTTCAACGGCCACGGTTTTGCCTGCTGCGAGCAGCTGGCTGGCAATCGGAAGCATATCTTCCGCAGCCGGCAGAAGCATGTTGCCGTCCACCAGCGTCAGCCCGGTGCCGTTCGCCATCTCAGGCCACGCCTGCCAGCCCGTACCGACGGTCGCCCACTCGCCGGACAGCTGCTTCAGCCGTTCCGTCACCGCTTCCGGCTTAAGCACGGCTTCCGTCTCTTCACCGTGCCACACGCCCTGCTCGTCGCGGGTGTATTCGGCCCAGTAGACTTCGCCCATGCGGGCATCAATCGCTGCCAGGACGCGCGTTGCCCCGGTCATGCGCCATGCGCCCTGTGCCATGGTGGCGAGGGTAGAGACGCCGATCATCGGCAGTTCGGCGCCCAGCGCCAGCCCCTGCGCAATGCCAATCCCGATACGTACGCCCGTAAAGCTGCCGGGGCCGCGGCCAAAGGCCAGCGCGTCGAGGTCGGTTAAGGAGGTGTTGCCCTGGGTTAAAATGGCTTTTACCAGGGGCAGAATGCGTTGGGTGTGTTCCCGTGGGCACTCTTCGAAATGGGCAGAAACAGCACCGTCGTTCAACAGAGCAACAGAGCAAGCCTCTGTCGCGGTATCAATAGCCAGAATTCGCATCAGTCGTCGCGCTCTCGCAAGGGTCAGTCACAAAATGGCGCGCATCTTAGCACACTCCGGGGTAAATTACTCCGCCGTTGGGTTTGCCAGGAAACGCACCGCGCGTTTTATGTCCCGCGTCCGCGGTGCGGGCGGCAGGCTTGCAAGGAAGGTTGCCCCGTAAGGACGCATCACCAGCCGGTTATCGCAGATGACCAGCACGCCGCGATCGGTGACGTCACGGATTAAGCGCCCTACCCCTTGCTTAAGCGTAATGACCGCATCCGGCAGCTGAACCTCGTCAAACGGATCGCCGCCGCGCAGGCGGCAGTCTTCCATCCGCGCCTTCAGCAGCGGATCGTCCGGGGAGGTAAACGGCAGCTTATCAATGATCACCAGTGAAAGCGTGTCGCCGCGCACGTCCACCCCTTCCCAGAAGCTGCTGGTTGCGACCAGCAGGGCGTTACCGGCGCTAACGAACTGCTGCAGCAGCTGGCCTTTGCTGGTTTCGCCCTGCAGCAGCACCGGTAGCGTCATGGTGGCGCGGAACTGCTCGGCGAGGTCGCGCATCATGGCGTGGGAGGTGCAGAGCATAAAGCAGCGGCCGTTATTGGCCTCGATCATTGGCTTCAGCATCGCCGCCAGCAGCCGGGCCGCACCCGGCTGGTTGGGAAGCGGCAGATTGCGCGGCACGCAGAGCAGCGCCTGCTTTTCGTAATCGAACGGGCTGGGCAGAAGCAGCGATTCCGCCTGCTCGATGCCGAGGCGCTCGGTGAAGTGGCGCAGGTCGTCATTCACCGACAGGGTTGCCGACGTGAAGATCCAGCTGCCCGGCTTTTGCGCCATCACCTCTTTAAATTTATCCGCCACCGTCAGCGGCGTGAGCGCCAGGGTAAAGTGGCGCGAGGTGCATTCGTACCAGTAGCTGTAACCCGGCTGGTTAATCTCTTTCAGCCGCTTCAGCCGCCCGCGATAGAGCGTGGCGCGTTCGAAGGCCGCATCCAGCAGCGCGGAACGGCCGAGCGACAGTTTCGCCACGTCGTAGCAGAGCTCAAGCGCATCATCGAGCAGCAGCAGCGCGCGCTGGATGTTTTTGTCCGCCAGCAGCTCGCGCAGGTTGCCGCGATAGCCCGGCTCGCCGAGCTGTAAACGAAAATCCTGCGCGCTCTGCGCCAGACGATCGGCGCACTTCTGCAGCTGCTGGGTATCTTTGAGTTCGGTCCGGTACGCAATGGTGAAATCTTTCGCCAGATCCTGCAGCTGGCGGCTGGAGAGCGACTGCCCAAAATACTGGCTGGCGATGTCCGGCAGCTGGTGGGCTTCGTCGAAGATCATCACGTCCGCCTCCGGGATCAGCTCACCAAAGCCGCTGTCCTTAACCACCATATCCGCGAGGAACAGATGGTGGTTCACCACCACCACATCCGCATCCATCGCCGTTTTGCGCGCTTTCACCACGAAGCAGTCTTTATACAGCGGGCAGTCGCTGCCGAGGCAGTTGTCGTTAGTGCTGGTCACCAGCGGCCAGGCGGGAGAGTCTTCCGGCACGCTCGCGCAGGTGCTGATGTCGCCCTCTTCGGTCTGGTTCGCCCAGGCGCGAAGGATAATGACGTCGCTCAGGGTTTGCACCGGCAGGTCACCGCCCGCCAGCGCCTGCTGCTCAAGGCGTTCCAGGCAGAGATAGTTGGAGCGCCCCTTCAGCAGGGCCAGACGGCCTTTATATTTCAGCGCTTTTGCCACGGTGGGCAAATCGCGGCTGTAGAGCTGATCCTGCAGCGCCTTCGAACCGGTGGAGATAATCACCTTTTTTTTCGCCCGCAGCGCCGGCGCAAGGTAAGCATAGGTTTTACCCGTACCGGTACCCGCTTCGACCACCAGCGGCTGAGCCTTATCGATGGCGCGTGCAACGGCATGCGCCATCTGTCGCTGAGGCTCACGGGGTTTGAAGCCGGGGATAGCCTGCGCTAATTGACCTTCAGGGGAAAAATCGTCTGCCACGGTGCTCTCTCACTGTATTTTTGCACAAGGATTATGTCAGCCCATCCTCTCCTGTGCCACCCCAAATAGTGACGACACGAGAACAATATGGCAGTCTTGCCGCCTGACGACGAAAAATAACGAGGAAACGTTTATGACAATTGTGCGCATTGATGCCGAAGCCCGCTGGTCTGATGTGGTGATCCACAACCAGACGCTCTACTACACCGGCGTCCCGGCGAACCTTGACGCGGATGCGTTTGAGCAGACGGCCAATACCCTGGCGCAGATTGACGCGGTGCTGGAAAAACAGGGCAGCGACAAATCCCGCATTCTGGATGCGACGATTTTCCTGGCGAACAAAGATGACTTCGCGGCGATGAACAAAGCCTGGGATGCGTGGGTGGTGGCGGGTCACGCGCCTGTACGCTGCACCGTACAGGCCACGCTGATGAAACCGGAATACAAGGTAGAGATTAAGATTATCGCGGCGGTTTAAGCCCGATTACTCTTCATCTTCATCCTCGAAACGCGCCACGATCCGCTCGCCGGTATGCGTGGCGCGCAGTTCTTCCGCCACCTGGGAAATCGCCTGTCCGCTGCTCATCCCCTGGGACATCAGTTCCTGAATTCGCTCAACCGCTTTCTGCTGCTGTTCATGGCTCAGAGAAGGTAAACCTGCAAACATCGTCAACTCCTGCTAAATTATTCGCGCTAATTATTTCACGCTGCCCGGTAGTATGCCACACATGAACATGCGCTTCCCCACTGTTATTACCCTGCCCTGGCGGACAGACGCCGCTGAATACTGGTTTTCCCGCCTGAGCCATCTTCCGTTTGCGATGCTGCTGCACTCCGGCCATGCGGACCATCCCTACAGCCGCTTTGATATTCTGGTCGCCGATCCGCTGAAGACGCTGACAACCGATGACCTGTCGCTGACGGACGATCCGCTGGCGCAGCTTCAGCACGATATTAACGCGCTGGGCTTATCCGCTACGCCAAACCCGGACCTTCCCTTTCAGGGAGGCGCGCTGGGCCTGTTTGGCTATGATTTGGGCCGCCGTTTTGAAACGCTGCCCGAGCGTGCGCAGGCTGATATTTCCCTGCCAGATATGGCCGTGGGGCTGTATGACTGGGCGTTAATCGTCGATCACCTCAAAAAAACGGTTTCCCTGCTGAGCCATCGTGACGTCCAGGCGCGTCTGGACTGGCTTGAGGCGCAACAGGCTGCACCCGCAGAGACGTTCACGCTGACCTCCGGCTGGCGCTCCAACATGAGCGCTGCGGAATATGCCGAAAAATTCGCGCGCGTTCAGGCGTATCTGCAAAGCGGCGACTGCTACCAGGTTAACCTCGCCCAGCGCTTCCAGGCGACCTATCGGGGAGATGAATGGCAGGCGTTTACCCGCCTAAATGCCAGCAATAAGGCGCCGTTCAGCGCATTTGTCCGTCTGGAACAGGGGGCGATCCTCAGCCTGTCGCCCGAGCGTTTTATTCATCTGGCCGAGGGCACGATTCAAACCCGTCCGATTAAAGGCACGCTGCCACGCCTTGCCGATCCCGACGCCGACCGCAAGCAGGCGGAAAAACTCGCCGCCTCGCCGAAAGACCGCGCCGAAAACCTGATGATTGTCGATCTGATGCGTAACGACATTGGCCGGGTGGCCGTGCCGGGCAGCGTCCGCGTGCCGGAACTGTTTGTCGTTGAGCCTTTCCCGGCGGTGCATCATCTGGTCAGCACCATTACCGCGCGGCTGCCTGACTCGCGCACGGCCTGCGACCTGCTGCGCGCCGCGTTCCCGGGCGGCTCCATCACCGGTGCGCCGAAGGTGCGGGCAATGGAGATCATTGATGAACTGGAGCCCCACCGGCGCAATGCCTGGTGCGGCAGCATCGGCTATATCAGCCTGTGCGGCACGCTGGATACCAGCATTACCATCCGCACGCTGACCGCCTGCAACGGAAACCTTTACTGTTCGGCCGGGGGCGGGATTGTTGCCGATAGTGAGGTCGATGCGGAATATCAGGAAACCTTTGATAAAGTTAACCGTATCCTGAAACTACTGGAGTAATCACGGGTGGAAAAAGAGAACCTGACGCTGGATGACTTTTTATCGCGTTTTCAGCTACTAAGACCGCAGGTCAACCGCGAAGCGCTGAATCAGCGTCAGGCGGCCGTGCTGATCCCGGTCGTGCGTCGCGCACAGCCGGGCCTGCTGCTCACCCAGCGTTCCGCCCATTTACGCAAGCATGCCGGTCAGGTCGCTTTTCCGGGGGGCGCGGTAGACAGCTCCGACGCCTCGCTGATTGCCGCCGCGCTGCGCGAAGCGCAGGAAGAGGTGGCCATTCCGCCGGAGGCCGTTGAGGTCATCGGCGTGCTGCCGCCCGTCGACAGCGTTACCGGTTTCCAGGTCACGCCGGTGGTGGGCATTATCCCGCCGGGCCTGCAGTATCACGCCAGCGTCGATGAAGTCTCTGCGGTGTTTGAAATGCCGCTGGATGAAGCCCTTCGACTGAGTCGTTATCACCCACTGGATATTCAGCGTCGCGGGCATAACCATCGGGTCTGGTTGTCCTGGTATCAGCATTATTTTGTCTGGGGCATGACGGCGGGCATCATTCGTGAACTGGCGCTGCAGATCGGCCTGAAACCTTGACTATACTTTACATTCCGCCCTCTTCTGCCAGGTTTGCGATCTGCGTCGCGCTATTAGCAAAACCCATCGTTAACCATTAGTTTAATTCATGTGAATAGTTAAGCCGAGGTCGGTGTTCCCTCTTACACTATGCGCAGTTATAACATCGTTACTGGAACCCCGGTAACCCTGTCAGGAGTGTGAAAGTGATTAGTATATTCGACATGTTCAAAGTGGGAATTGGCCCTTCGTCTTCCCATACTGTTGGCCCGATGAAGGCCGGTAAACAGTTCGTCGATGATCTGGTCGAAAAAGGATTACTGGAAAGCGTTACCCGTGTGGCCGTGGATGTTTACGGCTCGCTGTCATTAACGGGTAAAGGCCACCACACCGATATCGCCATTATTATGGGTCTGGCAGGCAATATGCCGGATACCGTTGATATTGATGCCATTCCGGCATTCATCCGCGACGTGGAAACACGCGGCCGCCTGCTGCTGGCAAACGGCCAGCAGGAAGTCGATTTCCCGCAGGATGACGGCATGCGTTTTCGCAGCGACAACCTGCCGCTGCATGAAAACGGCATGACCATTCACGCATATAGCGGTGAAAAAGAGATTTACAGCAAAACGTACTACTCCATCGGCGGTGGCTTCATCGTGGATGAAGAGCATTTTGGCAAGGACAGCGTCGGCGACGTCAGCGTACCGTACCCGTTCAAATCGGCTACTGAAATGCTGGGCTACTGCAAACAGACCGGTCTTTCCCTGTCCGGCATGGTGATGCAGAACGAACTGGCCCTGCACAGCAAAAAAGAGATTGAAGACTATTTTGCCAACGTCTGGCAAACCATGCGCGCCTGTATCGATCGCGGGATGAACACCGAAGGCGTTCTGCCGGGTCCACTGCGCGTGCCGCGTCGTGCCTCCGCCCTGCGCCGCATGCTGGTGACCACGGACAAGTTCTCCAACGACCCGATGAACGTGGTCGACTGGGTAAACATGTTTGCCCTGGCGGTTAACGAAGAGAACGCCGCCGGGGGCCGCGTCGTAACGGCGCCAACCAACGGCGCGTGCGGCATTGTTCCTGCGGTGCTGGCGTATTACGACCACTTTATTGAGCCCGTAACGCCGGACATCTATATCCGTTATTTCCTGGCGGCAGGTGCCATCGGCGCGCTGTACAAGATGAATGCCTCCATCTCCGGTGCGGAAGTGGGCTGTCAGGGTGAAGTCGGCGTGGCCTGCTCCATGGCGGCGGCGGGTCTGGCAGAGCTGCTGGGTGCAAGCCCTGAGCAGGTCTGCGTGGCGGCTGAAATCGGTATGGAACATAACCTCGGTCTGACCTGCGACCCGGTCGCGGGCCAGGTGCAGGTGCCGTGCATTGAGCGTAACGCGATTGCCTCGGTGAAAGCCATCAACGCCTCTCGTATGGCGATGCGCCGTACCAGCGAACCTCGCGTATCGCTGGATAAGGTGATTGAAACCATGTACGAAACGGGCAAAGACATGAACGCGAAATACCGCGAGACGTCCCGTGGTGGCCTGGCCATTAAGGTGCAGTGCGACTAATACTGCCTTTCGCCCATCTGCAACGGATGGGCGAATTTCCCTCTTCTTCCTCGTCTCCTTCTGCTTTCCCCACTACACTTTCACTGTTGCGTCCGGCTTTTGTGGCTGGTGGCTTATCCGGCGACCGTTCATGCAAACTGCACAAACGATCATTAAAAACTATCGCCGAAAACGCGTTATCGTCTGCGTGACGGTTGCGCTCCTCACGCTCATCCTGACGCTAGGCATTCGCTTTATCTCCCAGCGCAACGTTAACCAACAGCGGATCCTCGATTTTACCAGCCATACCGTTCGCGCCCTTGATAACGTTCTGCTTTCCCTGGAAAACCACCGCAACGTGCTGCAGCCGCTGGTGGGGCAGCCCTGCCCGCAGGTGCAGCTGGCGCTGCGGCAGCAGGCAGCCATTTTGCAGACGGTACGCTCCATTGCCCTGATCGAAGACGGTATCCTGTACTGTTCGAGTATTTTCGGCAACCGCAGCGAGCCTGTGCGTGACGTCCTTCAGGAGCTCCCCGCCAGCACGGCGAAGCTGATTTTATCGACCGACCAGTGGCTGCTTAAGGGCAGCCCTGTTTTGATCCAGTGGTATCCCGTCTCTCAGGACGGTGAAGATGGCGTCGTCGAGATTATCAATATCGACCTGATCGCCAGAATGATCCTCGAGCCCCAGCGTCCGCTCATCAGTGACGTGGTGCTGACAGTCGGCAATCGCTTTTTACGCTACGGTCAACGCGTCACCGACAGCCTGACGTTTGATGAGGAGAGCGCCCTTTTCCAGCAGTCTTCAACCCAAAATCCTTTCAAGATTACGGTCGGCGGACCTGGCCCCGGAGAGTTAGCCTTAAAAAGCCTGCCCGCCCAGCTGCCGCTGGGACTGATGCTCAGCCTGCTGCTGGGCTATCTCGCCTGGCTGGCGACGGCAAACCGGATGAGCTTTACGTGGGAGATCGATATGGGCATTGCGGCGCGGGAATTTGAGCTTTTCTGCCAGCCGCTGGTGAATGCCCGCACCCAGGCGTGCACTGGCGTGGAGATCCTGCTGCGCTGGAATAACCCCCGTCAGGGTTGGATCACCCCGGAGGTGTTTATCCCTCTGGCAGAAGAACATAACCAGATTGTCCCCCTGACCCGCTACGTCATCGCCGAAACGGTGCGCCAGATAGGCTACTTCCCATCCAGCCCCGGTTTTCACATCGGCATTAACGTCGCCGCCAGCCATTTCCGCCACGCAGTATTGATACAGGATCTGAACCGTCTCTGGTTCAGCGCCTGTCCGCGCCAACAGCTGGTAATTGAACTCACGGAACGGGATGCGCTGCTGGACGCGGATTATCGCATCGTGCGTGAACTGCATCGCAAAGGCGTGAAGCTTGCTATCGACGATTTCGGCACCGGGAACAGCTCCCTCTCCTGGCTTGAAAAGCTGCACCCGGACGTCCTGAAGATTGACCAGTCTTTTACGACCGCCATCGGCACCGACGCCGTGAATTCAACGGTGACGGATATGATTATTGCGCTGGGCCAGCGGCTGAATATCGAGCTGGTGGCGGAAGGGGTTGAGACTGAGGAGCAGGCGCGCTATTTACGCCGTCACGGCGTACCTGTGCTGCAGGGATTTTTCTATGCGCGGCCGATGCCGCTGCGGGACTTTCCAGACTGGCTGGCGGGAAGTGCTCCCCCGCCAGCGCGTCATAACGGGCACATCGTGCCCTTAATGCCGCTGCGTTAAGCAGACTTACTCATCTTCATCGTGGGCAGATTGTTCTTTAACAATGCGGACCATATCAACGCGATAGTCGTTGGCTTCGACAATGGTAATGTGCAGCGGCGGCAGCTCAATCACATCGCCGACGCGCGGGATCTGCCCGTTCACGGCGATAACCAGACCGGCAACGGTCGCGATGTCTTCTTCATCGTTGACCACGTTTTCCAGCCCCAGCGTGTGCGAGAGCGCGTGCAGGTCGGTCGTACCTTTAACCAGCCAGCCTTCACCGTCGGCAACAATTTCCGGCGTTTCGTCTTCATCCGGGAATTCACCGGCGATCGCTTCCAGCACGTCCAGCGGCGTCACCAGCCCCTGCACCACGCCAAACTCGTTGGTGACGATAACAAAGCTACCGCGCGCGCGGCGCAGCACACCGAGCAGGTTGATCGGATCCAGCGTTTCCGGCACCACAATCGCAGGCGATGCAGCAGCAACGGCTTCGACGTTAACGCCTTCTTCCAGAGCGACCAGCATCTCTTTTGCCCTGACCACGCCGATGATCTCATCCAGCTCGCCGCGACAAACCGGGAACAGGCTGTGCGGTGAAGAGAGCAGCTGCTGGCGAATTTCATCCACGCTCAGGTTAGCATCGACCCAGCTGATCTCCCCGCGCGGCGTCATGATGCCACGCAGCGAACGGGAGGCCAGGGAGAGCACGCCGTTAATCATGTAGCGTTCCTGTTCCACAAACGCCCCTTCCGGCACCGGAACCGGGTTGTGGTTTTCGGAATCAGACTGAACGTTCACCTGACGACGACCGCCCATCAGACGCAGAATGGCATCCGCGGTACGGGCGCGCAGCGGCTGATTTGACTGCTGCTTAATAAAGTTACGACGCGCAATCTGGTTGAACAGCTCGATCAGGATCGAGAAGCCAATCGCAGCGTACAGGTAGCCTTTCGGAATATGGAAGCCAAAGCCTTCCGCCACCAGGCTCAGACCAATCATCAGCAGGAAGCTCAGACATAGCACCACCACCGTCGGATGCTGGTTCACGAAACGCGTCAGCGGTTTCGACGCCAGCAGCATGACCGCCATCGCAATAACCACCGCTGCCATCATGACCGGCAGATGGTTCACCATGCCGACCGCGGTGATCACCGCATCCAGCGAGAAGACCGCATCCAGCACCACGATCTGCAGCACCACCACCCAGAAACTGGCATAGCCTTTACCGTGACCATCATCGTGCTGCCGGTTTTCCAGCCGCTCATGGAGCTCTGTCGTCGCTTTGAAGAGCAGGAATATCCCCCCGATCAGCATGATCAAATCACGGCCGGAGAAGGTGTAATCCATGACGGAGAACAACGGTTTGGTCAGCGTGACCATCCACGAGATAACGGAGAGCAGACCCAGTCGCATGACCAGCGCCAGCGAGAGACCAATCAGACGCGCTTTATCACGCTGTTTTGGCGGCAGCTTATCCGCAAGGATGGCGATAAACACCAGGTTATCGATGCCGAGAACAATCTCCAGCACCACCAGCGTGAGCAATCCTACCCAGATTGACGGGTCCATTAAGAATTCCATGACAAGCTCCTGCTAAAGGAATGACGAAACGGTGCCCCACTCAACGTGGGCAAAACAGAGGCAGACAGAGTCGATACGTGGCGAGGATCGCCGGTGAAAAAGGCGCGAAATGGCCTGAAAGATGACTGACGTCGGTGACGGTCCATATAGTGGGCTGTAGCCCTATACTCCTGAACAATTAAACGGAGGCTAAACATATCAGACACAATGCATTTTTAGCAAAGATTTACGTTCCTTTGCAAAGATCTGTAACACAGTGGCTGTACCCTTAAGATAAATCTGTCGCGCGTGGCTAAATTACGGATCTTCATCACATAAATTATTTTTTCACTATCTAAAATAATTCGCGGAAGTCTTAGTTTTTGAACTCTAACCCTTATCTGAATCGATTCGGTTCGCCAATACGATTCTCAGTACGACTGCCCGGCAGGCGTATTAATGATAATAAAAGGAGGTAGCAAGTGACCATTGCTATTGTCATAGGCACACATGGTTGGGCTGCTGAGCAGCTACTCAAAACGGCAGAGATGCTGTTGGGCGAGCAGGAAAACGTCGGCTGGATCGATTTCGTTCCCGGTGAAAACGCCGAGACGCTGATTGAGAAGTACAACGCTCAACTCGCGAAGCTGGATACCAGCAAGGGCGTGCTGTTTCTCGTTGATACATGGGGCGGCAGCCCGTTCAATGCTGCCAGCCGCATTGTCGTCGATAAAGAGCACTATGAAGTTGTCGCCGGGGTCAATATCCCCATGCTGGTGGAAACCTTCATGGCGCGCGACGACAATCCGTCTTTCGACGAGCTGGTGGCCCTGGCCGTTGAAACGGGCCGTGAAGGGGTGAAAGCCCTGAAAGCACAGCCGGTGGAAAAACCTGCCCCTGCGCCCGCAGCGGCACCGAAAGCGGCAGCGCCTGCAAAACCGATGGGTCCGAATGATTACATGGTGATTGGCCTTGCGCGTATTGATGACCGCCTCATCCACGGTCAGGTTGCCACGCGCTGGACCAAAGAGACCAACGTTCAACGCATTATCGTGGTCAGCGACGAAGTGGCCGCCGACACCGTTCGTAAAACCCTTCTGACTCAGGTTGCTCCGCCTGGCGTTACCGCGCACGTCGTGGATGTCGCCAAGATGATCCGCGTTTACAACAACCCGAAATATGCGGGCGAACGCGTAATGCTCCTGTTCACTAACCCGACAGACGTTGAGCGCATTGTTGAAGGCGGCGTGAAAATCACCTCCGTTAACATTGGTGGTATGGCCTTCCGTCAGGGCAAAACGCAGGTCAACAACGCCATTTCAGTTGATGCGAAAGATATCGAGGCATTCAACAAGCTGAATGCGCGCGGTATTGAGCTGGAAGCCCGTAAGGTTTCCACGGATCAAAAACTGAAAATGATGGATTTGATCGGCAAAGTTGGGAAATAAGCCCGCGCCGGTTCTCACATAAAGTTTATGTAATAGGAGAAGTGCAATGGAGATTACCACTCTTCAGATTGTACTGGTGTTCGTCGTCGCATGTATTGCGGGTATGGAATCCGTACTTGATGAATTTCAGTTCCACCGCCCTCTGGTGGCCTGTACGCTGATTGGGGCCGTTCTGGGTGACATGAAAACCGGTATCATCATCGGTGGTACCCTGGAAATGATCGCCCTGGGCTGGATGAACATCGGTGCGGCAGTTGCGCCTGATGCCGCGCTGGCCTCTATCATTTCGACCGTTCTGGTTATTGCCGGTCACCAGAGTATTGGTGCAGGTATCGCCCTGGCGATCCCGCTGGCAGCCGCAGGCCAGGTTCTGACCATCATTGTTCGTACTATCACCGTAGCCTTCCAGCACGCAGCGGATAAGGCCGCCGAAAACGGCAACCTCACGGCACTGTCGTGGATCCACGTTTCTTCCCTGTTCCTGCAGGCGATGCGTATCGCGATCCCGGCGGTTATCGTTGCGATCTCCGTCGGTACCAGTGAAGTCCAGAGCATGCTGAACGCCATTCCTGAAGTGGTCACCGGCGGTCTGAACATCGCGGGCGGCATGATCGTGGTCGTTGGTTATGCGATGGTCATCAACATGATGCGCGCAGGCTACCTGATGCCGTTCTTCTACCTCGGCTTCGTGACCGCGGCATTCACCAACTTCAACCTGGTTGCGCTGGGTGTGATTGGTGCGGTAATGGCGATTCTCTACATCCAGCTCAGCCCGAAATATAACCGCGTCGCGGGTGCCCCAGCGCAGGCTGCTGGTAACAACGATCTCGATAACGAACTGGACTAACAGGTGAGCGACATGGTTGATATGACAAAAACTACCACCGAGAAAAAACTCACTCCGGGTGATATTCGTGGCGTGTTCATCCGTTCTAACCTGTTTCAGGGTTCATGGAACTTCGAACGTATGCAGGCGCTGGGTTTCTGCTTCTCCATGGTACCGGCGATCAAACGCCTGTATCCGGAAAATAACGAAGCGCGCCGTCAGGCCATCAAGCGTCACCTGGAATTCTTTAACACCCATCCTTACGTTGCGGCCCCCGTTCTGGGCGTAACGCTGGCGATGGAAGAGCAGCGTGCGAACGGTGCAGAGATTGACGACGGTGCCATCAACGGTATCAAAGTCGGCCTGATGGGCCCGTTGGCCGGCGTCGGTGACCCGATCTTCTGGGGTACCGTGCGTCCGGTGTTCGCGGCGCTGGGTGCCGGTATCGCGATGAGCGGCAGCCTGCTTGGCCCTCTGCTGTTCTTCATCCTGTTCAACGCCGTGCGTCTGCTGACCCGTTACTACGGCGTGGCCTACGGCTACCGTAAAGGGGTGGACATCGTTAAGGACATGGGCGGCGGCTTCCTGCAGAAACTGACTGAGGGGGCGTCAATCCTCGGCCTGTTTGTCATGGGGGCACTGGTTAACAAGTGGACGCACGTGAACATCCCGCTGGTGGTATCCACCATTACCGGACAGGATGGTCAGACCCGCGTCACCACCGTGCAGACGATTCTGGACCAGCTGATGCCGGGCCTGGTCCCGCTGCTGTTGACCTTCGCCTGTATGTGGCTGCTGCGTAAGAAAGTAAACCCGCTGTGGATTATCGTTGGCTTCTTCGTCATCGGTATCGCGGGTTACGCCGTCGGCCTGCTGGGTCTGTAAGTATCAATGCTATAGGCCGGGGGCTTGCCCCCGGTTTTTTTTATCTGGAGGATGAATGACTGCCACGGACATCGTACTGGTTTTATTTATTATTGCCCTTCTGGCTTATGCGATCTATGACGAGTTCATCATGCCGCGCCGTCACGGCGAGACGCTGCTCTCCCTTCCCCTGCTACGACGCGGGCGCGTGGATGCCTTTATCTTCGTGGGCCTCATCGCCATTCTTATTTACAATAACGTCACCAGCCATGGTGCATTATTAACCACATGGTTATTATGTGCGCTGGCATTAATGGCGATTTATCTGTTCTGGATCCGCATACCAAAAATCATTTTTAAATCCCACGGATTCTTCTTCGCCAATGTATGGATAGAATATAACCGTATTAAAGAGATGAATTTATCCGAGGACGGCGTGCTGGTGATGCAATTAGAACAACGCCGCCTGCTTATTCGGGTGAAGAATATTGATGACCTGGAAAAGATATACAAGTTACTTGTTAAAACTCAATGAGTTAGTTATATAGCAATGGCTATAAGTTGTGTTTATTTTGCGCAAGCAATATAGCCAAAGCTATATCCCCACCGTTAATTTTATCTCTATTTGTTAACGATATTTTCACGCTTAAAGACAAATGAAAATCGTTATCAACAAACGATTTAAATAATGCCTCTTCATTGTTGTTTTATATTCTCAAAATATGTTAAGGTTGCGCCCGTCGTTGGGGAGTAGCCGATTTCCTGTTCGCAGGAAATGTACGTGTCAACATACTCGTTGAAAAACGTGGCACGTACGGATCGCTTACCGCATGTCTTATGTGCGTTGCGATCAGGCGAGACCATAGATACATCAACTGCTGTTTACTGGGGGCAGTGATGTGTCATATGGATATCCCCGGTCTGGACGCTGTTATGAATATCTCCGCTACGATCCTTCTCGCTTTTGGCATGTCCATGGACGCATTCGCTGCTTCCATCGGGAAAGGCGCCACGCTACACAAACCTAAATTCTCAGAAGCCCTGCGTACCGGCCTGATTTTCGGCGCTATCGAAACGCTGACTCCGCTTCTCGGCTGGGGACTCGGCATGCTCGCCAGCCAGTTCGTGCTGGAGTGGAACCACTGGATTGCCTTCGTCCTGCTGGTGTTTCTCGGTGGCCGAATGGTCATTGAAGGTTTTCGCGGCGGCGATGATGAAAACGAGGAGCCGCAGCACCGCCACGGCTTCTGGCTGCTGGTCACCACGGCCATTGCCACCAGCCTTGATGCGATGGCCGTCGGCGTCGGTCTGGCATTTTTGCAGGTCAATATTATCGCCACCGCGCTGGCTATTGGCTGTGCAACCCTGATTATGTCCACGCTGGGCATGATGGTCGGACGGTTTATCGGCCCGCTGCTGGGTAAACGCGCCGAGATCCTCGGGGGGATTGTGCTGATTGGCATTGGTGCCCAGATCCTCTGGGCACACTTCGCCGGTTAATCTTCGCGTTGCCAGACGTGGATGCTGAAGTCCGTCTGGCAGCGAAATGTTGAGTGTGCCGCTAACGTTTCCCATACCTCAGGTTTTGCCCGCCACGCGAACGGCGTCATCTGCAATAACGCGACGGCCTCTTCCCCTTTCAGCATCATTTCGTACGCCACCGATTCCGCCTGCTTCAGGGTAAAACCGGCCAGCTGTTCAGAATGAGGGGCATGGAGACGCACTTCGTCGTAGATCAGCCCTTTCAGCTCCATCAGATGACGCGGACCTGGCGTCACGGTGACCACCCATCCGCCCGGTTTCACGACGCGCGCCAGCTCCTCCGCCTTACACGGCGCGTAGATGCGGATAACCGCGTCCATGCTGGCATCGTCAAACGGCAGCCGGTGGCTGGACGCCACGCAGAACGTCACGTCGGTATAACGTTTTGCCGCCGCGCGAATGGCCACTTTCGACACGTCCAGACCGAATGTCTGTGCGCCCTTCTCACGAGCAACCTCCGCAAACCGTGCGGTGTAGTACCCTTCCCCACAGCCGATATCGAGCATGGCGGTGGCGGAAGCAGGCAGAATGTCATTCAGCCTCTGCGCGACGGTCTCCCGCAGCGGCAGATAGTGCCCGGCATCGAGAAACGCGCGGCGCGCCCGCATCATCTCTGCACTGTCGCCAGGATCGCGCGAGCGCTTATGCTGCACCGGCAGAAGATTCACGTAGCCTTCTTTTGCCTGGTCAAACTGATGCCCCTGCGGACAGGTATAACGTTTATCTGAGTAGGTCAGGGGGGCGTGACAAAGGGGACAGCTGAAGGACATGGCTACTCCGGAGCATAATCAAAGGGCGAAGTGTACCGCTATTCGCCCCTGTTATAAACGCCCGGTTAGCGCATGACGATAAGGTGTTCGGACCCCGCCGGTAATCCGTCAGGTTTGATATTCTCCAGACGCAGCACGTTACCCATAATCTCGCTGAAGACAGGCGCGGAGACGGCACCGCCGTAGTAGGCCCCGTTTTGCGGATCGTTAATCACCACCACCAGAGCAAAACGCGGATTGCTGGCAGGCGCAACGCCCGCGGTGTAGGCGACGTATTTATCGACATACTTCCCGCTATCGTCAATTTTCTTCGCCGTGCCGGTTTTCACCGCCACCCGGTAATCACGTACGGCAGCCTTGACGCCACCGCCGCCCGGCAGCGCAACGCTCTCCATCATGTGCTCCACTTCGTGCGCAATCTCTTCCGGCATGACGCGGTGCCCGATAACGGGGGGATCGATGCGGGTGATGGAGAGAGGACGCTCAAGCCCAAACCCTCCAATCGTGGCGTAGACGTGGGCCAGCTGGAGCGGCGTGACCATCAGCCCGTAGCCGAAGGCAAAAGTCGCGCGATCGAGCTGGCTCCAGTATTTACGCTGTGGCAACAGCCCTGAACTTTCCCCCGTTAAGCCAAGCCCCGTATTGGTGCCAAAACCAAAGTTTCGATAGGTATCAATAAGGTGCTGAACGGGCATCGCCAGAGAAAGCCGGGAAACGCCGGTGTCGCTCGATTTTTGCAGGATCCCGGTCATCGTCAGCTCAGGGTAATAGCCCACGTCGCGAATGCGATGCCCGTCAAGGGTATACGGATGGGTGTCAATCACGCTGTCCGGCTGGACCAGGCCCTGCTGCAGGGCCGTCATCAGCACCAGCGGCTTGACGGTCGAACCGGGTTCGAACGTATCGCTGATCGCGCGGTTGCGGAAATCATTTATCGTCGCGCCTTCCCGATTATTGGGATTGAAATCCGGATAGCTCGCCATCGCGAGTATTTCCCCGGTTGGGATATTAATTAATACCGATGCCCCCGACTCGGCCTTGTTCCAGGCCACGGCATTGTCGAGCGCATCTTCGGTGATGGTTTGCAGCCGCTCGTCAATACTTAACTGAATGTTATGCGCCGGTGAGGGCGCGATTTCTGTCAGGTTTTCAACCACGCGCCCGTAGCGATCTTCCCTTACCTGACGCACGCCCGGCTTGCCGGTGAGTTGGGCGTTGAAGCTCTTTTCCACTCCTTCAATGCCCTGCCCGTCAATATTGGTGAAACCAATCAGGTTCGCAGCCACATGGCCAGCAGGATAAAAACGGCGGGACTCGTCGCGTAAATTGATGCCGGGCAGATTCAGTTTATCGATCCACTTTGCCTGTGCCGGATCGACCTGGCGGGCAAGGTAAATAAAACGACCCTGCGGGTTGGCGTTGATGCGTGCCGAGAGCGTGCCGAGGGAGAGATGCAGCGCGCTGGCCAGCGCCTGCCAGCGCTCATCAAGGCTGACGCCCCCTTTTGCCAGCACCGTCTTAGGATCGGCCCAGACGGCCTGGACAGGCACGCTCACCGCCAGAGGGCGGCCCTCGCGATCCATTATCATGCCGCGCGGCGCATCAATCGCCAGCTGGCGGAGGGATCGCATATCTTCCTGCTTCACCAGATTGTCAGGCTTAATGATTTGCAGCCAGGCAACGCGGCCCAGCAGAAAAGCCAGACTACAAAAAATAGCTAAACAGAGCAGCACAAAACGCGCCGGCGTGAAATTTCCGACGGTCGCTATCGATTTCTTCTTCACCTGAACCCCAGGACTGTAAAACAACGCACTGATTTAACGGGAAAAGATGGGTTTAGGGTGGCAAAACAGTGCTACTAACCTCGCAGCTTTGCAACAAGTTACTAACAAGACCGTGGATGGTAATATTTTGAAAGATAAGGGACATAAAAAAGCCCCGCGACAGGCGAGGCTTTATGTCTGAGAGTGAAGTGCCGGGCACTTCAGTCAGCAGCGGTTCGATCAGATAGCAGTTACGTTAACTGCAGCTGGGCCTTTCTGGCCGTCCTGAATTTCGAACTCAACGTTCTGGCCTTCAGCCAGAGTTTTGAAGCCGTTACCCTGGATTGCAGAGAAGTGTACGAACTCGTCTTTGCTGCCGTCAGCAGGAGTAATGAAACCAAAACCTTTAGACTCGTTGAACCACTTAACTTGACCTTTAATCTTTGCCATTTTGCAAAATTCCTTAGAGTGTTTTCTTAGCCCGCAGGCATTAACTGAGATAAAACTGAGACATTACTGCATGAGGCACTAATATAAGGTTCGGCAGAGAAGCGGTATTCAACGACAACGTGTTTACTCAGGACTTCTTTACTGAAAATGCCACACATAAACAGAACTGTACCTCGTTTGACCCAAAACGTGTTATCACACACTATGTTTAATATGGCAAGCCATTTTTAAACATGTCTCGATCCGCCGCACAAATTCGAACAGTGCCTGTCAGGTTTTGCACAATTATGCGCATCGCGTACAGACAGCCCTGCTGCGTAACAAAGACCCAGCATTGCTTGCACAACCGCTGTAATCTAAGACTTTTTTAACATAGCTCATTCATTACGAACCGTCCAGCAACCAGGAAAAGAAATCTTTCGTCCTGATTGAGTTAGAACAATTTGTGAAAAGTTATGCTTAAATCATTGTAACGCGACCAAATTGTTTCAGAGAAAAAACACTGTTAAAAACCCGCTTCCATCTGTATTAAAATGCACCAGCGAATAAACAGCGTTATGCACCAAAATAATGAAATTTTTATGACTCTGCATCAAAAGAAGGCAAGCAAAACGTTTCGATAAAAATAAAACATTCCCAGGCGCGTTTACATCAAGAATATATGCAACAATTTATCGCTTCGTTTAGAAGGATAAATATTCACCAATTTTCAGTATCCTGAAAGAATGATTAACTGGTGCTAAATTATCGAGCGCGTCAGTTAACTCCTGCACAGGTTCATCTAAAGCTTCATCTGCCAGTTCAAACACGCCCCAGTGAATGGGAAACGCAAGAGGGCAACCCAACTGCTGCCACAATGCCACCGCTGATTGCGGATCCATATGATGAACAGCCATGAACCATCGTGGGGCATAGGCACCAATCGGCAACGCGGCGGCATCTATCTGGCCCAGGCGTTCAGGAATCAACAACAGCTCAGGCGAATAGCCGGTATCACCGCTGAACCAGAAACGGTGATGCCGTCCTTCCATCACCCAGCCGCACCATAAGGAACGATTGCGGTTCCATGGCGTGCGCATGCTCCAGTGCTGTGCCGGCACGGCGGTCAGCGTCATCCCCTGCCAGGTGAAACTCTGCCACCAGTCGAGTTCGACCACGCGTTTTGCTCCCCGGCGACGAAACCAGTCGGCCAGGCCCAACGGAACGAAACAACAGACGTCGGGAAAGCGCTTGAGGATTCTGCGAATGGTTGCGTCATCAAGATGATCGTAATGATTATGGGAGATGACAACCGCATCAAGCTGATGAAGTTGCTCGACAGACAGTACGGGAGGCGTTTTGCGCTGGGGTCCCAGGAAAGGCAGCGGAGAAGCACGTCGTGAAAACACCGGATCGGTAAGGATGATATTGCCGTCCAGCTGCAGCAACACACTCGCGTGTCCGAGCCACCACACCCCATCTTCATGAGATGCCGCAAGCTCAACCGGTTGCCACCACTGGCGGATGAAATCGTCATAACCCAGCGCGGGCGGCTTCGGTAAACCGGCCTCTTTGCGCGCTTTACGCCAACGGTCAAGGTCACCGGGTTGATGTCCGACAGAAAGGGTATTACGAAAACCGTTCGGGGTATGATGTTTCAGGGAGGGGTCATACCAGGGATTTTTCCAGACCACAGCCACCTCCCAGGACAAAAAAGATTAACGCTCAGCCACCAGGCGGATAAAGTCGTCTTCGTCTTTGTTATCTTCAGCGACCGCGTCTTTCGGCGCGTCTTTCTCTTCCGGTTCGTTAGCCTCGCAAAGACGGCGTAGCAATGCATTCTGGCGTTTTTGCTGATCGAGCAGCGCTTCCAGCAGTTCGATCTGCTCATTTGTACGCGAACTGGCCCGATTCACGAAAAACCAGATGACCAGCCCCACAAGCAGAACCACCAAAGAAATCATCAGGGATGCCATATTCAGCAACCCTGAATTCAGTAACTCACCCATTTCACCACCTCAATAAAAACGTCTATTTTACCACTGGCGTGAAGGAAGGAAATCACGTTGAGAAAAAATGTGTATTACCACGGAATAAATTTGTTGATTGCGCAAACGCCGCTAAAAAACTGTACATCCTGATCGCACATCACATTGATCGTCTGCGTCCATAACACCACGCACGCTATCAGTACGATAATCAGAATTACCCAGCGTATTTTTTTCACTCCACACTCCGTCTAAGGACCTGATGTAACGAGATTATCACGCTTATCTTAAACAAGGGCTAACTGCGCCTCCATCGCGGTTTTTAAGAATGCTGCACTTGTTTCATTGCGTAAACACGTTACGCTAGCATTACGATAACAACGATAAAAGAGGTAATAATGCGATTCATCATTCGAACAATTATTGCACTGGCCCTTGTCTGGATTGGCCTTCTGTTAACGGGCTATGGTGTGCTTGTGGGGAGCACCGAAAACGCAGCCGGGTTAGGCATTCAGTGTAAATACCTAACCGCACAAGGAATGAGCACCGCCCAGTATCTGCATACGGACAGCGGGATCATTGGCTTAACCCAATGTCCTGTACTGCGTAAAACATCCGTCGTGATTGATAACGGCTAATCAGCCAGGTTCATGAGGCATAAAAAACGCCGCATCAGATGCGGCGTTTTTTCATTTCAGCAGGGATTAAAACGGGTAGTCGTGATAGCCCATCTGTTCAGAAATTTTACGTGCGGCAGTGTGCAGAATAGTCACATACTCATGCAGACGCTCTTCGGAGAAACGTAAGGTTGGGAAAGAGATGCTTAAGCCCGCAATAACCACCCCAAAGCGGTCAAATACCGGGACGCCGATACAGCGCAGCCCCTCTTCCTGCTCTTCGTTATCTTCGCCATACCCTTGCTCGCGCACGCGGTCGAGCACCGTCAGCAGCGCTTCCGTACTGGTAATGGTTCGTTCCGTGCTGCGCTTGTATTCCACGCCTTCGAGGATCTGTTCCACTTCCTCGCGATCGCGCCACGCCAGCAGAACCTTACCAATCGCGGTACTGTAGAGCGGGTTGCGGCGCCCAATGCGCGAATACATGCGCAGATTGTACATGGAGTCGATTTTATGGATGTAAACGATGCTGTCTTCATCCAGCGCACCGAGATGAATGGTCTCTTTGGTCAGGCGAGAGATTTCACGCATCTGAATGTCCGCGCTGCGGATCAGGTCAACATTTTGTAGCGCACGCGCACCTAATTCAAACAGCTTCAGCGTCAGAGAATATTTTTCAGATTCGCCTTCCTGCGCAACGTAACCCAATGATTTCATGGTTTGCAAAAAGCGATAAACGGTGCTTTTTGACATCATCACGCGCTGTGACAGCTCTGTAATACCTATTTCACGCTCTTCTCCAAGCGCCTGTAAGATGCCAAACACCTTCAGCACGGAAGAAACAGAATCTGGTTGTTTATCCAAATCCGCAATAGCCATTTACCACCTCATAGCGAGTGTTTTATAAAAATCAGAACTGGTTTTTATTATAAGTTCCCGTCATGTCAGCTGCAATCAATCCGCGTTTACTTCGTTACAAATCTGCGACATATCGCGGCTGTAACAATGCTAAAATAGTTACCCTGAGAATAATTTCACGCTGAGCTTTTTACTCCTGATGGAAAAGAATCTTTCCGATGGCCTGCCCTTACCCCAGCGGTATGGCGCAATAGCGACCATCATTATCGGTATCTCCATGGCCGTCCTTGACGGCGCGATTGCGAACGTTGCCCTGCCAACCATCGCCAGCGACCTGCATGCCTCACCCGCCAGTTCGATTTGGATTGTTAACGCCTACCAGATTGCGATTGTGGTTTCACTGCTCTCGTTCTCTTTCCTGGGCGATATGTTCGGCTATCGCCGGGTGTATCAGTGTGGCCTGGTGGTTTTCACGTTTACCTCCCTGTTCTGCGCCCTTTCAGATTCACTGCATACCCTGACGCTGGCGCGTATCGCGCAGGGTTTTGGCGGCGCGGCGCTGATGAGCGTAAACACGGCGCTGATCCGCTTGATTTATCCGCAGCGCCATCTGGGGCGCGGGATGGGTATAAACTCGTTTATTGTGGCCGTCTCTTCAGCCGCCGGGCCAACCATTGCGGCGGCGATCCTTTCCGTCGCGTCATGGCAATGGCTGTTCGCCATTAACGTGCCGCTGGGTATCCTCGCCATCTTCTTTGCCCTGCGCTTTCTTCCCGCTAACGGCCCCAAAAGCAGCATGCCGCGCTTCGACGTGACGAGTGCGGTGATGAATGCCCTGACCTTCGGCCTGCTGATTACGGCGCTGAGCGGCTTTGCGCAGGGACAATCGCTGATGCTTACCGCCGTGGAGCTCATCGCCCTGCTGGCGATCGGCTTCTTCTTTGTTCGCCGCCAGCTCACCCTCCCCGCGCCTTTGCTGCCCGTTGATCTGCTGCGTATTCCTCTCTTTTCACTCTCCATTTGCACGTCCGTCTGCTCGTTTTGCGCCCAGATGCTGGCTCTGGTTTCTCTGCCCTTCTTTCTGCAGAGCGTGGTAGGCCGGTCAGAAGTGGAGACCGGACTGCTGCTCACCCCCTGGCCGCTGGCGACCATGGTGATGGCCCCGCTGGCAGGTTACTTAATTGAACGCGTTCATGCCGGTTTACTCGGGGCGCTGGGGCTGGCGGTGATGGCGACAGGCCTTTTCGCACTGGCATTGCTGCCCTCGTCGCCTTCCGATCTGGACATTATCTGGCGCATGATCCTCTGCGGCGCGGGGTTTGGGCTGTTCCAGTCCCCCAATAACCACACCATTATCACCTCAGCGCCGCGACATCGCAGCGGAGGGGCCAGCGGCATGTTGGGAACCGCGCGTCTCCTTGGGCAAAGCACCGGTGCGGCGCTGGTAGCCCTGATGTTTAACCTCGCAGGCCAGAACGGCAACCATGTTGCCCTCCTCACCGCCGGTGTACTTGCCACCCTCGCGGCTATCGTCAGCGGCCTGCGGGTGACCCAGCCCAGGGTTCAGGCATAAAAAAAGCCGGGCGGAGTGTTCTCCTGCCCGGCTTATTGTGTTTTGTTGCGTTACTTCAGGTATTCCCCACTGCGCAGCGCTTCAATACGTTTATCCAGCGGCGGGTGAGACATAAACAGCTCGCTCAGCGATTTGGATTTACCGTTAATGCAGAAGGCCATCATGCTGTTCGCTTCCTGCGGCTCGTAGGAGGTTTTCAGACGCTGCAGCGCGGCAATCATCTTCTCGCGACCAACCAGCTTCGCAGAACCGGCATCCGCGTGGAATTCACGGTGGCGGGAGAACCACATCGTGATGATGCTCGCCAGAATACCGAATACCAGTTCCAGCACCATCGACACGGCAAAATAGATCAGCGGGTTGCCGTTGCTCTCTTCGCCTTCGTCACGGTTGCCGCCCATGAAGCCAGCGGCAATCTGCGCCAGAATGCGGGAGATAAAGATCACGAAGGTGTTTACCACGCCCTGAATCAGGGTCATGGTCACCATGTCACCGTTTGCGATATGGCTGATTTCGTGGGCGATAACCGCTTCGGCTTCGTCACGGCTCATGTTCTGCAGCAGTCCGGTGCTAACAGCGACCAGTGACGCATCGCGGCGGGCACCCGTGGCGAACGCGTTGATGTCCGGAGCATGGTAAATGGCCACCTGCGGCATGGCGATCCCGGCCTGACGGGATTGCTGAGCCACCGTATTCATCAGCCACTGTTCCATATCGTTACGCGGCTGTTCAATAACCTCACCCCCTACCGATTTCAATGCCATCCACTTCGACATCAGCAGGGAGATGAACGAGCCACCAAAACCAAACAGCAGCGCCATAATCAACAGACCCTGAACGCTGCTCGACTGAATTCCTGTCAGGCTTAGCACGAGCCCGAAAACCACCATCACCGCCAGGTTGGTGAGCAGGAAGAGCGCGATTCGCATCATAATTTTCTTTTTACCTCAGTTTAACAAAACGCACTATGCGATTACCCACATCGTATGGGTATTGCGGCTATTTTCAAGCATCCTGAGGGCGTAAGTCACCAGAAAGACACAACTTTACACAATTGAAAATCTGGCTGACGGAAGGATAAAGTACAAAAAGAAACAGGCACAATCTCTTGTGCCTGTTGGGAGGTTATTTTGCCGGAGCGGGCTGTACGGCAGGTTTCTCTTTTTCCTGATTCGCCAGGTCGAGCGCGATATGCACCGTCTCGTCGAGATACGGATCCGGCTCCTGGTAATCTTTTGGCAGATCGTCCAGTTTCTTGAGCAGAGGTTTACCTTCACGCTTGAAGCGATCGTTGATACGCGCCAGGCGGGTTGCATCGTCTTCGTTGTTCTCTTTTTCACGCTGAGCGTAGTTCAGAGAAACGATATTCCGCTTATCTTTCAGGGCATTGAATCGGGCAATATCCTTCAGGATGTACTGGAACTCCGGATCTTTCGCGATGCGGTCGTTATGCGCCTTCAGCAGCTCAGGGCCAAATTGCGTCATATCACCCGCTTTCACGTAGGTCGCGGCATTGATGCTGTCCCACGGCAACGCGTTATCTTCAAACTTCTCGCCAGTTTCCGTCTCCTGGGTGCCTGTCGGCATGATGATGTCCGGCGTGACACCCTTACGCTGCGTACTGCCGCCGTTTACGCGGTAGAATTTCTGAATGGTGTACTGAACCGAGCCCAGTGCAGGCCATTCCGGACGCAGCATTTGATCGTAAATCCGATTCAGAGAGCGGTACTGCTGAACGGTGCCTTTACCGAAGGTTGGCTCACCGACGATCAGCGCGCGGCCGTAGTCCTGCATGGCAGCGGCGAAGATCTCAGATGCAGATGCACTGAAGCGGTCAACCAGAACCACCAGCGGGCCTTTGTAGTAGACCACACCGTCATTGTCCGCATCTTCTCGCACTTTACCGTTGTTATCGCGCACCTGAACCACCGGGCCAGATGGGATGAACAGGCCAGAGAGTGAAACCGCTTCCGTCAGCGCCCCGCCGCCGTTACTGCGCAGGTCGATGATGATGCTGCTGACGTTCTGCTTTTCAAGTTTCTGCAGTTGAACTTTCACATCGTCAGTCAACCCGACGTAGAAGCCAGGAATATCCAGGACACCCACCTTCTCTTTACCCACGGTTTTCACCGACATTTTCACCGCGCGATCTTCCAGACGGATACGCTCACGGGTCAGGGTAACGATACGGGTTTTGGTACCTTTTCCGGCAGGCAGAATTTCCAGACGAACCTTGCTGCCCTTCGGACCTTTGATCAGCGCAACCACGTCATCAAGACGCCAGCCGATCACATCGACCATGTTCTGGCCGGTTTGTCCCACACCCACAATGCGATCGCCTACGCTAATGGCTTTGCTTTTGGATGCCGGACCACCCGCGACCATCGAATTGATCACCGTATAATCATCGTCCATCTGCAGCACCGCGCCGATACCTTCCAGAGACAGGCTCATTTCGGTATTAAACTGCTCGGTGTTGCGAGGTGAGAGATAGTTTGTGTGCGGATCGATTTCGTGCGCAAAGGCCGTCATGGCCAGTGAGAAAACATCCTCACTGTTGGTCTGTGCCAGGCGACGAATGGCAAATTTGTAACGACGCGTCAGCGTGTCACGGATCTCTTTTTCGTCTTTGCCGGTGAGCTTAAGACTCAGCTCGTCGTATTTCACTTTGCCGTCCCACAGCGCATTCAGCTCGGCTTCATCTTTTGGCCAGGGCGCTTTGCTGCGGTCCAGATTGAAGGTGTCGTTGCCGGTGAAGTCCATCGGACGTTCCAGCACTTTCAGCGCGTACTGATAGCGTTCGAAGCGGCGCTTTTGCGACAGGTTGTAGAGATCGTAGAAGAGATCCAGCTTGCCTGAACGCAACTCGTCACCCACCTCGGATTTCCGCTTAGCGAACTGCTCGACATCGCTGGCGAGCAAAACGTTATGGCTGTAATCCAGCAAGTTCAGATAGCGGTCAAAGATTTTGGCCGAAAAGGCCTGATCGAGATCGAACTGACGATAGTGCGAACGGGTGAAACGTGAGGTCACGCGCTCGCTCACCGTCGCGTGCTGCGTCTCTTCCTTGAGTACCGGAATTTGATCAACACGCGTGATATCGTCCACTGCAAAGGCGTGACCTGTTATAGCAAACAGGCCCGCCAGCGCGGTGAGCTTAAAAAAAGTGTTCATGCCAGGCTTGGCCTCCGTTTCAGAACAACAAGTGTTCTGCGCGTACAATCATTGACATACCAGAAGTCAGCTGTACACGAACGCCATCTTTGGTGATTTCCAGTACGGTGGCGTCCATAGCATTGTTACCCGCTTTTACCTTCAGTGCCTGACCTACGCTCAGGGCGTTGATGTCAGAAACCGGCGTATGGCGCGGCTCTTCACGAGGGGCACGCGGGGCTTTTGCTGCTGGTTTGTCTGCACGCGGTTTGCGATCGTTATTATCGTGACGACGCGGCGCAGGGCGTGGTTTACGCTCACGACGAGGCGCTTCTTCCTGGCCGTTTGCCGCGGCGGCTTCGCGTTTTTTCGCTTGCTGTTCTGCACGTTGTGCCTGAACGCGTGCTTTGGCTTCTTCCAGCTGCTTGCGCGCGTGCTCAACGTGCTGCTCGTCCAGCTCACCGCAAGGGTTGCCGTCGAGATCCACGCGGGTCGCGCCAGGTTTGATACCGTACAGGTAACGCCAGCTCGAAGTATAAAGACGTAAGGCGGAACGCAGCTGAGTTTTGCTGAGGTTCATTTCCCCTTCAACACGCGCCACCAGATCCTGAAAAATACCGACTTTCAGGGGACGAGCTTCGCCTTCCGCGCTGAAGCACTGCGGGAAACGCTCGGCCAGAAATGCGATAACTTCTTTACTGCTATTCAACTTAGGTTGATTTTCCATGAAATTTCCTGATTACAACGGACGTTGCCAACAAGCGCAGGCATGAACAGGCGTCATTATAATGACGCTATCAGTAAATGCTACGTTATCCGTTGATTATCCTGCGACGCTCGCAAAGAATTTTTGATAATCGGTTGCTGCGAGTACGTTTTCCAGATTCGCCACCAGCTCGCGCAGCCCCTGTTCGTCCTCGCTTGTAAAGCGACTGAAGACCGTACTGTCGATGTCCAGAACGCCAATAATCTGATTTTTGACCACCAGCGGCAGAACGATTTCAGAATTACTGGCGGCATCACAAGCGATGTGTCCGTCAAACGCATGAACGTCTTCCACACGCTGGACCTGATTCTCGGCCACCGCCGTGCCGCATACGCCACGCCCTACCGGAATACGCACGCAGGCCAGTTTGCCCTGGAACGGACCGAGCACCAGCGTTTCACCTTCCAGAAGGTAAAAGCCCGCCCAGTTCACGTCAGAGAGACGTTCAAACAGCAATGCGCTAGTATTTGCCAGAGTGGCTAAGAAGCTGGTCTCACCCGCCATCAATGCCTTAAAATCGCGGTTCAGATCCGCGTAGAATTCTGTTTTGTTCATTATTCAATCACTTAGTTGTCTTACAAAATTACCGCATAGCCTATTAAAATAAGCATTAAATGCGCTCATGCTCAAGATGAATCCGTTCATGAGTTATTATAACTTTCAACAATACTTATTTGTGCGCAGCTGATGGCCTTAAAAACAACCAAAATTACGCCGACGAGAAAGATAACTGTCCATACGGTAAGCGAAGCTTTGCCTCGTGCACATTATCAGCGTTGCCCCCAGTGCGATACGCTTTTTATGTTGCCGAAGATGAAATCGCACCAAAGCGCCTTCTGTCCCCGCTGCGACGCCAAAATTCGCGATGGCCGCGACTGGTCGTTGACCCGCCTCGCCGCCATGGCCGTCACCATGCTGCTGCTGATGCCCTTCGCCTGGAGCGAACCGCTGTTGAAGCTCTATCTGCTTGGCGTGCGCATTGATGCTAACGTGCTGCAGGGTATCTGGCAGATGACCCGTCAGGGCGATCCCATCACCGCCGCGATGGTGCTGTTCTGCACCGTCGGCGCCCCCCTGGTGCTGGTTGCCGCCATTGCCTATCTCTGGTTTGGCAACATTCTTGGCATGAACCTTCGCCCGGTGCTGCTGATGCTGGACAAGCTCAAAGAGTGGGTGATGCTGGATATTTATCTGGTCGGCGTGGGGGTTGCGTCAATAAAGGTGCAGGACTACGCCTTTTTGCAGCCCGGCGTCGGACTCTTTGCCTTCATCTGTCTGGTATTGCTGAGCATCCTGACGCTGATCCACCTGAACGTTGAGCAGCTCTGGGAGCGATTCTACCCTCAGCGCCCCGCCACGCGTCCCGATGAAAATCTGCGCGTCTGTCTGGGTTGCCACTATACCGGGTTACCCGACACGCGCGGACGCTGCCCGCGATGCCACATTCCGTTGAGACTGCGGCGCAATAACAGCCTGCAAAAATGCTGGGCGGCGCTGATCGCCTCCCTGGTGTTTCTGATCCCCGCCAATATGCTGCCGATTTCCATCATTTACGTGAATGGTGGACGTCAGGAGGATACTATCCTTTCCGGGATTATCTCCCTTGCGCACAGCAATGTCGGGGTGGCGGCAATCGTCTTTATTGCCGGTATCCTGGTTCCCTTTACCAAAGTGGTGGTGATGATTACCCTGCTCATCAGCATTCACTTAAAGTGTGAACAAGGTTTACGGACCCGCATTTTGCTTCTGCGATTCGTCACCTGGATTGGCCGCTGGTCAATGTTAGATCTGTTCGTGATTTCGCTGATGATGTCGCTCATCAATCGCGATCAGTTACTTGCTTTTACAATGGGACCCGCGGCTTTTTATTTCGGCTCTGCGGTGATATTGACTATTCTTGCTGTGGAATGGCTGGATAGCCGCTTACTTTGGGATGCACATGAGTCAGGAAACCCCCGCTTCGCCGACTGAAGCGAGAATTAAAACAAAACGCCGCATTTCGCCATTCTGGTTGCTGCCCGTCATCGCCCTGATGATTGCAGGCTGGCTTATCTGGACAAGCTATGAGGATCGCGGCAGTACCGTCACCATTGATTTCCAGACCGCCGACGGCATCGTCGCCGGGCGAACCCCCGTTCGCTTCCAGGGGGTTGAAGTGGGTACGGTTCAGGATATCTCCCTTGGAAAAGGGCTGAACAAGATTCAGGTGCGGGTCAGCATTAAATCTGACATGCAGGATGCCCTGCGCAGCGAAACGCAGTTCTGGCTGGTGACGCCAAAAGCCTCGCTGGCCGGTGTTTCCGGTCTGGATGCGCTCGTCGGCGGTAACTATATCGGCATGATGCCCGGTAAAGGCGAACCGCAGGATCACTTTGTTGCTCTGGATACGCAGCCCAAATACCGCCTCAATAACGGCGATTTGATGATTCATCTCCAGGCGCCGGACCTCGGTTCCCTGAACAGCGGCTCCCTGGTCTATTTCCGTAAGATCCCGGTTGGCCGCGTGTATGACTACGCGATTAACCCGAATAAACAGGGCGTCACGATTGATGTGCTGATCGAACGTCGCTTCACCAATCTGGTGAAAAAAGGCAGCCGCTTCTGGAACGTGTCCGGCGTGGATGCCGACCTCAGCCTGAGCGGTGCAAAAGTGAAGCTGGAGAGTCTGGCCGCACTGGTGAACGGCGCCATCGCCTTTGACTCCCCGGAAAACTCAAGCCCTGCCACCGCTGATGACACGTTCGGATTGTACGCCGATCTGGCGCACAGCCAGCGCGGCGTGATCGTCAAACTCGCCCTTCCCGATGCTAAAGGACTAAAAGCGGGTTCAACGCCGCTGATGTATCAGGGTCTGCAGGTCGGCCAGCTCACCAAAATGACGCTCAACCCGGGCGGATCGGTCACCGGCGAAATGACGGTCGATCCGAGCGTGGTCGATCTCCTGCGCGAGAAAACGCGCATCGAAATGCGCAGTCCAAAGCTCTCTCTTAACGATGCCAGCCTCAGCACACTGCTGACCGGCAATACCTTTGAGCTGATCCCCGGGGAAGGTCAGCCCAGCAATAGCTTCGTGATTGCCCCGGCGGATAAAGCCCTGCTGCAAAAGCCGGGCGTCGTGACGGTTACGCTCAATGCGCCAGAAAGCTATGGGATTGAAGCCGGTCAGCCGTTGATTTTACACGGCGTGCAGGTGGGACAGGTGCTGGAGCGGAAGCTCTCCGCGGATGGGGTGCAATTCTCCGTCGCCATCGATCCGCAATACAGAGACCTGGTACATGGCGACAGTAAATTCGTGGTGAACAGTCGCGTCGACGTGAAGGTAGGACTGGACGGCGTGGAGTTTCTCGGCGCCAGCGCCAGCGAATGGGTGAACGGCGGCATCCGTATTTTGCCGGGGGATAAAGGTCCCGTGCGCGACAGCTACCCGCTGTATGCCAACCTTGAGAAAGCGATTGAAAACAGCCTGAGCGATCTTCCTACCACCACGCTGACGTTAAGCGCCGAGACCCTGCCGGACGTTCAGGCGGGCTCCGTGGTGCTGTATCGCAAGTTTGAAGTCGGGGAAGTGATCACCGTTCGCCCGCGTGCCGACGCCTTTGATATCGAACTGCACATCAAGCCGGAGTACCGTAAGCTGCTGACGCCGAACAGCGTCTTCTGGGCCGAAGGTGGCGCGAAAGTGCAGCTGAACGGTAACGGACTGACCGTACAGGCCTCTCCGCTGTCACGCGCGCTGCGCGGGGCGATTAGCTTCGATAACCTCAGCGGTGCGGGCGCGAACCTGCGTAAAGGCGATAAGCGAATTCTCTTCCCGTCCGAGACCGCCGCCCGCGCAGTGGGCGGGCAGATTACCCTGCACGCGTTTGATGCCGGTAAGCTGGCGGAAGGCATGCCCATCCGCTACCTGGGCATTGATATCGGGCAGATCCAGAAGCTGACGCTGATCACCTCGCGTAACGAGGTGCAGGCTACCGCCGTGCTCTACCCGGAATATGTGCAGACCTTTGCACGCGCGGGTTCACGCTTCTCGGTGGTCACGCCGCAGATCTCGGCCGCGGGCGTTGAGCATCTCGACACCATTTTGCAGCCGTACATCAACGTGGAGCCAGGCCAGGGCAATGCCCGTCGTGATTTCGAACTGCAGGAAGCCACGATCACCGACTCGCGCTACCTTGGTGGCCTGAGCATCGTGGTGGAAGTGCCGGAAGCCGGCTCGCTGAGCATCGGCACGCCGGTCCTGTTCCGCGGCATAGAGGTCGGTACGGTCACGGGCCTGACGCTCGGGACGCTCTCCGACCGCGTGATGGTGGCGCTACGCATCAGCGAACGCTATCAGCACCTGGTGCGTAATAACTCGGTGTTCTGGCTGGCATCCGGCTACTCGCTGGACTTCGGCCTGACGGGAGGCGTGGTGAAAACCGGGACCTTCAACCAGTTCATTCGCGGCGGTATTGCGTTTGCCACACCGCCGGGTACGCCGCTGGCGCCGAAAGCGCAGCCGGGTAAACATTTCCTGCTGCTCGAAAGCGAACCGAAAGAGTGGCGCGAATGGGGAACCGCCCTGCCGCGTTAATCTGCAAGGCTCCGGTGTCAACGCACCGGAGCCTTTATGTTACACTGCGCACCTGAACTTTTCCCTGTGGTGTGCCCGTGGCTCAAAACTCCGTATTTCTTCCTGAACAATTCCTGGCGCAGATGCGCGAGGCGCTTCCTTCTCACCTGTCGTTAGACGATTTTATCGCCGCCTGCCAGCGTCCGTTACGCCGCAGTATTCGCGTCAACACGCTGAAAATCAGCGTCGAGGATTTTCTGGCGCTGGTCGCGCCCTACAGCTGGCAGCTTACGCCGGTACCGTGGTGCGCTGAGGGGTTCTGGATCGAGCGCGATGACGAAGACGCCGTGCCGCTGGGAAGCACCGCTGAACATCTGAGCGGCCTGTTCTATATCCAGGAAGCCAGCTCGATGCTGCCGGTGGCAGCCCTGTTCGCCGATGGCAATGCGCCCGAGCGCGTGATGGATGTGGCCGCGGCGCCCGGCTCAAAAACCACGCAGATTGCCGCCCGTATGGGTAACCGCGGCGCGATCCTCGCCAACGAGTTTTCCGCCAGCCGCGTGAAGGTATTGCATGCCAACATCAGCCGCTGCGGTATTCATAACGTTGCCCTGACGCACTTCGACGGCCGCGTGTTTGGCGCTGCCCTGCCGGAAGCCTTCGACGCCATTCTGCTGGACGCTCCCTGCTCCGGCGAAGGGGTGGTGCGTAAAGATCCCGATGCGTTAAAGAACTGGTACGTGGAAAGCAACCTTGAGATCGCCGCCACGCAGCGGGAGCTGATCGAGAGCGCATTCCATGCCCTTCGCCCAGGCGGCACGCTGGTCTATTCAACGTGCACCTTAAACCGCGATGAAAACGAAGACGTCTGCCTGTGGCTGAAAGCGCAATACCCGGATGCGGTCGAATTCCTGCCGCTTAACGATCTGTTCGCCTCGGCACAGGAGGCGATTACGCCGGAGGGTTTCCTCCACGTATTCCCGCAGATTTACGACTGCGAAGGCTTCTTTGTGGCACGTCTGCGTAAAACGCAGGCGGTTGCTCCCCTGCCCGCCCCCAAATTCAAGGTCGGCAACTTCCCGTTTGCCCCCCTCAAAGGTCGCGATGCAGCACAGCTTGTCGCCGCCGCCGAAAAGGTTGGCCTGGTCTGGGATGAGAGCCTGCACCTCTGGATCCGTGATAAAGAGGTATGGCTGTTCCCGGCTGAGATCGAACCGCTCATCGGAAAGGTCCGTTTTTCCCGAATCGGGATCCGCCTGGCGGAAGTGCATAATAAAGGCTATCGCTGGCAGCATGAGGCCGTCATCGCCCTTGCCGGGCACGAGATTGCCTTTGCCCTGACGCATCAGGAAGCCGAAGAGTGGTACCGTGGTCGCGATGTCTATCCTGACAGCACGCCATCAGGCGATGAAGTGATCGTGACGTATCAGGGATACCCGCTCGGGCTGGCAAAAAAAGTCGGTTCACGACTGAAAAACAGCTATCCGCGCGAGCTGGTCCGGGATGGACGACTGTTTACCGGTAACGATCGCACGGCCTGAAAAAAAGCGCATTTTTTTACTGGCGATTTTGCTCTCCTTGTCTACGATCAAAAATGGGTGGCCGTACTGGTCATACCAGATTTTGACAACCGACCCGGAGAGCACTATGACGAAAACCAGCGTGCGTATTGGCGCTTTTGAGATCGACGACGCAGAACTGCGCGGCGAAGCGCAAGGCGATCGAACGTTAAGTATTCCCTGCAAATCCGACCCGGATTTGTGCATGCAGCTCGATGCATGGGATGCAGACACCAGCGTCCCGGCAATACTTGATGGCGAACATTCTGTCCTTTACCGTGAGCATTACGATAGTAAAACCGATGCCTGGGTCATGCGTCTTGCCTGACCTAAAGAGAACCCGCCCGAAGGCGGGTTATTTATTACTGCAGCTGCGCCAGCGTAAAGTAACCGTCAAATACGGCGCCCGTATCAATGTAGTGGAGATTGTCAAAATCATACCTTCTGTCGACGGGCGTATGTCCGAACCAGAAATGATCCGCACCGCTGATGCCCTGCCCTTTACCCACCATAAACCCCGTCAACCGATCGCGATCCCATAAAACGCGCTGGGCGCTCACCGGTTTTTGCCAGCGGTATTCCGCTGCCGGATAATCCGCATGGGCAATCACGTTCAGACCGTTCGCACAGGTTATCTCGATGATATGCGGTAAATCGTGACAGGCCTCGAGCAACGATAGCGCAAGCTGTTGCTGGTCCCGTTCAAGTTGCCTGAACCATATTCCGCCATTCATTGTCCAGAGTGAAAAATCGTTATTATCCAGACTGTCGAGCGCCATTTGCTCATGGTTGCCCCGGACGGCACGAAACCATTTTTCATTGATAAGTTGTAATGATTTAACGCTGTCCGGACCGCGATCGATCATATCCCCAACGGAAATAAGCAAATCCTCATACGGATTAAAATGACGGCGTTTAAGCTCATCCATAAGCCGCTGATAACAGCCATGTATATCGCTGACAACCCAGACGTGACGCCACTTTCGACCATCTATTCGCTCATACATAGAACCTCCCACAAGAGAGTGTAGCTGCAGCTAGCATATGCGCAGGGAAGCTCCGCTGGAGCGCTTTTCATAAAGTTAAACAAACAGTAAACTAAGGATAAATAAATATTTCACCAGTATTAATACACTTTTGCATGCCCCTAAAATATGCATTGCATAAACTTTGAGGTCTTTCCGTGTCAAATAAGCGCCTGCAAGAAGATGCGCCACATTCGCATCGTACCCATATCATTTCCGAACTGGTGAAAGGTAAACTCGTTCCAGGTCCTATCTGGCAAAAACGCGAGTACCGTCTCAAATTTCTGTTACGTTCACTGCTGTTCTGGTCTTCCACGCATCGCATGCTCGATGCACTGGCTCGCCGCAACGATTTCGACCAGCTGCTGGCTTCGCAAATCACCCTGCCGAGCAAAACGCATCGCCAGTATCTCATGCGGGGGATGAATGCCAACGCACGGGCCAATGCCATCATCACCCATTATCAGTGGATTGACTCCCTGAGAGATGCCGGGCTAATCGCCGCCTTAACCGGGCCGCAAGAACAATCCATTGTTGAGTTTCATGCTAAAGATGGCGTGAGCTATAACGTTAATGCCATGAACGCCAGTAAAGCAGAGCGTGAGGGCGAGTGTACGCTGTGGCTGCGTGATAACGAAAATACCCTGCTTGCGAGCGTGACGTTTTGCGTTACGCGTGAAAACGGAGAATATGCGCTGGTGATTGGGGGTCTTCAGGGCCCGCGCCGCAGCGTATCCCGCGATGTGATCAAACAGGCGACCCGTGCCTGCCATGGTCTTTTCCCGAAACGCGTGTTGATGGAAGTGCTTTTCCAGCTTGCAACCCTCTCCGGCATGAAAGCCATTTACGCAGTCAGCGATGAAGGGCATATCTTCCGCGCGCTGCGCTATCGTCTGAGTAAAGGTCGTCATTTCCATGCCAGCTACGACGAGTTTTGGGCTTCTATTGACGGTCAAAAACGCTCGACCTTCAGTTGGCAGCTCCCGCTGCATATGGAGCGCAAATCCCTTGAAGAAATTGCCAGTAAAAAACGCGCTGAATACCGCCGTCGCTTTGAGCTGCTTGATGAAATCGAGGCGTCGGTTAGGTCGTACTTTTAGACCCCGCACGCGCTTTACTGAATTGCACACGAAAATTTAACAAAACAGGCAAAAAGGGCTGGACTACAGCATGCCGTAGTGTGTTATGTTTTAACCAGACGTACAGGACGTGCGCTGCAGAAGTGAGACAACGAAAGGATTAGTCTTTTACTTTCATGCAGATAAAAAGAGACCGAATACGATTCCTGTATTCGGTCCAGGGAAATGGCTCTTGGGAGAGAGCCGTGCGCTAAAAGTTGGCATTAATGCAGGCTAAGTCGCCTTGCCTTTTAAGAATAGATGACGACGCCAGGTTTTCCAGTCCACAGCTAAAGCGGTCGGAAAAAAAGCGCCAGAGCATCATAAAATGTGAAAAACCGCAGTGCTTTCGCAAGCATCTGCGGTTTTTTATTGGAAACCTGAGCGTTAGCAGAGCTTGTCGGCGCGCTCGATAAACGGGGCCAGGCTCATTTTCTGTCCCGGATTCGCCGGGTCATCGATCTGAATGATGCTAATCGGCTGGCCGCTGCTCTTGCCGCTGGCCACCTGCTGCTCGGCGGTTTCATTTAACGGGTATTGCACCAGCGTGCTCGGGTTGATGGCATACAGCGCATGGCCCGGACGGCAGGTCAGCATCACCTCTTCGCGGTTGAACGCCCATTTATCCTTACCCACTTCAAAACGGCTGACGGTGATAACCTGCGGTGCGGCAAACGCGCTCCCCGTGCAGGCCAGCAATATGAGAGAAAGTACTGTCTTTTTCATATGATATTTAACCTTGTCAGAAGGGTTCCCAGGTGGCGAACAGACTGACCGTTGCCAGTACCAGCGCCCCCAGCACCACTTCTGCCTGTGTCATCCTGATAAAAATCTGTTGTGCTCGCCCGGTCTCCGGACGAAACCGTGGCACCAGAAAATACCGATTTGCCAGCGCAATTACCACCATCAAAGCCACCAGCGCACATTTGAACAACAAAAACTGCACGTAGTCAGCCTGCCAGGGAATATGGACACCCAGTATCATGAGCGCATTGATTGCTCCGCTGAGCAGCACGCCCGCGACCGCATAATGGCCCACGCGCGAGAAGCGCATCATGGTATAGATGGCGGCATTCTGCCAGCGCCCTTTCGCCAGACGCATGCAGAACAGCAGGGGCAGTAATCCGCCAAGCCAGGTAGCAGCACAGATCAGGTGAAAAGCGTGATTAAGGCGCTGCAGCGCCCCCATCGAACCGTCGTTCATCGCCGCGTGCCCTACCCCCGCCAGCAGGATAAGCTGCCCCATGGCGAGCAGCAGCAGCCGCGAACCCTTCAGCGGCGCGAGCCATGCTGCAGCGACCGTCATCGCAGCGAGAATCATTTGCCACAGCAAGACGCCGCCAAACTGTGTCCTCATTACGCCGGACCAGACCTGTGGGGCAAACACATCGCCCCAGCCGTTACCCATCTGTCCGCCCTGAAGCATAAACATCAGGAGTGCAGCCGCCAGGCTCACAAAAGCCGCCACTTTCTGCTGCAGCTGGAAACGTCGGGACATCAGCCGCTGGAGAGAGGAAGGCGCAAACCAGACGCTGTAAAGCGCGTTGCCAAAAATCAGCATCAGCGCCCCGAAATGGATAAAGCGCAACCCGATATAACACAGCGCCAGCATGCTATTTCACGCTAAATTGATAGCTACCTTTGGTTTTATGACCGTCTACCGAGACGACATGCCAGTCTACCTGGTACGTCCCTGGCGTCAGCGTCTGGTCCAGCGGAACGGTGAGCTGCGCCTTGTTCTTTTCGTCGCGCGTGGCGGTTCCCGTTTTGATGACCTGCTTTTGCGCATCCGTCACCACCACACCGCTAAATTCCGGTTCGATGCCTTCTGAAAAATTCAGCGTCAGTGCCTGCGGAGCGCTCACCACGCTGTCCGCTGCCGGGATCGGCTGCTTAAGGTGCGCATGCGCCAGCACGGAGGGGGTCATCATTGTA
The DNA here is from genome assembly GCF_001807145.1 of Enterobacter sp. HMSC16D10. Classification (NCBI taxonomy): domain Bacteria; kingdom Pseudomonadati; phylum Pseudomonadota; class Gammaproteobacteria; order Enterobacterales; family Enterobacteriaceae; genus Enterobacter; species Enterobacter sp. HMSC16D10. The sequence continues at coordinate 282,263 of NZ_KV787878.1, forward strand.
GAGGCCAGAAAAACCAGTGCGCATACCGCGCGGGAAGCGGAGAAACCCATCGCAATCATTCCTTTTTGTTATGTCTGTATGCTAAAGAATAACGCTGTATAATAAACGAGTCGAGGATCATCCTGCCTCCGCTTGTCATCGTCGTGCAATCGCGGTAACGTTGCCGCCGCATAAAAAGGAGAAGGTAATGAAGATCAATCTGGCCGCCCTTCCACAGGACGAGATGGATAAAGTGAATGTCGATCTCGCTGCCGCTGGCGTCGCGTTTAAAGAGCGTTACAACATGCCTGTCGTGGCTGAAGTCGTTGAACGGGAACAGCCCGCCCATCTGCGCGACTGGTTTCGCGAAAGACTCATCGCCCACCGTCTCGCCTCGGTCAACCTCTCCCGTTTACCGTACGAACCTAAAGTTAAATAAGCTTAACGAGCCGTTACACTTCCTTACGCTGAATCTGGCAGGATAAGAAAACCCTGATAAATTTAGGTGTATTCTTAAATCCCTGCGACTCAGTGTATAAGGAAGTCACGATGTCACATTGGAATATAGCGGCGGCCCAGTATAGCGGGCAGCATCAGAGTGTCGATGACCATATCACGCACCACCTGCGCTTCATCGCCGAAGCAGCACGGCAGGGGTGCGATCTGCTGGTGTTTCCTGAACTGTCATTAACAGGCTCGGGAACGACGACGTTACCTCTCCCACCCGGCGACGCCCAGCTGGAACCGCTGCTCGACGCGGCGCATCGTTACCGAATAACCGTGATTGCCGGGCTCCCCGTGGAGCGGGATGGTCAGCGCCAGAAAGGTCTCGCGCTCTTCACCCCCGCTCGTCAACGCATCCTTCGCTACCCGCAAGGTGGCGGAGCCAGCCTGGTGCCGGGAGAGAAACAGCTCAGCATTATTGATGCGCATGCCGATTCCCCCAATCTCGATCCCAGAGCGTCGCTGTTTACCAGCTGTCAGTCAGTGGAGGATAACCGCTGGCGGCAGTCCATCAGTACCCTGCAGCGCTTCGCGCATAAATATGCCATAGCGGTGCTGATGGCGAACGCCTGCGGCGGTAGCGCGCTGTGGGATGAGAAAGGCCAGCTGATCGTTCGCGCGGATAAGGGCGAGCTGCTGTTGACCGGCACGCTCGGCGGAGAGGGTTGGCAAGGCGATATCATTCCTTTAGGCTAGGCGTTTTAAGCTCAGGAGTGTTCAATGCTGCGCGTCATCGATACCGAAACTTGCGATCTTCAGGGCGGAATTGTGGAAGTGGCCTCTGTCGACGTGGTTGATGGTAAAATCGTCAACCCAATGAGCCATCTGGTGCGTCCTGACCGCCCCATCAGCCCTCAGGCGATGGCTATCCATCGCATTACCGAATCGATGGTGGCGGACAAGCCGTGGATCGAAGAGATCATTCCCCACTATTACGGTAGCTCCTGGTACGTCGCGCATAACGCCAGTTTTGACCGCCGGGTGCTCCCTGAGATGCCGGGGGAATGGATTTGTACCATGAAGCTGGCGCGTCGCCTCTGGCCGGGCATTAAATACAGCAACATGGCGCTGTACAAGTCCCGCAAGCTCAGCGTCCGCACGCCTGAGGGGCTTCATCATCACCGCGCCCTGTACGACTGCTATATCACCGCCGCGCTACTCATCGATATTATGAACACCTCAGGCTGGACGCCGGACGATATGGCAACGATTACCGGCCGTCCCGCACTGCTGACCACGTTTACCTTTGGTAAATACCGGGGCAGAGCGGTGTCGGATATTGCGGATAAAGACCCGGGCTATTTGCGCTGGCTGTATAACAACCTTGACAAAATGAGCCCGGAACTGCGCCTGACGCTAAAGCACTATCTGGGCGAAGCTTAACGCTCTGCACGGCCTGGCAGCGTCTCCTGCGCCAGGCCAATCAGGAAGGCATACTCCAGCGCCACCCCTTCATACGATTTAAATCGTCCCGATTTCCCGCCGTGTCCGGAATCCATGTCGGTACACAGCAGCAGCAGGTTGTCGTCGGTTTTCAGCTCCCGCAGTTTCGCCACCCATTTTGCCGGCTCCCAGTACTGCACCTGAGAGTCATGCAGGCCGGTGGTGACCAGCATGTGCGGATAGGCTTTCGCCTCGACGTTATCGTAAGGGCTGTACGTTTTCATATAGCGGTAGTAAATCTCATCCTGCGGATTCCCCCACTCTTCAAACTCCCCGGTCGTCAGCGGAATGGATTCATCGAGCATGGTCGTCACCACATCGACAAACGGCACCTGCGCGACAATCCCCTTAAAGCGTTCAGGACGCTGGTTGATAACCGCTCCCATCAGCATACCGCCCGCGCTGCCGCCCATGCCAAAGCAGAGTTTCGGATCGCCATAGCCCTGATCAATCAGCGCATCGCAGACGTCGAGGTAGTCATTGAAGGTGTTTTTCTTTTTCAGGAATTTCCCGTCCTCATACCAGTGCTGCCCCAGCTCACCGCCGCCGCGAATATGGGCGATGGCGAAAACAAAGCCGCGGTCGAGCAGGCTTAAACGGCTGCTGCTGAAATCAGCATCCATGCTGGAGCCGTAGGAGCCGTAGCCGTACACAAGGATCGGGTTTTTGCCTTTCTGGAAATGGGCTTTGTGATAGACGAGCGAGACGGGGACCTCGACACCATCCCGGGCGGTGACCCACAGGTGCTCGCTGCGGTAGTTTTCGGACTCAAACCCTTTAACCTCGGTCTGCTTTATTACCTGACGCTGCCCGGTATCCATGTCCAGCTCAAACAGGGTGTCCGGTGTGGTCATGGATGAATAGCCGTAGCGCAGCCGCGATGATTCGGGTTCGGGATTGAACCCAATCCACGTCACATAGGCCGGGTCGTCGAACGCGATCCCCACCACTTCCCGCGTTTTGCGGTTGATTTGCCGGATGCTGGTCAGCCCGCGCTGGCGCTCCTCCACTACCAGCCAGTCGGTGAACAGGGTAAACCCTTCCAGCATCACCTGATCCCGCGCGGGGATAAGCACCTCCCACTTGCGCTCATCGCGCACTTTGGTTTTATAGAGGCCAAAGTTTTTACCCTCGCGATTCGAGCGCAGATAAAAGCTGTGCTGGAAGTGATCCAGGCTGTATTCATGATCCTTTCGGCGCGGCAGGAAACAGAGCGGCTGGGCGTCGGGCAGTTCGGCATCCAGCAGCAGGACTTCCGACGTCGTGGCGCTGGCCAGGAAGATAATGACATAGTGGCGCGAAGAGGTTTTATGCAGGCTGACATAAAACGTTTCGTCTTTCTCTTCATAGACCAGCTCGTCGTCTGCGGAGTCCGTTCCGATGGTATGCCGCCATACCTGATAGGGCAGCAGCGTAGAGGCGTGCTTTTTGACGTAGTACACCGTCTCGGAATCATTCGCCCAGACAAAATCCGGGGAGACGTTTTCCAGCATTTCCGGATACCAGTTGCCGGTGTCCAGATTGCGAAAACGCAGGCCGTACTGGCGACGGGAGAGATAATCCTCCGCCAGCGCCATCACCGCATTATCCGGCGAAATGGACATGCCGCCCAGAGTATAAAACTCGCTGTGGGCCGCGCGCTGATTGGCATCCAGCAGAATATCCCACGCACCCCATTCGGCGCTCAGGACCGACTGACGCTGGTAGATGGGATACTCGTTGCCGGGCTCATAAATATGGCGATAGCGATAGCCATTTTTGGTCCAGGGCGCGGAGATATCGCGCTGAGGAATACGCTGCACCATTTCATTCAGCAGCTGGTCCTGAAGCGTCTGCTGGCTGGACATGACCTTGCGGCCATAGTCGTTTTCCTCGTGCAGGTAGTCGAGCACCTCTAGCCGGGAGCGCGAGTCGTCCCGTAGCCAGTAATAATTGTCTATACGCGTATCGCCATGCGTGGTGATCGCATAAGGTATACGTCGGGCTTTCGGTGGCATGTCGTCATTCTTTTTCGTTTTACACCCTATAAGGTTGGCAAAACCCACGCATGATGCAAGCGAAACAGGGTCGCAACGGCGAGAACTATCCCTGTAACGCCTGTTTTTGTTCCCGGATATCCCGCTCAATGCCCTCACGCACGTCCTGCGGGATCTTCAGCGCGTCGCCAAGCGCATTCAGGTAGCTGCGCTCCATAAAGTGATCGATATCGATGGCGGCACAGCTGAGGAAATAGAGTTCAAGCGCCTCTTCCTCATTTTTCACGCTCTGCGCCAGACGCTGCGGATCCAGGGGCTGTTCGATGGCCTGCGCCACCAGCGCTCTGCCCTTCTCTTCGACGCCGGCTTCGCGCAGCTGCTGTTCGATCGCCAGCCGTTCCTTATCGTCGATATGTCCGTCACTTTTCGCGGCAAAAACCAGCGCAAGAATGAGCCTTTCGGTGCGCAGATCCTGCGGCGAGGTATGCTCGCCGTAGTGCGGTTCATCGCTGTGCGCGGTCCGGACCCTGTCCTTGTATTTATTCCACAGGACGGTGCCCGCAATGGCGCCCCCACCGGCGAGCAGCGCGCCTGTCCCGTACTTTGCCAGCAGCTTGCGCGAGGATTTATTCGCGACCAGCAGGCCTGCCAGCCCGCCGAGCGCCCCGGGCACCAGCAGTTTGCTGAGATCCCGCTCGCCGGAAGACGACGTTTTCTGCCCTAACAGTGATTGCAATTGATTTAGCCAGCCAGACATGGTTTCCCTCACTTAACGGTGAACATGTTCCACAGCGTAAGCGAGCAGGCGTCAGGAAATGTCTGGGCGGGCTAAAGAAGCGCAAATTTCTTCTCCCCTCACCTGGCCGTGCACAAGACAGACGCAAACGTTTTCGTTTATACTGCCCGCAACTTTTTCAGGGGGATTGTTATGATTCGTTTAGGAACCGCGCTGCGACCTGCGGCGACGCGAGTGATGCTGTTGGGATCGGGCGAGCTGGGAAAAGAGGTCGCCATTGAGTGCCAGCGTTTAGGCGTGGAAGTCATTGCCGTAGACCGCTACGCCGATGCACCCGCCATGCACGTCGCCCATCGTTCTTATGTGATTAACATGCTGGACGGCGATGCCCTTCGTGAGCTGATTTCACGCGAGAAGCCTGATTTTGTCGTGCCGGAAATTGAAGCCATCGCCACCGACACGCTGATTGCGCTTGAGCAGGAAGGCCAGCGCGTGGTGCCCTGCGCGAAAGCCGCAAAGCTGACCATGAACCGTGAAGGCATTCGTCGCCTGGCGGCGGAAGAGCTGGGATTGCCCACCTCGAGCTACCGTTTTGCTGGCGATAAGGCCGCATTCCTGCAGGCCGTCGAGGAGATTGGCTTTCCGTGCATCGTTAAGCCGGTGATGAGCTCCTCCGGAAAAGGACAGAGCTTTATTCGCGACAGCAGCACCCTGGATAACGCGTGGGATTATGCCCAGCAGGGTGGCCGTGCCGGAGCCGGTCGCGTAATCGTCGAAGGCGTCGTGAAGTTTGATTTCGAGATCACCCTGCTGACCGTCAGCGCCGTTGACGGTGTTCATTTCTGCATGCCGATTGGCCACCGCCAGGAGGATGGCGATTACCGCGAATCCTGGCAGCCGCAGCAGATGAGCCCCCTGGCGCTTGAGCGTGCGCAGGCGATCGCCCGTAAAACCGTCCTGGCGCTGGGCGGCTATGGCCTGTTTGGCGTGGAGCTGTTTGTGTGCGGCGATGAGGTGACCTTCAGCGAAGTCTCCCCTCGCCCGCATGACACCGGCATGGTCACGCTGATTTCGCAGGATCTCTCCGAGTTCGCCCTGCACGTGCGCGCCTTCCTCGGCCTGCCCGTCGGCGGTATCCGTCAGTACGGCCCGGCCGCCTCGGCGGTGATCCTGCCGCAGCTAACCAGCCAGAACGTTACGTTTGATAACGTTGACGCGGCGGTGGGTGCCGGGTTGCAGGTCCGTTTGTTCGGCAAGCCGGGGATCGACGGAACCCGTCGTCTTGGCGTGGCGTTAGCCACCGGGAATAACGTTGACGACGCCGTGGCGAGAGCGAAAGCGGCCGCAGCAAACGTTAAGGTAGAGGGATAAAAAAAACGGGCCAGAAGGCCCGTTTTCATGCGACGAATGACTTACTGCTTCGCGCCTTCCACCGCTTCGCGAGCCAGTTTGGTGATGCGATCCCAGTCGCCCGCTTCCAGCGCATCCGCCGGAACCAGCCATGAGCCACCGATGCACAGCACGCTTTTCAGCGCCAGGTAGTCACGGTAGTTGGCAGGAGAGATACCGCCCGTCGGGCAGAAGCGTACCTGAGAGAATGGACCGGCAATCGCCTGCAGCGCTTTGGTGCCGCCGTTCGCTTCCGCCGGGAAGAATTTGAACTCTTTCAGACCGTAGTCCATGCCCAGCATCAGTTCAGAGACGGTGCTGATGCCCGGGATCAGCGGAATAGTGCCTTCGGTCGCGGCTTTCAGCAGCGACTCGGTCAGGCCCGGGCTGATGGCAAACTGTGCGCCCGCTTCGGTCACTTCAGCCAGCTGTTTTGCGTTCGTTACGGTACCCGCACCGATAATGGCGTCCGGCACTTCTTTGGCAATCGCGCGAATGGCGTCCATCGCGCAGGCGGTACGCAGGGTCACTTCCAGAACGCGAACGCCGCCCGCAACCAGCGCTTTCGCCATCGGTACAGCGTGCTCCAGCTTGTTTACCACGATAACCGGCACGACAGGGCCAGTGGTCAGGATTGCTTCTGCACTTGTTTTCCAGTTTTTCATCAGAGTCTTCTCTCGCCAGATCGTTAAAATCAAGTCGTCTTAAAACGTAATACAGGTTGCGCCCTGCTCAGCACCGGAGAGGTTCTCACGCAGTGCGCCAAACATTTCGCGTCCTGTTCCCACGCGCGACGCGCTCAGGTCAGGAATATGGGGCTGACGTGCCGCCAGCTCGGCGTCATCCACCAGCAGGGTTAACTCGCCTGTCTGACCGTTAACGCGGATCATGTCACCGTCACGCACTTTTGCCAGCAGGCCGCCGTCGTACGCTTCCGGCGTCACGTGGATAGCTGATGGCACTTTACCTGAGGCGCCAGAGAGGCGTCCATCGGTCACCAGTGCAATTTTGAAACGGCGGTCCAATAATACACCAAGTGGTGGCATAAGTTTATGTAATTCTGGCATCCCGTTGGCTTTAGGCCCCTGATGACGCACCACTACCACGCAGTCTTTGTCGAGCAGACCGGCGTCAAAGGCAGGTAATACGTCGTGCTGGCTTTCAAATACCACCGCTGGCGCTTCGATAATCTGGTTCTCTTCCGGTACGGCAGAGGTCTTTATTACCGCGCGACCGAGGTTACCGCTCAGCACCTTTGTGCCACCGTGAGGAGAGAACGGTTTGTCGATGGTGGCGATAACCTGCGCATCAAGAGATGCGGTCGCCCCTTCGCGCCAGTCCAGCTCGCCGTTGTTCAGCCATGGCTCCTGGGTGTAGCGCTGCAGGCCAAAGCCCGCTACGGTGTTAACATCTTCATGCAGCAGACCGCCCTTCAGCAGCTCGCGCATGAGCAGCGGTACGCCGCCTGCGGCCTGGAAGTGGTTGATGTCCGCCGGACCGTTTGGATACAGGCGCGCCATCAACGGCACTACGGAAGAGATCTCGGAGAAGTCATCCCAGTTAATCAGAATGCCCGCGGCACGCGCCATGGCCACCAGGTGCATGGTGTGGTTGGTCGAACCGCCGGTGGCCAGCAGCGCGACAATTCCGTTGACGATAACTTTTTCGTCGACCAATTTGCCCATCGGCATCCATTCGTTGCCGTTTCCGGTCAGACGCGTGACCTGACGGGCCGCGGCCTCGGTCAGCGCCTTGCGCAGCGGTGCGTCCGGCTGGATAAACGACGAGCCCGGCAGTTGCATCCCCATAAACTCCACCACCATCTGATTGGTGTTGGCCGTACCGTAGAACGTACAGGTGCCCGGCGCGTGGTAGGATGCAGCTTCCGCTTCCAGCAGCGCCTGACGATCTGCTTTTCCTTCCGCGTACAGCTGGCGAATGCGCACTTTTTCTTTGTTCGGCAGGCCGCTTGCCATTGGGCCCGACGGCACGAAGATCGCAGGCAGATGACCAAACGACAGCGCGGCCATCACCAGGCCCGGAACAATCTTGTCGCATACGCCGAGATAGAGCGCGCCATCAAACATGTTGTGTGACAGGCCCACCGCCGCGGACATGGCAATGACTTCACGGCTCAGCAGGGAGAGCTCCATACCGTCCTGACCCTGCGTCACGCCGTCGCACATGGCGGGTACCCCACCCGCCACCTGGCCGACCGCATTCACGCTGTGCAGCGCTTTACGGATGATGTCCGGGTAAACCTCATAGGGCTGATGCGCGGAGAGCATATCGTTATAGGCGGTAATGATGGCGATATTGTTACGCAACATGCTTTTCAGCGACGCTTTATCGTCAGGCTGGCAGGCGGCGAAGCCGTGCGCCAGGTTACCGCAGGCCAGCTGGGAGCGGTGAACGGTGTGGCTCTTCGCCTGTTCAATCCGGGCGAGGTAGGCCGAACGGGTCTCTTTCGAGCGCTCAATAATGCGCTGTGTTACGCGTAACAATGTCGGATTCATAAAAGCTCCTCTCATTTATCTGTCCGGGCTCGGGAGTTTACAAAGTCGCTGGCAGTTGTTAACAACGCTGAAACGCTTGCTGTCCGGAGCTCAGGGGCAAAATCACTTCCGGCAGTGTAATAAAAAAAGCTCCGCGGGTGAATCCACGCGGAGCTTAAAAGTTGAAAATTGTGCCACGAGCTGTGTTAGATCATGTTACCGGTAAAATAACACTTTCGGGCTAGCGGATTATCTTACTCAAACTCGTTCCAGGAGCGGCCATCACGGGTGATCATTGCCACCGACGCGACAGGTCCCCATGTGCCCGCCTGATACGGTTTTGGCGCATCCTGATCGGCAGCCCAGGCTTCGGTGATGGAGTCGACCCATTTCCACGCCTCTTCCACCTCATCGCGACGCACGAACAGCGCCTGGATACCGCGCATGGTTTCCAGCAGCAGACGCTCGTAAGCATCGGCCAGGTGCGTCTGGTTGAAGGTTTCGGAGTAGCTCAGATCCAGCTTGGTGGTCTGCAGGTTGTGTTTGTGATCCAGGCCCGGCACTTTGTTGAGGATCTGGATGTCCACGCCCTCGTCCGGCTGCAGACGAATGGTCAGTTTGTTCTGCGGCAGCTCCTGCCAGGACTCTTTGAACAGGTTCAGTTCCGGGTTCTTAAAGTAGACAACCACTTCGGAACATTTCGCAGGCAGACGCTTACCGGTGCGCAGGTAGAACGGAACCCCCGCCCAGCGCCAGTCGTCGATGTCCACGCGGATGGCCACGAACGTCTCGGTGTTGCTGGACTTGTTCGCGCCCTCTTCTTCCAGGTAGCCAGGCACTTTTTTACCTTGCGCAAACCCGGCGGTGTACTGGCCGCGAACGGTCTTCTCGCGCACGTTGGAGCGGTCGATGCGGCGCAGCGACTTCAGCACTTTCACTTTGGCGTCACGGATGCTGTCCGCCGTCAGATCAGACGGAGGAGACATGGCAATCATGCACAAAATCTGCAGCAGGTGGTTCTGGATCATGTCGCGCATCTGACCGGCCTGGTCAAAGTAACCCCAGCGGCCTTCAATCCCCACCTCTTCCGCCACGGTGATTTCCACGTGGTCGATGGTGCGGTTGTCCCAGTTGTTCACAAACAGGGAGTTAGCAAAACGCAGCGCCAGCAGGTTCAGCACCGTCTCTTTACCGAGATAGTGGTCAATACGGTAGACCTGGCACTCTTCAAAGAACTCGCCCACCTGGTCGTTGATTTCACGCGAGGTTGCCAGGGACGTACCCAACGGCTTCTCCATCACGACGCGCGCCGGTTTGGCGTTCAGTTTGGCTTCGCCCAGGCCTTTGCAGATGGCGCCGAAGGTGCTTGGCGGCATGGCGAAATAGTTAATGGTGACACGGTTTTTCTGATCCAGCATCGCGCCCAAGCGAGCGAATGCGCTGACGTCATTCACGTCAAGGTTGCAGAAATCGAGACGACCGCTCAGGGTATCCCACAAACTTTCATCAATTTTTTCCTTCATGAAAGTTTCGAGCGCCTCGCGGACGACTTTGGTATAAGCGTCCTTGTCCCAGTCGGCGCGCCCAACACCCAGGATACGCGTATCCGGATGAATTTGGCCCGCTTTCTCCAGTTGATACAGGGAAGGCAGCAATTTTCGGCGTGCAAGATCGCCTTTCGCGCCGAAAATGACCAGGTCACATGCCTGGGCTGTTTGCGTTACCGCCATGTCATTCTCCTCAGTTGGATCACCTGGTACTTCTGCCAGGTATCGTTGTAATTTTATTACAATGCACTGTACTGCTTTTACGTCATTCCCGAAACCATTAGCGCTTATCGTCGCGTGCGATACCGCGATTTTTCACCCATCGGATGATTTCGACGGCTTAATGACGCAACAACCGTCGTTTCTTTGCGCAACAGGGTCATAGCAAAACCCGACATCGATCAAGTAATGAAAAAAAACAACAACATTATCTCGTCGATTGTTACCCTTAATGGAAGCCACAGGGGTAATATCGGCTAAATCGAATCACGATTTCATCAATTAATGAAATCGTTTACACCCATGAGCGTCCTGTTAACATGAACATGCTGGAAAAAATCCAGTTTCAACTGGAACACCTTAGCAAATCCGAGCGAAAAGTGGCCGAGGTCATTCTCGCCTCTCCCGCTCAGGCGATTCATTCAAGCATCGCCGCTCTGGCACAGGAAGCGGGTGTTAGCGAACCCACGGTCAATCGCTTCTGCCGCAGCCTGGAAACGCGCGGCTTTCCTGATTTTAAACTGCATCTGGCACAAAGTCTGGCTAACGGCACCCCTTATGTTAATCGTAATGTGGATGAAGACGACAGCGTTGATGCCTATACCGCGAAAATTTTTGAGTCGGCCATGGCTTCGCTTGACCACGTCCGTCAGTCTCTGGACATGAGTTCCGTGAATCGCGCAGTGGATTTACTCACCCAGGCCAAGCGAATTGCCTTCTTTGGGCTCGGGTCGTCGGCGGCCGTCGCGCATGACGCCATGAACAAATTTTTCCGCTTTAACGTCCCGGTGATTTATTCCGATGACATTGTCCTGCAACGCATGAGCTGTATGAATTGCAGTGAAGATGACGTCGTGGTACTGATTTCGCATACTGGCCGCACTAAGAGTCAGGTAGAACTGGCGCAGCTGGCCCGTGAAAACGATGCCATGGTGATTGCGCTGACCACGGCGGGCACACCGCTGGCCCGTGAGGCGACGCTGGCGATCACTCTCGACGTGCCGGAAGACACCGACATTTATATGCCAATGGTCTCCCGACTGGCCCAGCTCACCGTGATTGACGTGCTGGCGACCGGTTTTACCTTACGCCGGGGGGCAAAATTCCGGGATAACTTGAAGCGGGTCAAGGAAGCGCTGAAGGAATCGCGTTTTGATAAAGAATTGCTTATAAAGAGCGATGTTCGATAGTTGATAACGAAGACGTCACGAATAATGACGAAGTAACGATTTACGGCATTCGGTCCCCTCTCCACTGCCTTGCAGCAGATGAAGGCCGATTCAATGTTCACGCAACACCAAAGTTGTTTCAGTCAACGGAGTATTACATGTCCAGAAGGCTTCGCAGAACCAAGATCGTAACCACCTTAGGCCCGGCCACCGATCGCGATAATAATCTCGAGAAAATTATCGCCGCTGGCGCCAACGTGGTGCGTATGAACTTCTCTCACGGTACGCCAGAAGACCATAAATTACGTGCCGATAAAGTGCGTGAAATCGCAGCTAAACTGGGCCGTCACGTTGCGATCCTCGGCGATTTGCAGGGTCCAAAAATCCGCGTTTCGACCTTTAAAGAGGGTAAAGTTTTCCTCAATATCGGCGACAAATTCCTGCTGGATGCCAACCTGGGCAAAGGCGAAGGCGATAAAGAGAAAGTCGGTATCGACTATAAAGGCCTCCCGGCTGACGTCGTACCTGGCGATATCCTGCTGCTTGACGACGGTCGCGTACAGCTGAAAGTGCTGGAAGTTCAGGGCATGAAAGTGTTCACCGAAGTCACCGTCGGCGGCCCACTCTCCAACAATAAAGGCATCAACAAGCTGGGCGGCGGCCTCTCTGCGGAAGCGCTTACTGATAAAGATAAAGCGGATATTGTGACTGCTGCGCTGATCGGTGTTGACTACCTGGCTGTCTCCTTCCCGCGCTGCGGCGAAGATCTTAACTATGCGCGTCGTCTGGCGCGTGATGCAGGCTGCGATGCCAAAATCGTCGCCAAAGTTGAGCGTGCGGAAGCCGTTTGCGATCAGGATGCTATGGACGACGTTATCCTTGCCTCTGACGTGGTGATGGTTGCGCGTGGCGACCTGGGTGTGGAAATCGGCGACCCTGAGCTGGTGGGGATTCAGAAAGCCCTGATTCGTCGCGCACGTCAGCTGAACCGCGCGGTGATTACCGCCACTCAGATGATGGAATCGATGATCACCAACCCGATGCCAACCCGTGCAGAAGTGATGGACGTGGCCAACGCCGTGCTGGACGGTACCGATGCGGTAATGCTCTCTGCGGAAACCGCTGCGGGCCAGTATCCGGCAGAAACCGTGGCCGCCATGGCACGTGTTTGCCTGGGTGCTGAAAAGATCCCAAGCATCAACGTCTCTAAACACCGTCTGGACGTGCAGTTCGACAACGTTGAAGAAGCGATTGCGATGTCTGCAATGTATGCGGCAAACCATCTGAAGGGCGTTACCGCGATCATCACTATGACCGAATCTGGCCGCACCGCGCTAATGACCTCTCGTATCAGCTCGGGTCTGCCGATCTTCGCCATGTCCCGTCACGAACGTACGCTGAACCTGACGGCGCTGTACCGCGGCGTGACGCCGGTACACTTCGACAGCACCAATGACGGCGTGGCCGCGGCGCACGATGCCGTAAACCTGCTGCGCGACAAAGGCTATCTGGTCTCTGGTGATATCGTCATTGTGACCCAGGGCGATGTGATGAGCACCATCGGCTCAACCAACACCACGCGCGTTATGACCGTCGAGTAATAACGTCTCTGTTAAAAAGCCCTCTCCAGATGGAGAGGGCTTTTTTTATTTCGTTGGATAAAGCTCTTTGCGTTTATACGGCTCTTTTTCACCCGGCTTACGCGTTTTAAGCAGCTTCAGGATCCACGTGTATTGCTCGGCATGCGGCCCTACCAGGATCTCCACCTCTTCGTTCATCCGACGGGCAATGGTGTGGTCGTCAGCGGTCAGCAGATCGTCCATCGGCGGACGAACCTCAATGCTCAGGCGATGCGTTTTACCATCATAGACCGGGAACAGCGGGATCACGCGGGCACGACACACTTTCATCAGGCGGCCAATCGCAGGGAGCGTCGCTTTATAGGTCGCAAAGAAATCGACAAACTCGCTGTGCTCGGGGCCGTGGTCCTGATCCGGCAAATAGTAGCCCCAGTACCCCTGGCGTACCGACTGAATGAAAGGCTTAATGCCATCGTTGCGCGCATGCAGGCGTCCGCCAAAACGACGACGCACCGTATTCCAGACAAAATCGAAGATTTTATTGCCCTGGTTATGGAACATTGCCGCCATCTTCTGGCCCTGAGAGGCCATCAGCATCGCCGGAATATCAACGCCCCAGCCGTGTGGGACAAGGAAAATGACTTTCTCGTCATTGCGACGCATCTCCTCAATGATATCCAGCCCTTTCCAGTCAACGCGATCGACAATTTTCTCCGGCCCTTTCAGCGCCAGCTCCGCCATCATCGCCATGGCCTGCGGTGCGGTGGTATACATCTCATCAATGATTGCCTCGCGCTCGGCGTCGCTCTTTTCAGGAAAACAGTAATAGAGATTGATCTGCGCGCGACGGCGGGCACTCTTGCCTAAGCGCCCGGCAAGACGGCCAATTTTACCCAGAACAGGATCGCGGACGGAAGCCGGCAGCAACGCTATCCCCGCAAAGGCGTAGACACCGAGCCAGGCGCCCCAGTTGCGCGGATGGCGGAAGGATTTTTCAAACTCAGGAATGTATTCAATATTGTTTTTTTGGGTTTCCATGCTGGATCCAGGGTCTGATGACGCAAAATTAATTCAGATAGTGTAGCGAGGCAGTCGTCCGCGCACAAAAGAAAAAGCCGGCGTCAGGGTGCGCCGGCTTTTTTAACGAAAACAGAGGGCTTAGTCTAAGCTCAGCTGCGGCAACACCTCTTTCACCTGCGCCAGGTAATCCGTACGATCTTTACCCGTCAGGCCTTCGGTGCGCGGCAGTTTTGCCGTCAGCGGGTTCACGGCTTGCTGGTTGATCCACACTTCGTAGTGCAGGTGCGGGCCGGTAGAGCGACCGGTATTACCGGAGATCGCAATGCGGTCACCACGCTTCACCTTCTGTCCTGGTTTAACCAGCAGCTTACGCAGGTGCATATAGCGGGTCGTATACGTGCGACCATGTCGTACCGCAACATAATATCCGGCTGCGCCGCTACGTTTGGCCACCACCACTTCGCCATCCCCAACCGCGAGTACCGGTGTGCCCTGCGGCATAGCAAAATCAACGCCACGGTGCGGTGCGACGCGTCCGGTGACCGGGTTCAGACGACGCGGGTTAAAGTTGGAGGAGACGCGGAACTGTTTCGCCGTCGGGAAGCGCAGGAAGCCCTTTGCAAGGCCCGTACCGGTGCGGTCGTAGAACTTGCCGTCTTCGGCACGGATCGCGTAGTAATCTTTGCCCTCGGAGCGCAGACGCACGCCCAGCAGCTGGCTTTGCTCGCGCTTGCCGTCCAGCATTTCGCGGGACATCAGGACGGAAAACTCATCGCCTTTTTTCAGCTTGCGGAAATCCATCTGCCACTGCATGGCTTTGATCACCGAACTGATTTCAGCGCTGGTCAACCCTGCGTCGCGCGCGCTGGAGACAAAGCTTGCGCCCACGGTGCCTTTGAGAACGCTGTTGACCCAGTCGCCCTTCTGCATTTCGCTGGTCATTTTGAAACCGGTTGCCGTGCGATCGTAGGTGCGGGTTTCACGGCGGGACATTTCCCAGGTCAGACGCTGGAGATCGCCATCGGCCGTTAACGTCCAGGAGAGCTGTTGCCCAATTTTCAGGTTGCGAAGATCTTTATCTGCCGCCGCCAGCTGGCTGATATTGCCCATGTCGATGCCGTACTGGTTCAGCACGCTGCTCAGCGTGTCCCCGGTAGAAACTACATATTCGTGGATACCCGCTTCGTTCTCGGTTTTATCGTCCAGTTCATCCTGTGGAATGGCTTCATCTTCCTGAGCCGACTGGTCGATAGGCTCACTGGCTTCAGGCAGCAAAGAGCGGATTTCGCTCTTTTCAAGCTCGATGGTTTTGATGATAGGGGCAGAACTCGGGTGGTAAACATAGGGCCGCCAGACGGCGACCGCTAAGGTGAGTACTGTAAGCGACCCCAGCATGACGCGGTGGGGTCGAGGCAGATTGTTAAATGCCAGGGCGACAGAGCGGGCTATCTGTTGCACGTATTCACTTCCTCGTTAATCTCCTTTCAGGCAGCTCGCATACTGGTTCGCCAGTTGGCTGAGGAACTGCGAATAGCTCGCTTTGCTCAACTGGATATTCGTTCCTAGCGGGTCAAGGGTCCCCATGCGCACGGATGTCCCCCTGGCCACGGCTTCTACGACCGCTGGCCTGAACTGTGGCTCAGCAAAAACGCATGTCGCTTTTTGCTCAACCAGCTGTGTTCTGATTTCATGTAAACGCTGCGCACCAGGTTGAATTTCAGGGTTGACGGTAAAGTGCCCCAGTGGGGTCAAACCGTAGTGTTTTTCGTAATAGCCGTAGGCGTCATGAAAAACGAAATACCCTTTTCCTTTCAACGGTGCGAGCTCATTACCTACCTGCTTATCGGTTGCGGCTAATTGTGCCTCAAAATCTTTCAGGTTGGCGTCTAGTTTGGCTCGACTTTGCGGCATAAGTTCCACTAATTTGTCATGGATTGCAACCGCTGAAAGCCGCGCTATCTCTGGGGATAACCAAAGATGCATGTTGTACTCGCCGTGATGGTGATCTCCATCACCTTTTTCACCGTCGGCAGCATGATGGTCATGTTCATCGCCGTCGTCATCCGTCCCTTTCATGAGTAACGGTTTCACGCCTGGGAGGGCGGCAATCGCAACCTGTTTTTCGCCCGCCACCTGTTTTGCTGACTTCTGCATAAACGCTTCCATTTCCGGACCAATCCAGACAACTAAGTCCGCGTTTTGTAAGCGTTTTACGTCTGAAGGGCGCAGGGAGTAGTCATGCTCGGATGCACCATCCGGGAGCAGAACCTGAGTTTCTGTTACCCCGTCAGCAATGGCTGACGCGATAAACCCGAGAGGTTTAAGCGAAGCGACAACCGCAGCGTTAACATCTTGTGCGGTTGTGCCCCAAAGGGCAGCGGATAATGCTGCGAAAAGAAGCGTATTTTTATGTAACATAATGCGACTAATCATCGTAGTGAATGCGTGGAATGTGATATTATAACATTCGTTGACTTCTTCAAGCTTAAAATGACATGACGACATTGGTTTCTCTTGAAAATATTTCGGTCTCATTTGGCCAGCGCCGCGTCCTTTCTGACGTGTCGCTCGATCTGAAGCCCGGCAAAATTCTGACGCTGCTCGGCCCCAATGGCGCAGGCAAATCCACCCTGGTTCGCGTGGTGCTGGGTCTGGTCGCACCCGATGAAGGCGTGATCAAGCGTGAGGAAAAATTGCGTATCGGCTATGTGCCGCAAAAGCTTCACCTTGACGCCACGCTGCCGCTGACGGTGAGCCGTTTCCTTCGCCTGCGCCCCGGCACGCGTAAAGCCGATATTCTCCCGGCGCTGAAGCGCGTGCAGGCAGGCCATCTTGTCGATGCGCCGCTGCAAAAACTGTCCGGCGGTGAAACGCAGCGCGTATTACTTGCCCGTGCGTTGCTCAGCAGCCCGCAGCTGCTGGTGCTGGATGAGCCGACTCAGGGTGTAGACGTCAACGGCCAGGTCGCGCTGTACGATCTTATTGACCAGCTGCGTCAGGAACTGAACTGCGCGGTACTGATGGTATCCCACGACCTGCATCTGGTGATGGCAAAAACTGATGAAGTGCTGTGTCTCAACCACCATATCTGCTGCTCCGGCACGCCTGAAGTGGTCTCCATGCACCCGGAATTTATCTCCATGTTCGGCCCTCGCGGCGCTGAACAGCTCGGCATCTATCGCCATCATCATAATCACCGCCATGATTTGCAGGGACGAATCGTTCTGCGTCGGGGAAATGGACACTCATGATTGAACTGTTACTGCCCGGCTGGCTGGCCGGGATTATGCTTGCCTGCGCCGCGGGTCCACTCGGCTCGTTTGTGGTGTGGCGCAGAATGTCTTACTTCGGCGATACCCTGGCGCACGCGTCCCTGCTGGGCGTGGCTTTTGGCCTGCTGCTGAACGTCAACCCGTTCTATGCGGTGATTGTGGTCACGCTGCTGCTGGCGGCCGGTCTGGTCTGGCTGGAAAAACGCCCTCACCTCGCCATTGATACGCTGCTTGGCATCATGGCGCACAGCGCCCTGTCGCTGGGTCTGGTGGTGGTCAGCCTGATGTCCAATATCCGCGTGGATCTGATGGCCTACCTGTTCGGTGACCTGCTAGCCGTCACGCCTGACGATCTCATCGCTATCGCCATTGGCGTTGTGGTGGTGCTCGGGATTCTGCTCTGGCAGTGGCGTAACCTGCTGGCGATGACCGTCAGCCCCGATCTGGCGTTCGTCGATGGCGTGAAGCTGCAGCGCGTTAAGCTGCTGCTGATGCTGGTAACGGCGTTAACCATTGGCGTGGCGATGAAGTTTGTCGGCGCGCTGATTATTACGTCGCTGCTGATCATCCCTGCGGCTACGGCGCGTCGTTTTGCCCGTACGCCGGAGCAGATGGCCGGTGTCGCCGTAATTATCGGGATGATTGCGGTAACGGGTGGGCTAACCTTCTCGGCGTTCTATGACACGCCTGCGGGGCCGTCCGTGGTGCTGAGTGCGGCGGTGCTGTTTATCTTCAGTATGATGAAGAAGACCGCACAGTAGCGGGTATGTCCCCGGTGGCGCTTCGCTTACCGGGGCTATAAATTATCGCTGCTTACGGCATTGCCGGTGGCGTAATGCCGAAATGATTCCACGCCCGCACCGTGGCCATACGCCCACGCGGGGTACGCTGCAGGAAGCCCTGCTGGATCAGATACGGTTCAAGCACATCCTCAATGGTTTCACGCTCTTCCCCGATTGCCGCCGCCAGGTTATCCAGCCCGACCGGGCCACCAAAGAACTTGTCCAGCACCGCCAGCAGCAGCTTGCGGTCCATGTAGTCAAAACCTTCTGCATCGACGTTCAGCATATCCAGCGCCTGCGCGGCGATCTCTGCGGAGATCGAACCGTTGTGCTTCACCTCAGCAAAGTCACGCACGCGGCGCAGCAGGCGGTTGGCAATACGCGGCGTACCGCGGGAACGCTTCGCCACTTCAAACGCCCCCTCTTCGCTCATCTCCAGCCCCATATAGCGGGCGCTGCGGCCAACGATGTGCTGGAGGTCGGCCACCTGGTAAAACTCCAGACGCTGCACGATACCGAAGCGGTCGCGCAGTGGAGAGGTCAACGACCCGGCTCGCGTTGTTGCGCCAATCAGGGTAAACGGCGGCAGATCGATTTTGATGGAGCGTGCCGCCGGACCTTCACCAATCATGATATCCAGCTGATAATCTTCCATCGCCGGATAGAGCACCTCTTCCACCACCGGTGACAGACGGTGGATCTCATCGATAAACAGCACGTCATGCGGTTCGAGGTTGGTCAGCATGGCCGCCAAATCGCCCGCCTTCTCCAGCACCGGGCCGGAGGTGGTGCGCAGGTTCACGCCCATTTCATTAGCAACGATGTTCGCCAGCGTGGTTTTGCCCAACCCCGGAGGGCCAAAAATCAGCAGGTGATCGAGCGCATCGCCGCGCAGCTTTGCCGCCTGGATAAAAATCTCCATCTGGGAACGAACCTGCGGCTGGCCAATGTACTCATCAAGCAGTTTTGGGCGAATCGCGCGATCCACCACATCCTCTGCCTGAACAGTGCCTGCCGAAACCAGGCGGTCTGCTTCAATCATCCTTTACCTCACAATGCAGCGCGCAGCGCTTCACGAATCAGGGTTTCACTGCTGGCGTCCGGTTTGGCAATTTTGCTCACCATACGGCTGGCCTCCTGAGGTTTATAGCCCAGTGCCACCAGCGCGGCAACCGCTTCCTGCTCCGCGTCATCATCCGCCGCAGGCGCGCCTGGCGAGGTCAGCACCAGATCGGCCGCCGGCGTGAAGAGATCGCCATGCAGGCCTTTAAAGCGGTCTTTCATCTCGACAATCAGGCGCTCTGCCGTTTTCTTACCAATGCCAGGAAGCTTAATCAGCGCCGCAGGATCTTCACGCTCAACGGCATTCACAAACTGTGGTGCAGACATGCCGGATAAGATCGCCAGCGCCAGCTTCGGCCCGACGCCGTTGGTTTTAATCAGCTCGCGGAACAGGGTGCGTTCCTGTTTGTTGTTGAAGCCGTACAGCAGCTGAGCATCTTCACGCACCACAAACTGGGTAAAGACAATCGCCTCTTTGCCCGCGTCCGGCAGCTCGTAGAAGCAGGTCATCGGCATATGGACTTCATAGCCCACGCCACCCACTTCCAGCAGCACTAACGGGGGTTGTTTTTCAATGATGATGCCTCTGAGTCTGCCTATCACGTGACGCTCCTGCGTTCTGGAAGAAATTAACTGCCGACATAATAAAAAAAGGCTGGATAAACATCCAGCCTGATTTGTCATTATCGTAACCTGCCTCGCGCCAGATTGAGCCGCGATTCGCTCATTTGCATCGCGTTCTGGCTGACGTGACAGTGGGTAATCGCAATCGCCAGCGCATCGGCGGCGTCGGCCTGCGGGTTCGCAGGGAGCTTGGGCAGGGTCCGCACCATGTGCTGCACCTGACTTTTCTCCGCGCTACCGATGCCCACCACCGTCTGCTTAACCTGCCTTGCCGCGTATTCGAATACCGGCAAATCCTGGTTCACCGCAGCGACAATGGCCACCCCGCGCGCCTGACCGAGCTTTAGCGCCGAATCGGCGTTTTTCGCCATAAAGACCTGCTCGATGGCGAAATAGTCCGGCTGAAACTGGGTGATGATCTCCGACACGCCCGCATAGATGAGCTTCAGGCGCGACGGCAGATCGTCCACTTTGGTGCGAATACAGCCACTGCCCAGGTAGGTTAACTGGCGTCCCACCTGACGGATAACGCCATAACCAGTGACGCGTGAGCCTGGGTCAATCCCGAGAATAATCGACATCACGCGTCTCCTGTAACGGATTTACACGCTCTCATCAGAGAGTCGCTGCAACCTCATCAGAGATTTCACCGTTGTGGTACACTTCCTGCACGTCGTCGCAGTCTTCGAGCATGTCGATCAGACGCAGCAGTTTTGGTGCCGTTTCTGCATCCATGTCCGCTTTGGTGGACGGGATCATGGAGACTTCAGCGTTGTCCGCTTTCAGGCCCGCCGCTTCCAGCGCATCGCGCACGGCACCCATCTCTTCCCAGGCGGTATAAACGTCGATAGCGCCGTCGTCGAAGGTCACTACGTCTTCCGCACCGGCTTCCAGCGCCGCTTCCATGATCGCATCTTCGTCGCCTTTCTCGAAGGAGATGACGCCTTTTTTGCTGAACAGGTAAGCAACAGAACCGTCAGTGCCCAGGTTGCCACCGGTTTTGGTGAACGCGTGGCGCACTTCCGCAACGGTACGGTTACGGTTGTCGGACAGGCACTCAACCATCACCGCCGTACCGCCAGGACCGTAACCTTCATAAATGATGGTTTCCATGTTCGCGTCTTCATCACCGCCCACGCCACGTGCGATAGCACGGTTCAGGGTGTCACGCGTCATGTTGTTAGACAGCGCTTTATCCACCGCTGCACGCAGACGTGGGTTAGAGGCCGGATCGCCGCCGCCCAGACGCGCTGCCGTCACCAGCTCGCGAATGATTTTGGTAAAGATCTTACCGCGCTTGGCATCCTGTGCCGCTTTGCGGTGTTTGGTGTTGGCCCACTTACTATGACCTGCCATAAAAATATCCTCAAAGAGCGCGCCTTTTCAGGCAGCGTTAATTACAAATTCTTCAATCGCCTGCCGGTTGCTCCACGACTTGGTCAGTGCGGCGGCATCCGCCGCATTCACCCAGCGGTAGGTCAGGTGTTCCGTGAACACGATCTCCCGTTCATGGGGGAGCGCGAGACAGAACCACGATTCCGTATTGCGCTCGGTACCCGGCGCGTAGCGATGACGTAAATGGCTAAAAATTTCGAACTCCACCGTGCGCTGACAGTCCTTCAGGGTCAGTTGCTCGCGGGCAACGTCAATGGCGACCTCTTCCTTTACTTCACGCGCGGCGGCCTGCGGCGCGGTTTCCCCCTCTTCCAGACTGCCGGTAACCGACTGCCAGAATTCAGGGTCGTCGCGCCGCTGCAACATCAGCACCCGCTTCGTGTCTTCTGCATAAATGACCACCAGGACCGAAACGGGGAGCTTATATGTCATATCAGTTTTTCTCTTCCTTCTTCACCACCTCAATGCCCAGCTCAGCCAGTGCGGCCGGGTTGGCAAAGCTTGGCGCTTCGGTCATCAGACACGCTGCAGCAGTAGTTTTCGGGAAAGCGATAACATCACGGATGTTATCGGTGCCGGTCAGCAGCATGGTCAGACGGTCAAGACCGAAGGCCAGACCCGCGTGCGGAGGCGTACCGTATTTCAGCGCGTCCAGCAGGAAGCCCAATTTCTCGCGCTGCTCCTGCTCGTTGATGCCCAGGATGCCGAACACGGTCTGCTGCATTTCACCGCTGTGAATACGCACGGAACCACCGCCCACTTCGTAGCCGTTGATGACCATATCGTAGGCGTTGGCGACGGCCTCTTCCGGTGCCGCTTTCAGCTCGGCGGCCGTCATGTCTTTCGGCGAGGTGAACGGGTGGTGCATCGCGGTCAGGCCGCCTTCACCGTCGTCTTCAAACATTGGGAAGTCGATAACCCACAGCGGCGCCCATTTGCTCTCGTCGGTCAGATTCAGGTCTTTACCGAGCTTCAGACGCAGCGCGCCCATCGCATCCGCAACGACTTTCTTGTTATCTGCACCGAAGAAGATCATGTCGCCGTCCTGCGCGCCGGTGCGCTCCAGGATCGCTTCCACGATGTCCGCGTTCAGGAATTTCGCAACCGGGCTTGTAATACCTTCCAGACCTTTCGCACGCTCGGTCACTTTAATATAGGCCAGACCTTTCGCGCCGTAGATCTTGATGAAGTTGCCGTAGTCGTCGATCTGCTTACGGCTCAGAGCCGCTCCGCCCGGCACACGCAGCGCGGCCACGCGGCCTTTGGCGTCGTTAGCCGGACCCGCGAAGACCGCGAACTCCACGTTTTTAACCAGATCAGCTACGTCCACCAGCTCCATCGGGTTACGCAGGTCGGGTTTGTCAGAGCCATAGCGACGCTCGGCTTCCGCGAAGGTCATGATTGGGAAATCACCCAGCTCAACGCCTTTCACGTCATTCCACAGGCTACGCACCAGGGCTTCCATCACTTCACGCACCTGCTCGGCGGTCATGAAGGAGGTTTCCACATCGATCTGGGTAAATTCAGGCTGGCGGTCAGCACGCAGGTCTTCGTCGCGGAAGCATTTCACGATCTGATAGTAGCGATCGAAGCCGGACATCATCAGCAGCTGTTTGAACAGCTGTGGAGACTGCGGCAGCGCGTAGAATTTGCCTTTATGAACGCGGGATGGCACCAGGTAATCGCGCGCGCCTTCCGGCGTGGCTTTGGTCAGCATCGGGGTTTCGATATCGAGGAAACCGTGGTCATCCATAAAGCGACGCACCAGGCTGGTGATTTTCGCACGGGTTTTCAGGCGCTGAGCCATTTCCGGGCGACGCAGATCCAGATAGCGGTATTTCAGACGCGCTTCTTCAGTGTTGACGTGGTTGGAGTCCAGCGGCAGCGCTTCAGCACGGTTGATGATCGTCAGATCGGACGCCAGCACTTCAATGGCACCCGTCGCCATGTCGGCGTTAACGTTTTTCTCGTCACGCGCACGCACGGTGCCGGTGACCTGAATGCAGAACTCATTACGCAGCTCAGAGGCCAGCTTCAACGCATCTGCACGATCCGGATCGAAGAACACCTGAACGATACCTTCGCGGTCGCGCATATCGATGAAGATAAGGCTACCAAGATCACGACGACGATTGACCCAACCACACAGGGTGACCTGCTGTCCGACGTGGGACTGACGCAGCTGCCCGCAATATTCTGTACGCATGAGATATCCCTTAATTAGCCGCAGGCTAAATGTCGCCTGGTATGCAGGCTACTATGTCGCAGCTTTCTGTATGTCACAACTGGATGAAAAAAGGCGGCTATTATACTGGAAATTCCGCCGGACGATAAGAGCGAACCACGGCCAGGCGGTCGTTTGCTGCACTCTTATTGCGCATTCTCACAAAAATTAACAAAATTATGCGACCAATAACAGGCCATCGCGTCGTATGGTGTGTGGAAGTGATTCATTTAACGGGAGTAACGATGTTAACCCTTGATGCCAGCAAAACCGCGCTTGTGGTGATTGATTTACAGGAAGGCATTTTGCCCTTCGCCGGTGGCCCGCATACCGCGGACGATGTGGTCAGCCGCGCCGCCCGCCTGGCGGAAAAATGCCGTGCCAGCGGTGCCCCGGTTGTCATGGTGCGCGTCGGCTGGTCTGCGGATTACGCAGAAGCGTTAAAACAGCCCGTTGATGCGCAGACTCCCGCCCGCGCCCTGCCGGAAAACTGGTGGACGTACCCGGTCTCGCTCGGCAAACGCGACGGCGACATCGAAGTGACCAAACGTCAGTGGGGCGCCTTCTACGGGACCGATCTCGAACTGCAGCTCCGCCGTCGCGGCATTGACACGATCATCCTGTGCGGCATTTCCACCAATATCGGCGTGGAGTCGACTGCCCGCAACGCGTGGGAGCTGGGCTTTAATCTGGTGATTGCCGAAGATTCGTGTAGCGCGGCCTCGGCGGAACAGCACCAGGGCAGCATGACGCACATCTTCCCGCGCATCGGTCGCGTGCGCAGCACGGACGAGATCCTTAGCGCGTTATGATGTATGTGGGCCTGCCCCAGTGGTCGCACCCGAAATGGGTGCGTCTGGGCATCACCAGCCTTGAGGAGTATGCCCGACACTTCAACTGCGTCGAGGGTAATACCACCCTGTATGCGCTCCCTAAAGCCGAGATTGTTGCGCGCTGGCGGGAGCAAACAACCGACGACTTTCGCTTCTGCTTCAAGTTTCCGGCTACGATTTCCCATCAGGCCGCGCTGCGAAACTGCGGTGAGTTGACCGACGAATTCTTTGACCGGATGGCGCCTCTGGCAAACCGCATCGGGCAGTACTGGCTGCAGCTTCCGGCCACGTTTGCTCCGCGCGACCTGCCTACGCTCTGGCAGTTCCTGGATGCCCTGCCCCGGGAATTTACCTACGGCGTGGAGGTTCGACATCAGGACTTCTTTGCGAAAGGCGAAGCGGAAAAAGCGCTCAACCGCGGCCTGCTTGAGCGTTCAGTTAACCGTGTGATCCTCGATAGCCGTCCGGTGCACAGCGCGATACCGCATAACGAGGCCATCGTTGAAGCTCAGCGTAAAAAACCGAAAGTGCCGGTCCACGCCATCGTGACCGCGCAAAACCCAATGGTCAGGTTTATCGGCAGCGATAACATGCCGCAAAACCAGGCGATGTTCGCCGTCTGGCTGGAAAAACTGGCCTCGTGGGAACACACCACCACGCCGTATCTCTTTTTGCACACGCCGGATATTGCCCAGGCCCCCGAACTGGTCGATGCTCTGTGGCAGGCCTTGCAGGCTGCGGTGCCGTCCGTGGGCAGCGCCCCTTCCATCCCACAACAATCTTCTCTTTTCTGATATCACCCCCTATCATAGGGAAGTGCCATCTGCCAAAAACAGGGAGTTTGTATGGTCAGCGCGCTGTACGCGGTGTTAGGTGCATTACTGCTGATTAAGTTTTCATTTGACGTTGTGCGCCTCAGAACGCTTTACCGCGTTTCTTACGGTGACGGCGGCTTTTCCGAGCTGCAAAGCGCTATCCGCATTCACGGCAATGCGGTCGAATACATCCCCGCGGCCCTCATCCTGCTGCTGTTTATGGAGATGAATGGCGCAGAAACCTGGATGGTGCACATCTGTGGCCTGCTGCTTATCGCTGGCCGCCTGATGCATTATTACGGCTTTCACCACCGCTTAATCCGCTGGCGTCGTTCCGGCATGAGTGCAACCTGGTGTTCGCTTTTGCTGATGGTGCTGGCTAACCTGTGGTATATGCCGTGGGAGTTGGTTTTCTCCCTCCATTAGCGCACAATACGCCACTTTATTTTTCCCGGATTTTTACGTTATGTCAGATCGCGACACGCTTTTTTCCGCGCCTATCGCCAGCCTGGGCGACTGGACCTTCGATGAACGGGTAGCCGAAGTCTTCCCGGATATGATCCAGCGCTCTGTTCCCGGTTATTCCAATATTATCTCTATGATCGGCATGCTGGCTGAGCGCTTCGTTCAACCCGGCACGCAGGTCTATGACCTGGGCTGCTCGCTCGGCGCGGCAACGCTGTCGGTACGTCGTAACGTTCATCACGAAGGCTGCCGAATCATTGCCGTGGATAACTCTCCGGCCATGGTGGAACGCTGCCGTCGCCATATTGACGCCTACAAGGCCCCTGTTCCGGTTGACGTGGTGGAAGGCGATATCCGTGAGATCGAGATCCAAAACGCCTCGATGGTGGTGCTGAATTTCACGCTGCAGTTCCTGGTGCCGGAAGACCGCCAGCTGCTGCTGGACAAAATCTATCAGGGGCTGAATCCTGGCGGCGCGCTGGTGCTCTCGGAGAAATTCAGCTTTGAAGATGCCGAGGTTGGCGAGCTGCTGTTCAATATGCACCACGATTTCAAACGGGCGAACGGCTACAGCGAGCTGGAGATCAGCCAGAAGCGCAGCATGCTCGAAAACGTGATGCTGACGGACTCCGTAGAAACCCACAAGGCGCGCCTGCGTCAGGCCGGATTTGAGCATAGCGAACTGTGGTTCCAGTGCTTCAACTTTGGGTCTCTGGTGGCGCTGAAAGCGGGGAAACCCGCATGATCGAGTTCAGCAACTTCTATCAGCTGATTGCCAAAAATCACCTCTCCCACTGGCTGGAGACGCTGCCTGCGCAGATTGCCGCCTGGCAGCGGGATCAGCAGCACGGTCTGTTAAAGCAGTGGTCAAATGCGGTGGAGTTTCTGCCGGAACTGACCCCGCATCGTCTGGATCTCCTGCACAGCGTCACTGCAGAGAGTGAAGAACCGCTTCCGCCAGGGCAGATCAACCGTATCGAAACGCTGATGCGCAACCTGATGCCGTGGCGTAAAGGGCCGTTCTCGCTGTACGGCGTGAACATCAATACCGAATGGCGCTCAGACTGGAAATGGGATCGCGTTCTGCCGCACCTTTCCGACCTGACCGGGCGCACCATTCTGGACGTGGGCTGCGGTAGCGGCTATCACATGTGGCGCATGATTGGCGCGGGCGCGCATCTGGTGGTCGGTATCGACCCGATGCAGCTGTTCCTGTGTCAGTTTGAAGCGGTACGTAAGCTGCTGGGTAACGACCAGCGCGCGCATTTGCTGCCGCTGGGTATTGAGCAGCTGCCCGCACTGAAAGCCTTTGATACCGTGTTCTCCATGGGCGTGTTGTATCACCGCCGTTCCCCACTGGAGCACCTGTGGCAACTGAAAGATCAGCTGGTCAGCGGCGGCGAGCTGGTGCTGGAAACGCTGGTGATCGAAGGCGATGAACATGCCGTTCTGGTACCGGGCGATCGCTACGCGCAGATGCGCAACGTTTACTTCATCCCTTCCGCGCTGGCGCTGAAGAACTGGCTGGAGAAGTGCGGATTTGTGGATGTGCGGATTGCCGATGTCAGCGTGACCTCTATCGAAGAGCAGCGCCGGACCGAGTGGATGATCACCGAATCGCTGGAGCAGTTCCTCGACCCGGCCGATCACAGCAAAACCATTGAAGGCTATCCGGCCCCGATGCGAGCGGTGTTGATTGCGACGAAGCCGTAGCCTGTTAGCCGGGTGGCGGCTGCGCCTTACCCGGCCTACTCCCGATTTTCCAGGTCCGGTAAGCGAAGCGCTACCGGGCGCAGGCGAAAAAAAGGCCCCTGTTGAAATTGCAGGGGCCTGGTACAAGCAAGCATCATATTGGGCGACATGATGCGCGGTAAAAATCGGTACGTTGCTACACGTGATGGCGCTCAATCAGCGACTTCATTTCCGCAACCGACTCTCCCTCTACGCCGTAGCGTGAATACTCATCCGCTTCAGCATCCGTCGACATTGACAATCCTGTATTGCGATAACGCATGGGTGACGGCATCCATTTGCCTGCCGAGCTGTGCAGCTCTTCTACCCCGGCGTTTAAAAACCGTTCCAGATTGCTGGCACGGACTCCCGCACCCGCCATTATTATTGGAACACCGGAATGTGCTTTTAGTTCCGTAATTAATTGCAGTCCTTTTTCAGCGGACGGCTGTTGACCCGATGTCAGAATGCGCGCCACGCCGAGTTCTCCAAGCGTTTCAAAGGCCTGAAGCGGATCTTTACACATATCAAATGCGCGATGAAAAGTGACGGCGAGCCCCTGCGCGGCGCTCATGACCTGACGCATGCGCGGGAGGTCGATATTGCCGTCTTCATCCAGCAGGCCGGTGACCAGCCCGGGGAACCCCAGGTCGCGCACGAGGGCGATATCATCAAGCATGGCACCGAACTCGCCCGCCGTGTAACAAAAATCACCGCCGCGTGGACGAATAATCGGGTGAACGGGAATGGTGACGGCCTGACGGGCGGCCCTCAGCACACCGTAAGAAGGCGTCAGCCCGCCCTCTTTGGGTGCCGCACACAGTTCAATGCGGTCAGCCCCGTAATTTTGCGCGGTGACGGCACACTCCACGCTGTAACAGCAAATCTCCAGCAGCGCCATGTAATCCTCCTTAAATTCCACCAAACGCACCATCATGACATGCCGTCCGCTTTCAGTCCCGGCGGGAACTCACATCTCTTGCGCCTCACTGGCAACGATCTGCTCAATGGTCCAGGGATGAAACTTCACCGTGACCTGCCCGTCCGTGACGGCCAGCGTCGGATTCGGTAATCGCTCGCGCTCACCTTTGGGTGAACTGGTCTTCACAAAAATCCCCGGCTGGCTTAAGCCTTCGTCAGCTAACAGGGCCAGCGCACGCGCGTTTAATGTCTCCGGCTCGCCCGGCAGGACAATCTCAATGTGCTCCCACCCTTCGTGCGGATAGCGCTTCTCGCCCGGCCACGGCAGTTCAACCACGGTGAATTGCCAGTGGGCCACGTTCACCGGCTCACGCAGCCTGAACAGGCAGATGGGGCGACCGTTAATGATATTCTCGGACAGTAACTCGCCGCACTGTTCAAATCCGCGACGCCAGCGCTCTGCGGTATCATTCTGATGGCAGCGCAAAGAGATGTGATCGGCCTCGAGCGGCGCAATATCCAGGCCGAGACGGGTGGCAAGTTCTGTGAACGCCTGGGTGAAGCGCGGTAAATCTGCGGAAATATCATGCAGTTCGTCAATGGATTGCCAGTTCGCCATAAATCACTCTCTTTTCGTGTCGCAAAGCCGCTAATTTACTCTGTTGCTCTGTTTTGACCAACCGCAGAATCCGGCTTTTTACGACTGCATGTTTATGCACACCTTCTTAGCCTGGATTCTGAGCGATCTTCAGGCCCCGCGATGCTGACGGCAGAAGGCATTTGCAGTATACTCCCGCCCTAAATTCTCTAACTGGCGCGGGTGGTTGTGAGCCCGCATCAAAAAAGTAAGGTATCCAGGTGAATATTCAGGCTCTTCTCTCCGAAAAAGTCAGTCAGGCACTGATTGCCGCAGGCGCGCCTGCGGATTGCGAACCGCAGGTTCGTCAGTCAGCAAAAGTACAGTTTGGCGACTATCAGGCTAATGGCGTGATGGCAGTGGCTAAAAAACTGGGCATGCCGCCGCGACAGCTCGCTGAGCAGTTACTGACGCATCTGGATCTCGCCGGCATTGCCAGCAAAACCGAAATCGCCGGCCCGGGCTTTATCAACATCTTCCTTGAGCCTGCCTTCCTGGCAAGCCACGTTGACGCGGCGCTGAAATCTGACCGTCTGGGTGTTTCCCAGCCGGAAGCGCAGACCGTCGTGATCGACTACTCTGCCCCGAACGTGGCGAAAGAGATGCACGTTGGCCACCTGCGCTCCACCATCATCGGTGATGCCGCGGTGCGTACGCTCGAGTTCCTCGGTCACAAGGTGATCCGCGCGAACCACGTGGGCGACTGGGGTACCCAGTTCGGGATGCTGATTGCTTACCTGGAAAAACAGCAGCAGGAAAACGCGGGCGAAATGGCGCTGGCGGACCTGGAAGGGTTCTATCGCGAAGCCAAAAAGCACTATGACGAAGATGAAGCCTTTGCCGAGCGCGCGCGCAGCTACGTGGTAAAACTGCAGGGCGGCGATCAATACTTCCTCGAGATGTGGCGCAAGCTGGTTGACATCACCATGTCTCAGAACCAGCTTACCTATAACCGTCTGAACGTCACCCTGACCCGTGACGACGTGATGGGTGAAAGCCTGTACAACCCAATGCTGCCCAGCATTGTGGCGGACCTGAAAGCGAAAAACCTGGCGGTTGAGAGCGAAGGCGCAACGGTGGTGTTCCTTGATGAGTACAAAAACAAGGAAGGCGAACCGATGGGCGTGATCATCCAGAAAAAGGATGGCGGCTACCTCTACACCACGACCGATATCGCCTGTGCGAAATACCGTTATGAAACGCTGCACGCCGACCGCGTGCTGTACTACATCGACTCCCGTCAGCACCAGCACCTGATGCAGGCGTGGACCATCGTGCGTAAAGCCGGTTACGTACCGGACAGCGTTCCGCTGGAACACCACATGTTCGGCATGATGCTGGGTAAAGACGGCAAGCCGTTCAAAACCCGCGCGGGCGGGACCGTGAAGCTCTCCGACCTGCTGGACGAAGCGCTGGAACGCGCCCGTCGTCTGGTGGCCGAGAAGAATCCGGACATGCCGGCCGACGAGCTGGAAAAACTGGCGAACGCCGTGGGTATCGGTGCGGTGAAATACGCGGATCTCTCCAAGAACCGTACCACCGACTACATCTTCGACTGGGATAACATGCTGGCGTTTGAAGGCAACACCGCGCCATACATGCAGTACGCTTATACCCGCGTGCTGTCGGTCTTCCGCAAAGCCAATATCGACGAAAGCGTGCTGGCGAATGCCACCGTAACCATCACGGAAGATCGTGAAGCGCAGCTGGCGGCGCGTCTGCTGCAGTTCGAAGAGACGCTGACCGTGGTCGCGCGTGACGGCACGCCGCACGTAATGTGTGCTTACCTGTACGATCTGGCGGGTCTGTTCTCCGGCTTCTACGAACACTGCCCTATTCTCTCTGCGGAGAATGAATCGGTCCGCAACAGCCGCCTGAAGCTGGCGCAGCTGACGGCGAAGACCCTGAAGCTGGGTCTGGATACTCTGGGTATTGAAACCGTAGAACGTATGTAATACAAAAAACCCGGCAATCGCCGGGTTTTGTTTTTTTGCAGTCCTGACAATTCAACCGTCAGCGGTAGTTCACGATGACAGAATTACTCTGCACCTTCAGCGCCGGAATCAAACGTCCCCCGCCCGGCACTTCCCAGATGAAACGCAAAGGTTCAATAGCCGGCACGCCGTTGAACGCCTGCGTTGTTCCATTTTCGCCATCAATTTCCGTGCAGCGCGTCTGAGAGCAGAGGCGCACCCGCAGGCCCGCTGGCGTTGGGCCAATCAGCCGGTAGTTCCAGACCACCAGGCCCATCAGACCGGAAACCTCTTCAGCAGGCGCCAGCGGGTTAGATGACATGGCAACACCGCGGTTGCTGAGGGTTACCCCCATGCTGCTCGCCTGCCAGGTGCCTCCCCCGGCAGCCTGCGCCGCCAGCGGGAAGAACAGCATCCAAAGCCATTTACGCATTATTTTCCTCCAATCGTCGCGGTCATGCGGATATGACGGTTATCCGACAGCTCGAGATTCGACAGCACGACCAGCTGGCTCAGGCTGCGGCGCAGGAAGCGGGACAGCAGCGGACGCAGCGCGTGGTTCACCAGCAGCACCGGCGGCGCGCCGAGCATCTCCTGACGCGCCAGCGCCTCCTGGGTTTGCGCCAGCAGGCGATCCGCCAGGCCCGGCTCCAGGCCACCACCGCCCTGCAGAGCCTGCAGCAGCAGACGCTCAAGCGGCGTATCGAGGCCGATCACCTGCACCTCCCCGGTTCCCGGGAACCACTGCTGGGTAATGGCCCGGCCCAGCGCCACGCGCACCACCGCCGTCAGCTCGTGCGGATCGCTTTGTATTGGCGCGTGTTCGGCAAGGGTTTCCAGAATGGTGCGCATATCGCGAATCGGCACCTTCTCGTCGAGCAGGTTTTGCAGCACCTTGTGCAGCGTGGTTAAGGTCAGCACCCCCGGAACCAGATCTTCCGTCAGCTTCGGCATCTCCTGCGTGACGCGGTCCAGAAGCTGCTGCGCTTCCTGACGGCCAAACAGCTCAGCCGAGAATTGCCCAATCAGGTGGTTAAGGTGGGTTGCCACCACGGTACTGGCTTCCACAACCGTGTAACCCTGGATCTGCGCCTGCTCTTTCAGCGCGCTTTCAATCCAGATCGCGGCCAGACCAAAGGCCGGATCGATGGTTTGCTCGCCCGGCAGCGTGCCTGCGGCGGTGCCGGGGTTAATCGCCAGCCAGCGGCCCGGATAGGCATCGCCGCTGCCAATTTCAACGCCTTTCATCAGGATGCGATAGCGCGCGGGCGGCAGGTCCATATTGTCGCGGATGTGTACCACAGGCGGCAGGAAGCCCATGTCCTGGGCGAATTTTTTACGGATACTGCGGATACGGCCGAGCAGCTCGCCGTCCTGCTGGAAATCGACCATCGGGATCAGGCGATACCCGACTTCCATTCCCAGAGAATCCTCCAGCTGAACGTCGTTCCAGGTCGCTTCGACGGCCTGATTATTCTCCGGCATTTTGACCGGAACAGGTTCCGCTGCCGGTTTGGTTTCACGGCCACGCATCCACCAGGCAAGGCCCAGCAGCGCCGCCGTAAACAGCAGGAAGACGAGGTTTGGCATACCCGGCACCAGACCGAGCAACCCGAGCACCGCCGCGGCCAGCAGCATCACGCGCGGGTTACTGAACAGCTGGCCCACCATCTGCTCGCCAACGTCCTGATCGGTGCTCACGCGGGTCACGATGACACCCGCCGCAGTGGAGATCACCAGCGCCGGGATCTGCGCGACCAGACCGTCACCGATGGTCAGCAGCGTATAGCTTTCCGCCGCGTGGCCCATGTCCATCCCGTGCTGCAATACGCCCACCAGCAGGCCGCCGACCACGTTAATCACCATGATCAGAATGCCCGCGATGGCGTCACCGCGCACAAACTTACTCGCACCGTCCATGGAGCCGTAGAAGTCCGCTTCCTGCGTCACTTCCGCACGGCGCTTTTTGGCTTCATCTTCGGCGATTAGCCCGGCGTTCAGGTCGGCGTCGATCGCCATCTGCTTGCCCGGCATCCCGTCCAGCACAAAGCGCGCGCCCACTTCTGCAATACGCCCTGCACCCTTGGTGATGACCATAAAGTTGATGATTACGAGGATGACGAACACCACGATACCGATAGCGAAATTACCGCCCACCAGGAAGTGGCCGAACGCTTCCACCACCTTACCTGCCGCTGCCGCCCCGGTGTGGCCTTCCATCAGGATGATACGCGTGGACGCCACGTTCAGCGCCAGTCGCAGCAGGGTGGTAAACAGCAGAATGGTCGGGAACGCGGCGAACTCCAGGGTACGCTGGGTGAACATCGCCACCAGCAGCACCATAATGGACAGCGCGATATTGAAAGTGAAAAGCAGGTCGAGGATGAACGCCGGGAGCGGCAGTACCATCATCGACAGAATTAGCAGGATCAGAATCGGCCCGGCCAGGATCTGCCATTGGGTCGATTTCAGGTTGCCGGGCAGGCGCAACATTGCCACCAGATTAGCCATCAGTGTCCTTCTCGTTCATAAAATCCAGCGCGGCAGGCACCGGAAGGTTCTCAGGTTTCACAGGCCGTTGACCGCCGGCCAGACGCCAGCGCTTCAACTGCCATACCCAGGCCAGCACTTCCGCCACGGCGGCGTAAAGTTGTCCCGGGATCTGTTGTCCAATATCCGCATGGCGGTACAGGGCACGCGCCAGCGGAGGGGCTTCGAGGATCGGCACGCGGTGTTCGGTGCCAATTTCACGGATACGCAGCGCGATCAGCCCCGCCCCTTTCGCCACCACTTTCGGCGCGCTCATTTTGTTTTCGTCATAGCGCAGCGCAACGGAATAGTGTGTCGGGTTGGTAACGATGACGTCGGCCTTTGGCACATCGTCCATCATGCGGCGACGGGCGGCGGCACGTTGCATCTGGCGGATGCGCCCCTTCACGTGCGGGTCACCTTCCATCTGCTTATATTCGTCACGGATATCCTGACGCGACATCCGCAGCTTCTTGAAGTGGGTATAGAGCTGGAAGATCACGTCAAAACCCACCATCGGGATAATGCTGAGCACCACCAGCAGCGCGCAGAGCCCGACCAGATTCAGCGCGTTGCTCATCGCGGTGAGCGGCGATTCGCTGATAAGACGCATCATTTCCGGCCAGTGGTACCAGAGGTAAAACCCCGCGGAGCTGCCCATCAGCACCGATTTGAGAATGGCTTTGAGCAATTCGGCCCCGGTCTGGGCAGAGAACATTTTCGCAATACCCGGCAGCGGGTTGAGTTTGGAAAATTTCGGCTGCAGCGATTTGGCGCTGAAGACCAGACCGCCGAGCATCACCGGCGAGACCAGCGCGACCAGCACAACCCCGGTAATCAGGGGCAGCAGCGCAACCATGGCCCCTTTAATCAGCTGGATAATCTGGCTGAGGATCAGATTCGGATCGTTGACCATACTGTGGTCAAAACGTAAGCCGGTTGACAGCATGCCCGCCAGCTTGCGGGCGAGCGACTCCCCACCCCACCAGATAATGCAGACGCCTACGATAAGGATCAGCAGGGAGGTCAATTCTCGGGATCGGGGGATTTGCCCTTCCTCACGCGCCTTTTCTAGTCGGTGGGGTGTGGGGGCTTCCGTTTTGTCGTCGTTCTCTTCTGCCACTGTGCACGCTCAGCCCATTACGTCACGGGTATCATGCCAGCGCAGCGGAAATCCAATGGCGGGAAAAGCCCGTTTATTCGGGCTCTTTTCGGTGATTTTGTCGCAAACCGCCTCAGGCGGCGTTAACCCCCTGAAGCGGAATGGACCATCAGAAGCCGAGGCTGTCCAGCAGGTCGTCCACCTGATCCTGGCTTGCCACCACGCCCGCCTTGCTGGCGTCGAGCTGTGGACCATTGAGCAGGCTTTCGTTCTCGCGTTTTGGACGGGCTGCCGGTTCCGGGATGTTCTCCAGCAGCACCATCAGCAGCTGGCGCTCAATCTCCTGGATCACATCCATCATGCGCTTAATGACCTGACCTGTCAGGTCCTGGAAATCCTGCGCCATCATGATGTCCAGCAGCTGGGCATTGGTGAAGCTGGTGTGGCCGGGCACATCCCCCAGGAACTGACGGGTGTCGGTCACCAGTTCGCGGGCATCCGCCAGCTCGATTGGGTTCTCAAACCACTCGTCCCAGCGTTTGGTCAGCGCTTTCGCACCCTTTTCCATCGCATCCTGGTGCGGTTGTGACGCTTCAACGCTGTTCAGCGCACGTTCCGCGGCCTGAGCGGTCATCTGCACGACGTAGTCCAGACGATCGCGTGCATCAGGAATCGCTTCCGCCGCTTCGGCAATTGCCTGATCCAGACCCAGCTCACGCAGGCTGTCACGCAACATGCGCGTCAGGCTGCCGATGCGGACGATAATGTCGCTCGGCGAGTGTTCTTCAACGGGTTTCATAGCAGGTTGCATCATAACCAACACCTCACATGCCGAGTTTCTCGAAGATCTTACCGAGCTTCTCTTCCAGGGTCGCCGCCGTGAATGGCTTCACCACGTAGCCGCTTGCGCCCGCCTGTGCAGCGGCAATGATGTTCTCTTTTTTCGCTTCTGCCGTGACCATCAGAACCGGCATGGACGCCATTCCCGCATCAGCACGAATGGTTTTCAGCAGTTCCAGACCGTCCATGTTTGGCATGTTCCAGTCGGAGATCACAAAACCAAACCCGCCCGCCTGCAGTTTGTTCAGCGCATCAACGCCGTCTTCTGCTTCTTCAACGTTGTTGAAGCCCAGCTCTTTCAGCAGGTTGCGCACAATGCGACGCATGGTGGAAAAGTCATCCACAACCAAAAACTTAAGCTCTTTATCCGCCATAAAATAATACTCCTGAGTCAAATACGTATTGCCTGTCCGGCACTGATTTTCGCCAGCATCTGCTGGCTTACCTGGCTAAGATCGACCACTTCGCTCACGCCACCCATATTGATGGCCTCGCGCGGCATGCCGAACACCACACAACTTGCTTCATTCTGCGCAATCGTCCAGGCGCCAGCCTGGTGCATTGCAAGCATTCCGGCGGCCCCGTCGTTGCCCATCCCCGTCAGGATCACCCCAACGGCGTTGCGCCCCGCATGTTTCGCCACCGAATGAAACAGCACATCCACCGACGGACGGTGCCGGTTGACCGGCGGTCCGTCATGAATTTTGATTTGATAGTTAGCGCCGCTGCGCGCCAGTTCCATATGCTTGTCGCCAGGGGCGATATAGGCATGTCCCGGCAGCACGCGCTCGCCGTCTTCCGCCTCTTTCACGCTGATCTGGCACAGCTTGTTCAGGCGTTCGGCGAACGAACGGGTAAAGCCTGGCGGCATATGCTGCGTGATCAGAATACCCGGACTTGAGAGCGGCAATGGCTGGAGTACATGACGAATTGCCTCTGTTCCTCCGGTTGACGCCCCAATGACCAGCAGTTTTTCCGAGCTGAGTAAGGGACCGGCCTTCAGGGTCGCAGGCGCGGCCATCGGCGTGTGGGCGGCAAGCTTCGCCCGCGACGCGGTGCGGATCTTCTCGGCGATCATCTCGCTGTACGCCAGCATCCCCTCGCGAATGCCGAGCTGCGGCTTGGTGACAAAATCCACCGCTCCCAGCTCCAGCGCGCGCAGGGTGATTTCCGATCCTTTCCCGGTCAGGGAGGAGACCATCACCACCGGCATGGGCCGCAGCCGCATTAATTTTTCGAGGAAATCTATGCCATCCATGCGCGGCATCTCGACATCCAGCGTTAGCACGTCGGGGTTATATTTTTTAATTAAATCCCGCGCTACCAGCGGATCGGGGGCGGTTGCCACCATCTCCATGTCGCTGTGGCTATTGATAATTTCAGTCATGATCTGACGCATCAGCGCTGAATCATCGACGGACAATACCCTGATTTTACTCATGCTTTTTCCTTACTCAGCGCATATACCGTTTGCCCACGCAGGCTAAACTCACGCACGAGGTTGCTGAAGTTTTCCGAGTGCCCGGCAAACAGTAAACCGTCAGGCTTGAGCAACGGAACAAACCGACGCAAAATGTCCTGTTGCGTCGTTTTATCAAAATAGATCATGACGTTACGGCAAAAAATGGCGTCGAACGGCCCCGGCGCGTTGTACTGCTTATCCAGCAGGTTAACGGGCGCGAATTCGACGCAGTTCGCCAGCTCCTGGCGTACGCGTACCAGGCCTTCATGCGGGCCCGTGCCGCGCATGAAATAACGCTGCAGCTGCTGCGGCGACAGCGTTTTCAGTTCATCCTGGCGATAAACACCGTTACGCGCCTTCTCCAGCACTTCGGTATCGATATCGCTGGCGTAGACCTTCCAGCGTCCCGGCGCCATCCCCAGCGTATCGGCAAGGGTGATCGCCAGCGAGTACGGCTCTTCCCCCGTCGAGGCGGCCGCACTCCAGACGCGATACTCCCCGGTGCGCCGGCGCGCATGCTCGGCCAGGACCGGGAAGTGGTGGGCTTCACGGAAAAACGCCGTCAGGTTGGTGGTTAACGAGTTAATAAAAGCCTGCCACTCGGCGCTGTTCTGGTTCGCCTCGAGCATGCTCAGATAGCGACCAAAATCATCCAGCCCCAGCGTACGCAAGCGCCGCACCAGACGGTTGTAGACCATGTCCCGCTTATGATCCGCAAGCACGATCCCCGCACGCTGGTAGATTAACTGACATATCCGACGAAAATGCGCGTCGGACAGCGCGAGGCGCTGTGTCATCTGCAACAATAATGACGTTTGCCCAGGGGGCATTGGTGATGTCATAGCGCCTTCTTAATTACATTCAGGATACAACTGGCACGGCCTGCGACCGCCCGACTTCTGTTACTGCTTCAACGTGCTCTTTCACATTAAATACCGCGACCAGCCCGGTCAGACGATCCGCCTGGCTGGCCAGCTGATCGGTTGCCGCTGCCGCTTCCTCAACTAACGAGGCGTTCTGTTGCGTCACCTGATCCATCTGGGTGACCGCCTGAGCAACCTGCTCAATCCCGCGACGCTGTTCATCCGACGCCGAGGCAATCTCGCCCATGATGTCGTTCACCCGCGTCACGGAGGTGACGATTTCGTGCATGGTTTGTGCCGCCGTATCCACCAGGGCAGAGCCTTGCTGAACCCGTGACACCGATTCTTCAATCAGCACCTTAATTTCTTTCGCCGCGTTGGCGCTGCGGCTCGCCAGGTTACGCACTTCACCCGCTACCACCGCAAACCCGCGCCCCTGCTCCCCGGCACGCGCCGCTTCAACGGCAGCATTCAGCGCCAGTATGTTGGTCTGGAACGCGATACCGTCAATCACGCTAATGATGTCACCAATTTTCTGTGAACTGGTGGCGATCTCCTGCATGGTGCTGGCGACGTGGGACGCCTGGTCGCCGCCCTTCTTCGCCGTCATCGCCGCCTGTTTTGACAGGTCAGATGCCTGACGCGCGTTATCGGCGTTCTGGCTAACCGTCGCCGTCAGCTGCTCCATGCTGGCTGCCGTCTGCGCCAGCGAGGCCGCCTGCTGCTCGGTGCGGGATGAGAGATCGTTGTTACCTGCCGCAATCTCTGAGATCCCGGTGTGCATGGCATAACTGCCCTGACGCACGTCGGATACCGTTTCCCGCAGCGATCCCTGCATCGCCTTCAGACTGGCAAAGATTGCCGAAATTTCGTTTTTGCCGAACCCCGCCACCGGACGCGCCAGGTCGCCTTTCGCAATGCTGTCGAAGTGGCTGCTGATAATCGCCAGCGGCTGCACAATCATTTTGCGTGACCAGAGCAGCGCGGCGCCGGTCAGCAAGCCCGCCAGAATCACCATCACGCCGAAGATGACGCCCGACATGTGATAGCTGGTGCGGCTTGCTTCACCGGCGCGCAGAACAGACTGATTGATATCCTGCTGCCATGCGTCAAAGCTGCCGTCAAACGCCGCCTGTGAGGCCTGAACCGGCGCGGTCATAAAGTCCGACAGCTGGTTGTTCTCAAGCCACGTCGCCTGATGGTCGAGATCGCTGTACCACTGTTCAAAGTGGGTCTTCATGGCGGCCTTCAGCGCTTTCTCTTTCTCGCTGCCGGTGGCCTGTGCCGCAAAGGTCTTAAACTGTGCGTCAGCCTGTTTCAGGCTGTCGCGTGCGGTGGCCATCAGCGCCTTAATGTCATCCGGCGGATAACTTAGCGCGGTTAAGGTTCCCGCCTTGTTCAGCGCAGTGCTTGCCTGCAACAGCACGGCACGGGTTTGTGCCAGTGCGGAGCGCTGCTGATTACTCGCCTCAACGTCCTGCAAATTCTGATAGCCATCGCGAAACGCCCAAAAAGACAACCCGTTACTGCCAACCTGCAACACACCGCAAAGGATCAGAATCAAAAACAGTGTGGTCGAGATACGAATACGATTTAACATCCACGCTCCCATCAAGCGGCAAGCAGCCGCGGTTTAATTGTCAGTCAAAATGTTTCCCAGTTTTCATCTTGTCCGGTCGTCGCGGTACGCGTACGGTTTGCAGCCGTTTCAGCGGCTGGCGCGCGGTACGTCGCCTGCGGGGTGACCGTGTTTCCAGCGAGTGAAGCGAGACGAAACGCCGAGACGGCCATCTTCAGACGGCTCGCCTGGTCTTCCAGGGCAGCGGCCGCCGCAGCGGACTCCTGCACCAGGGCGGCGTTTTGCTGTGTCACGCGATCCATTTCCGATACCGCCAGGGCAACCTGGTCGATACCACGACTCTGCTCATCAGACGCAGAGGCGATTTCACCCATGATGTCCG
>NZ_KV787878.1:321830-377796 GCF_001807145.1 Enterobacter sp. HMSC16D10
CAGACGCAGAGGCGATTTCACCCATGATGTCCGTCACGCGGGTGACGGCATTCACGATGTCATTCATGGTCTCCCCGGCGCTTTCCACCAGCACGGAGCCGGTATCGACGCGGGAGACGGAATCTTCAATCAGCGATTTGATCTCTTTTGCCGCGTTGGCGCTGCGGCTGGCCAGGTTGCGCACTTCCCCGGCCACCACGGCAAATCCGCGTCCCTGTTCGCCTGCGCGCGCCGCTTCCACGGCGGCGTTCAGCGCCAGAATGTTGGTCTGGAAGGCAATGCCGTCGATGACGCTGATGATGTCGGCGATTTTCTTCGAGCTCTCGGCGATGTCGTGCATGGTTTTCACCACGCCATCCACCACGCGGCCGCCGCGCTGCGCCGTCTCGGAGGCGCTTTCCGCCAGCTGAGACGCCTGGCGGGCGTTATCGGCGTTCTGCTTCACGGTCGCGGTGAGCTGCTCCATGCTGGCCGCCGTCTCTTCCAGGGCGGACGCCTGCTGTTCAGTGCGCGATGAGAGGTCGTTATTGCCCATCGCAATTTCGCTGGTGCCGGTATAGATGGCATCCGTGCCGCTACGCACGTTGGCGACGGTATCGATAAGCGAACACTGCATATGGTCAACGCTGTTTGCCAGCTCGGTGATCTCATTGCGCCCGGACACGGTCAGCGTTTTGGTCAGGTCACCGCCGGCAATGTCACGAATATGGGCGATGACGCGACCGAGAGGGTTCAGCAGGATATGGCGAATGCCGTACCAGACCGCGATCAGCACAATGACCAGCGCCAGCGCCAGCACCGCCATCTGCCATTTCGCAAAGCGGTAGTCATTCTGGCTTTCAGCAAACGCGGAGTGATACAGATCGCCACTGACCTTTGCATATTCCCCCAGCGCCGCGCCGAGGGCGTTTTGCATCCCCTGCGTCGGCTGCGCGAAATAGGCGTCCATGTTGCCGCTCTCCAGGAACTGAATCAGCTCTGCCAGACCGGCATGGTAGGCGTTGTATTTTTCGTCGATATTCTGGCTCACCTGCTCCATCGCAGGCTGCGGGGTGATTTTCTTAAAGGCCTCGTAATGCTTTGCGGCATCCGCAAGTGTCGCCCGGGCATTTTTCAGCAGATCGGTTTTCGCGCTGCTCTGCTGATTGTTGGGATCCATCATCATGCGCGCGGACGAGCGGCTCAGGTTGATACGCGTTTGCAGCATCAGATCCCACGTTGAGGTGAGTTCACTCTGCTGCAGGCGGAGATCGTTCGAGGCCGCAAAGCTGTCCTGGTTCTGTTTTAATGACGAGAAAAAAAGCCCGCCGGAGATAAGCTGAAGTAGTGCGAAAATGACCAGCACCATCATAAGCATTGTGACAACGCGGATACGGTTCAACATACAACACCTTCTCATAGATTTATTAACGGTGTTATCGGCACAGCCAACAGGAACTTTACATTTGAGAAAGGGAAAAGCGCGGGGTTAGAAAGCCACGTCGACAATCAGCGTATCGGTGTAGGTTCCGGCGGGTGGCGTGGCCTGATTAGTCAGCACTTTCGCGGTGTAGTTGTAGGTACGCAGTAAACCGTCGGCACTGACCTGCGACGACGTCGCGCTGGTCCAGCGTTCGCTGCCGCTGCCGCCCCATCGGTTACCCGTGGCTTCTTTATAGATGTCATAACTGAGGTAGTTACTGCCGCTTACCATCCGGCGCACGTTATTCAGCGCGTTAGCACCGTTGTTAATGCCGATGGTATAGGTACTGCCTTTGGTACAGGTGACGGCTATCGCCTGTGAGACGGTGGGGAAACTTTGTACCAGCGGCGCGCTGTTGAAGTTGACGTCCGGCGTGGTCATGGCGCTGCAATCGTTGGTGACGGTCATATCCAACGTGATGCTGGTTCCTTTCGTTCCGGTTTGCAGTCCCGACAAACACGCGTTGAGCACGCCCACCGAGCAGACTCTGTAGGTGATATCGAAGTTTAGCGTCACCTGATAAGGACCCGCGGTCACATTTTGCCCCGGTACCGTGCGGAAATAGAGAGGGATATTGTATTGTTTGCCGCCGATCAGATTTAACAAGGTACTGCTGTCCCAGGTATAGGTTTTACTGGTCTGCACTTCGCTGTTGTTAGCGCAGCCCGACTGCCCGCACAGGCGCGTCGGGATCACATCGGTGATGGCCGCGTTGTCGGTGCGCTTCATGGTCGCACGACCATTGGCCGAAACGGTAGCTGAGACAAAATTCAGCGTGATGGTGTCCCCGGTCAGCAAGTTCACCAGCGCATCACAGGCTACGACCAGTGTTCCGGTGGTTGCCACTTCGCCAGAACCACTCAGCGCGAATGAGGTTACACTCCCAAACGCGGCGTTGACCGTACTGACTCGACAGTCAGCCCAACTGCCGCTGGCCACCAGCAGCAGAAGCATAAACAGCAGGCGCGTCATGGCGCCTCCCGACACACCAGCGGACCGTAGGTTTGCAGCTTGTGCTCCGGGTTGGCTCCCACGGTCAGGGTGACCTTGCAGCGTTTTCCGTCAGGCGCGATCACCTCCAGCGGATTCACATCGCTAAGGTTTTCCAGCCAGGCAATACCGTCATACCCCACCACCGCATTGCTGCGCGAGGCACGCCGGACCTGGCTTCCCACCGGCAGCGCCTGGCCGCGCGCATCGTGGAGGATGACGCTTGCCACTCTCTCCTGCTCCATCGGGAAATCGACCAGATAGCCGCTGTGACGCCGAATCGCAATTCGCCGCTCGGTCTCTTTCAGCCGGGTGTCCGCCGGCAGGTTCAGGGTATCAATGCGGTAGCTTGCCGGGTAATACGCCGACACCCCGCTGACCAGCAGGTAACCGTTGTTATTCGTTTTGCCAACGGGCTGGTTCTCATAGCTGACGGGCACGTCCGGATGGCCGTCGGTACTGATGACCACAAACGCATCGTTGATCTTATTCGCCGCGAACAGCTCGCCGTCCATCAGAACAATCGCGCCCATCGCCTCGCCCCACCAGGTCATCATGTCCCTTTCGCCGTAGCCGCCGCCCTGCAGTTCAATATTGTTATTACGCCAGCCCAGCGTGCCCTGCTGATAGTCACTGGATTTTGACTGGTTGGCCCAGGCCATGTTCCAGCTAAAGCCGCCGTCAGACGGCATGGAATGGTTGTAGTTAATGCGCTGGGTGTTGCCCGCATCCGGGGTGTTTTCGACGGTGAACGCGGCGCTGTCGCGTGCCCCCAGCGGCACCTGCAGCGACAGCGCGACCGTCCAGTCTCCCCGCTGCTGGTCCCGGCTCCCGGCGAGGTAAATACTGCTCGCGCCCCACAAATTACGGCTCCATGAGAGATTAAGCAGCTCGGTTTTTTGACTGTCAAAACTCTCCACGCCAATCCAGGCTGCGCCGATGTTGCCGTACTGTCCCAGGTTGAAGGTCAGAGAATACTGGTCCGTATTGCGGCTGAAGCTGGCGATGGGTTTATCGTTATCGTCATACACCGCAGGCTGGTCGTAGAGGGCCAGATTGCCAAAGCCGCGGTCCCGACGCGTGTGCTGGGTGGCCACGCTGTACTCGCTGGTGCTGTACTGGTAACCCCAGTTGATTTGCCCGCCCGCCTCCCCGCGCATGCGGCTTTGCGAGTAAGAGGTATTCACCACGCCAAACTGGCCGAGTTTAATCACCGTCCCAGCCCCGCCCAGCGCCAGCTCCTGCGCCCCTTCCGCATGCCCTTCCAGGGTCAGCCAGTCCGTCACCCCGTAGCGATACGAACCGCTGCCTGCCGCCGGGCCGTAGTCAAAATTCTTGATACCGTAATTACGCCGCAGGCTGCCCAGCGTCACGGCGCCGTCGCTCAGCCCTTTTTTAAGCAGGTCGCTGGAGACGTAAAACGGCAGCGTGGTGCTGACCTGGCGCCCTAATGCATCCGTCGTGACCAGTACCGCATCCCCGGCGCCGTTGATATAGGGCAGATTGGTCAGGGTGAAGGGGCCCGGCTGAAGCTGGGTTGAGCCGGACCGATAGCCGTTGATAAAGAGATCCACCGAGGTGGGTACCGCCGCTTCCCCCGCGAATTCGGGCAGCGGCCACGTCACCAGGTCAGGGCGCAGGGAGAAATCTCGCCCGACGCTGATCCCTCCCATCCGCACGCTGGAGCTCCAGCTCAGGGCATCGCTGATCACGTCCCCGACGCTCCAGCTCATTGCGTCATCCTCATTCGTGAACAGCAGGGTCGTGTCATAGCGGACATACCCTTCCTGCTGACCGTCGTTACCGGTGAAATTTTCCCGGGCATAGCCGGTGGAGGAAAACGAGCCGTTCTCATTGAAATAGCGGAATTCATGCCAGAGGGACGCCTGTCCGCCGATATGCTCCGTGTGGTTGGTGTAGAGATCGTAATTAAGCAGCGCTCCGCGCCCGAAGTGCGGTTTGGCCTGCGCCGTTTGCGCGCCGA
Organism: Enterobacter sp. HMSC16D10; assembly: GCF_001807145.1. Lineage (NCBI taxonomy): Bacteria > Pseudomonadati > Pseudomonadota > Gammaproteobacteria > Enterobacterales > Enterobacteriaceae > Enterobacter > Enterobacter sp. HMSC16D10. The sequence goes on from NZ_KV787878.1 coordinate 326,267, forward strand.
ACGGCGTCACGCGGGATGCAACCCAGTCCCGGGGAACGGTCAGCAGCAGACGTTGCCCGGCGCTGTCGTACTCCACCCGAACCTGAGAAAGCGATGAGAGATTCACTTCTCCGGCAGGAACATGTTCCGGGGGCAGTCCCGCGCGCAGCAGGTCAGCGCTGGAGATAAAGAAAGCGCCTTTGCGCTGCGTCACGGGCACGACCAGACCGGTATCGTAGTGGTTGAGCACGAGGGCAAGCTGGAAGACCGCTTCATCATGTATCGCCTGTGCCTAGGGCGGCGGCGGAAGGCTGTCATCGCCGGACTCAGCCCAGGTCGCGGAACTGACGCAAAGCAGTATCATCATCGCCGGCTTCAGTTGACGGGCGTCGACTGCCATTGTGCGTCCCTGGCATTAATCTGCGCGCTCATCCGCTCTGGCTGACGAACGCCTGCGGGTATCGGCCAGCTGCGGGTGCTGCCGGGAAGTACGTAACCCAGCAATCCCTCCGCGACCGTGCGTTTCTGCCCTCCCTGCTCCAGCGCCACCTGGCTCAGCCTGACATGGACATCCCCCCGATTCCGAACCTCCAGTACCGGCTGCCCATCCGCTCGCGTCACCCGCCAGCTCAGGTTCCGGGTCTCCACCAGCGCGTGATGCGCCCCCTCTTTTATTGTCGGGATCCCCTGGCCATACACAAACAGCGGAATGGAGTAACGCATCTGCAACTTGAGGCCGATGGCGGGTTCTGCTTTGGCATCAGGCTGAGGAATTTCATCCACGATAATGCGGTAGGCTTGTTCGACGCCTGCGGGAACGCGGGCCTGCTTAATAAGACGGATAAGCTGCTTGCTGCCTGTGCCAATCGTGACGATGGGCGGGCTGGCGACCACATCCTGCTGCGCGGTGTAGCGTTCGTGTCCGTCCTCCTGCTTCCAGCGCACAATTCGCACCTGCATCGTGGTGGCGCTGTTTCCCTGGTTCTGGATCCACAGCTCCGTGGCGTTGGCGTCTGCCGCAAGCCACGGGTCGATAGGCCAGAGCAGAATGGTGGCTGCCGCCTGCGCCTGACCGGTTGCCACAGCCATTCCCAACGCGCCCGCCAGACAAACAGGTCTGAAAACTGGCTTCATCAACACTCTCCCTTTATTACCATGACAAGGTCACGGTGAGCTGATCGGAATACGTTCCTGCCGGGCTAAATCCGGTCAGTAGCGCCACGCCAAAAAGCGGCAGCGCGATGTTATTGCTGTTGCTATAGGTCACCGGTATCGCCTGGTTGACGCCAATTTCGCTGTTCGCTGCCAGCGAGCTGCTGCTGTAAAGCCGGTATCCCACCACGTCGGCGCCGTTCGAGCGCTTCATGCGGCGAACGGTTGAATAATTCTGTCCGCCATTAATGCTCATGCTCAGCGCCACGCCCGGCGTGCAGGCGATAGACAACGCCCCGTTTGGCACAAAGCTGGTGCTTACCGGTGCGCTCTCGACGCCGTTATGGGTGCCAAAATCCAGCGTCCCGAGAACCCCTCCGCTGCCGGTGGCCACCGCGCATCCCGGAACAATCGTCGCGCTGACCTTAAAGGACTGCGACGTCACCGCCTCCGCCGCGGGCGCCATCAGCAATCCGACGATCAGCGCGAAAAAAGGCTGCACGTGTCCCTCTGCGCATATGCGCAGACCAGTAAGAGTTGCCTTCATGGCGGTGCAGGACTAATAGGTGACGCTGACGTTAATCGTGTCGGTGTAGGTGCCCGGGACGACCGTCACGCTGTTACCGCCGCCGGTAATACGCCCGTAGAGGGTGTAACTGTCCACCCCTCCGGCCGTAGAGGCGATCGGCAGCGCGGTGTTATTGGCAATCACGCTGTTAAACCCGCTGTCGCTGTACAGGCTGTATGCCACGCCCTGTGCCGCGTTGGCGGTGTTAACCAGATAGCGCGCAGGGGTTCCCGGGGTGCCGACAACGGTGCCGGGTGCGGTGGAGTTGGTGTTGCCGGTGATCGCCACCGTATAGCTGGCGGTCGTACATTGAATAGTGAAGGTGTTTCCGCCGCTGGCGCCGGTGAGCTGCGTGGTCAGAGTGGAAAACGTTGCGGGATGGGTGCCGAAATCCAGTGTCCCGAAGTTAATGCCGTTTTGCGTGGGCGATCCGTTTATCAGACAACCGTTCGTGAGCGTCAGCGTCGCGCCGATGGTGCCGCTACTGGTGACGGCCAGCGCCTGATGGACCGTTGTCGCAGTCAGTAAGGTGCCTGCGCAGATCAAAAGGAGTTTTCTTTTCATTTACCACCCTCCAGAAGACGTCTCCGTTCCCTTGCCACGTTTTATTTTTGTCGTTCAAGATGTTAGCCCCGCTTAATGTTCCTCTGAGGGGGGTTATTGAGAATTTAGTTTACGGATATCGCTTCGACCACCTGCCCCATAACGCATAAGCACTTTGTCTTATTGACTTCTTATTTCCTTAAATAACAGAGAGTTAAGTTATTTTTTTCAGCATTTTCATGCTATCAGGAGAGAATATATCCATTAAAGTGTGATGCAGATCACAATATATCGTCAGGGCAATAACAACAAAATTAATAAAACTTAAAAAGGAGTTGTATCCCCCTACGCTTTGCGTCAATTTATGTGCCGAATAATTTCCCGCGTCGTAATAAAAAATTTATATGTATCGGTGCGGGCTACATCTGAAGCGCATAGAGGGTCTTTTTTCGTGGCAAGTGCAAACAAACTCACACTCTTCATCGTGATATTCATGCTGGCGGGTATTCTTTCAGGGGCAGCAATTCATGAATATGCATCTGCGGATGCCATCAAAGCCTGGTCGGATAATATTACCCTTCTGACCGATATTTTCCTGCGACTGATCAAAATGGTCATTGCGCCGCTGGTCTTCAGTACGCTCACCGTCGGCATTATGAAGCTGGGCGAAACCTCCACCATTGGCCGCGTGGGCGGCAAAGCGATGGTATGGTTTATCAGCTCATCCGTGCTCTCAATTCTGGTCGGCCTGTTTATCGTCACGCTGGAGCATCCGGGCAGCGGACTGAACCTGACCGTCCCGACCGAGGCGGTGGATACCGGATTAGCCGTTGGTGGGATGACGCTGAAAGCGTTCCTGTCTCATACCATTCCGACCAGCATCGCGGGGGCGATGTCGAACAATGAGATCCTGCAGATTGTGGTGTTCTCCATGTTCTTCGGCATTGGCGGCGCGTCGCTGGGGCAGAAATTCAACGCCCCGCTGGTGGCCGCGCTGGACGTGGTTTCTCATATTATGCTGAAGGTCACAGGCTACGTAATGTACGTTGCGCCGCTGGCCATTTTCGCGGCAATCTCCTCCGTCATCGCCACGCAGGGCCTGGGCATTCTGTTGAACTATGCCTCCTTTATTGGCGGCTACTATGTTGCCATTCTTCTCACCTGCATGGTGCTGCTGGCCGTGGGTTACATGGTGCTGAAAAAAGAGGTGTTCCGCCTGGTCAGCATGCTGAAAGATCCGGTTCTGGTGGCGTTTACCACCAGCAGTTCTGAAGCGGCCTACCCTAAAACGCTGGAGCAGCTGGAGCGTTTTGGCTGCTCGCGCAACATCGCCTCTTTCGTACTGCCGATTGGCTACTCCTTCAACCTGGTGGGGTCGATGGTGTACTGCTCTTTCGCCTCGATGTTTATCGCGCAGGCGTACAACATTCATCTGAGCTTCTCTGAGGTGACGGTGCTGATGCTGACCCTGATGCTGGCCTCAAAAGGGATTGCGGGCGTACCGCGCTCCTCGCTGGTGGTGCTGGCCGCGACGATCCCAAGCTTTAACATTCCGGTCGCCGGTATTCTGCTGCTGATGGGGATCGACCACTTCCTGGATATGGGCCGTTCCGCAATTAACGTTCTGGGTAATGGTATTGCGACCGCCATGCTGTCGCAGAATGAAGGCGCGCGGGACGCGGAAGCTGAAGCTGAACTGGTAAAGCAGGAAGCGTAATGGCATGAAAAAGCCGGGTGGCGGCTTCGCCTTACCCGGCCTACAAATGGCTCGAACGCGTAGGCCGGGTAAGCGTCAGCGCCACCCGGCTTTGTTTTAGGCTACGTGACTCGCGGCGATATCCAGCAGCGCCATCTCATCGCTGTTCAGCAGCTTCTCAATGTTCACCAGAATCAGCATACGCTCGCCGAGCGCGCCCAGACCGGTCAGGTATTCGGTCGACAGCGTGACCGCAAACTCTGGCGCAGGACGAATCTGATCAGAGGTCAGGGAAAGCACGTCAGACACGCCATCCACCACGATCCCCACCACGCGCTGCCCCAGATTCAGGACGATCACCACGGTGTTGTCGTTGTAGTCAACGTCGCCCTGGCTGAACTTCACGCGCAAATCCACGATGGGCACAATGACGCCACGCAGGTTGGTGACACCTTTAATAAACGCAGGCGTGTTAGCGATGCGGGTAACCTGGTCGTAACCACGGATTTCCTGCACTTTCAGGATATCGATGCCGTACTCTTCATCGCCTAAAGTGAATACCAGAAATTCCTGTCCTGATGGCTCGCCCGCCAGTTTCGTTACATTACTCATACCGGTCATGTTATTACCTTCTACTTAATCAGGCGGCTGTGTACGCCACACGTTGTTCACGATTTAATCCCTGAAGCGCCGACACGTCGACGATCAGCGCCACGCTACCATCACCCAGAATGGTGGCGGCAGAAATACCCGGCACTTTGCGGTAGTTGCTTTCGAGGTTCTTCACCACCACCTGGTGCTGACCAATCAGCTGATCGACCAGCAATGCGTAGCGGCGGCCCGCGCTTTGCAGGATCACCACGATACCCTGCGTGGCCTCGGTCTTCGCCCCGTCCACTTCGAACACTTTCCACAGTTCCACCAGCGGCAGGTACTCACCGCGAACCTCGAGTACGCGCTCGCCGCCCGCCAGCGGATGCAGATCTTCCTCACGCGGCTGGAGGGATTCCATCACGGCGTTCAGCGGGAGGATAAAGACTTCGTCCGCCACTTTGACGGACATGCCGTCGAGGATCGCCAGCGTCAGCGGCAGCAGGATGCGAATGGTCGTGCCGGAACCCTGTTTGGACTGGATCTCAACGTGGCCGCCCATCTCCTGGATGTTACGTTTCACCACGTCCATGCCCACGCCGCGCCCGGAGACGTCGGTCACCTGCTCTGCGGTAGAGAAGCCCGGTGCGAAGATCAGCATGCCCACTTCTTCGTCGGTCATGTTTTCATTGACCGCCATTCCCTGCGAAATCGCTTTTGCCAGGATGCGCTCGCGGTTCAGACCTGCGCCGTCATCGGTCACTTCAATGCAGATGTTTCCGCCCTGATGTTCCGCAGACAGGATCAGATTCCCGACCGGGGATTTCCCTGCGGCAATGCGGTTTTCCGGCAGTTCAATACCGTGGTCGAGGCTGTTACGCACCAGGTGCGTTAACGGGTCAATGATGCGCTCGATCAGGCTTTTATCCAGTTCGGTTGAGCTGCCCATCAGGGTCAGTTCAATCTGTTTATTCAGCTTGCTGGCGAGATCGCGAACCAGACGCGGGAAGCGGCTGAAGACATATTCCATCGGCATCATACGGATGGACATGACCGATTCCTGCAGATCGCGGGCGTTACGCTGCAGCTGGCCCATGCTGGTAATCAAATCCCCGTGGGTGACCGGGTCAAGTTCGTTTGAACGTTGCGCCAGCATCGACTGGGTGATCACCAGTTCGCCCACCAGGTTAATCAGCTGATCAACCTTCTCAACGGCGACACGGATGCTGGTCGACTCGCTGGAGCGCGCGGCAGGTTTTTCACCACGGCCCGGTGCAGCAGCCTCTTTTGGCACCGCCTTGAGCGCCGGAGCCGCAGGCGCCACAGCCGGTGCGGCAGCCTGAGCGACAACAGCCGCCTCTTCCACAGCCGCAGGGGCATCAACCGCGACCGTTTCGGTTTCGAAGGCGATTTGATCGGCTTCAATCACAAAGCACAGCACCGCCACGATATCGTCCTGGCCAATACCGTCATCAAGCGTCGCGGCCAGGCTGTCTTTGCCTTTAACCACATTGCTTAATTTCGCCAGGTTACCCAGCTCTTCTTCCAGCAGGTTAACTTCATTCTCTTTAAGGCGAGACAGCACCACGCGCAGTTTGCCCGCCGGTGCGTCGGCAGGGGCAGACGCCTGTGCGGCAACCGTATCCACAACGCTCAGTTTTGCGGCAGGAACCACGGCTGCGGTAACCTCACCTTTGGCTTCCAGCGCGAGCTGGCGCAGCGCATTGCAGATGTATTCAAAGCTGGCGGCGTCAGGCTCTGCCGAACTTTTATAGGCGTCGAGCTGTTCCTGCATAATATCTTTGGTTTCCAAAAACAGGTTGATAATGTCGGTATTGAGCTGCATCTCACCGCGTCGTGCTTCATCAAGCAGGTTTTCCATTAAATGGGTCGTTTCCTGCAGGATGGTAAATCCAAACGTTCCGGCTCCGCCTTTAATGGAATGCGCCGCACGGAAGATGGCATTGAGCTGCTCGGAATCCGGTGCTTCGGGCACCAAATCGAGCAAGTGTTGCTCCATATCGGCCAACAATTCGTCGGCTTCATCAAAGAATGTCTGGTAAAAATCGCTAATATCCATGCTCACGCTATCACCTCGGATTGGCTGGTGGCGATGTTGGAACGGCAGCCGAAGGAACGGCCCCAGGCTGTTTTAAATCGTCCAGTGACTCATTCTGACTTTCGGCGTTTTCATGCAGGATGGCCTGCTCCGCCTGCTGGTTCAGCACTAAAAGACTGATACGACGGTTGATGGCATCATCCGGCCCGCGGTCGGAAACGCGCATGGTTGCGGCCATGCCGACTACGCGCAGTACCTTGCCATCATCAAGCCCACCTGCCACCAGCTCGCGGCGCGAGGCGTTGGCACGGTCGGCAGAAAGTTCCCAGTTGCTGTATCCCTTCTCCCCACTGGCGTACGGGAAATCATCCGTGTGGCCTGACAGGCTGATTCGGTTAGGAATGCCGTTCAGCACCGGTGCAATGGCACGCAGAATATCGCGCATGTACGGTTCGACTTCCGCACTCCCGGTTTTAAACATCGGGCGGTTCTGGCTGTCGATAATCTGGATACGCAGCCCTTCCTGCACCAGGTCAATCTTCAGATGCGGTCGCAGCGCGCGCAGCTTCGGATCCGCTTCAATCAGCTGATCGAGATCGCCACGCAGTTTTTTCAGCCGCGCCTGTTCCATCTTTCGTTTCAGCTCGTCGATGTTCGGCTCTTTTTTCACCTCACCCTTCTGCTGGGTGTAATCATCGCCGCCGCCCGGGATCGGGCTTTCGCTGTTAGAGATACGCGGCCCGCCGGCCACCGCCGTTGCCAGCGGCGTGCGGAAATATTCGGCAATCTGGATCAGTTCTTTTGGGCTGGAGATGGAGATCAGCCACATCACCAGAAAGAACGCCATCATTGCGGTCATAAAATCGGCGTACGCGATTTTCCACGAGCCGTGCGCGCCATGCCCACCGCCCTTGTGCTTGCGTTTTTTTACGATGACGATCGGATGGGACTGGTTTTTCATGCGTCCTCAGTTGTCGTCTGTTGGTTTGGGTTTTTCACCGCACGCACGTGTTCTTCAAGCTCGATAAACGACGGACGCTCGCTGGAGTAAAGCGTTTTACGGCCAAACTCAACCGCGATCGGTGGCGCATAACCGTTGAGGTTAGAGAGCAGCGTGATCTTCACGCATTGCATCATTTTGGTGGTTTCCGCGCTCTTCTGGCGCAGCACGCTGGCCAGCGGAGAGATAAAGCCGTACGCCAGCAAAATACCGAGGAAGGTACCCACCATCGCATGGGCAATCAGCGCGCCGAGCTCAGCTGCCGGACGGTCTGCCGAGGCCAGGGCGTGAACCACCCCCATGACCGCAGCAACGATACCAAATGCCGGAAGCGAGTCGCCGACCAGCGCCAGGCTGTTAGCCGGCACTTCCGATTCGCTTTCATGGGTTTCAATCTCTTCATCCATCAGCGCTTCGATTTCGAAGGTATTCATGTTGCCGCTGATGATCAGTCGCAGATAGTCGACGATGAAATCCAGCATCATGGCATCAGCGAGAATTCGCGGATAGCTGGCAAAAATTTCGCTCTCTTTCGGGTTTTCAATATCCCGCTCAAGCGAGAACATGCCCTGCTGACGCGACTTCGCCATCAGGCGATAGAGCAGTGCCAGCAGATCCATATACATGCTTTTGGTGTATTTTGAGCGACGGAACAGCAACGGAATTGCCTTCAGCGTGCCCTTGATCGATTTACCGTTGTTGCCAACGATAAAAGCCCCTACCCCTGCGCCGCCGATGATAATAAGTTCAGCCGGTTGATAGAGTGCTCCAAGGTGCCCGCCGGTCATCATGTAACCGCCGAAAACTGTACCGAGAACTACCAGGTAACCTAATAAGATAAGCACGACATCATCCTTCCGCTAGTGACTATGGCAAGGACGTCCAGCTCGCAGCGTTGACCGTTCGCGGGGTAAAAAAAAGCAGCGGTAATCGCTTACCGCTGCTGGAATCTTTCCCACACGTTCGGGTTAAACAGCTTGTTCGATCTGTTCATCCAGCAGTTGTGGAATAATATCGGCAGCATCCCGGGAAAGTTTACGTCTTTTTACTGCACGGGAAGGAGGCTGACATAAACTACAGGCGAAGCTGCCTGCAGGTTGGTGAGCATGGGTAATGAAATTGCCGTTGCAGCAGTTGCAGCGCGACAGCTCAAGCATTCCGCTTTCAACAAAACGCACCAGCGTCCATGCGCGGGTCAGCGCCAGCAGAGGACCTTCTTCCTGCTGTGGGCATTGTTCAAGGTAAAGTTTGTAGGCTTTGATCACGGCGTCAACGCCGCTACACAAACCGGTTTTGAGAAGATACTGCCAGGCATTACAGAACATGGAAGCGTGAATATTCTGCTCCCACGTCATAAACCAGTCGGTAGAAAACGGCAGCATGCCTTTCGGCGGGGGACTACCACGTAACTCTTTGTACAGTTTGATGAGACGACCACGGCTCAACTGCGTCTCGCTTTCCAGCATTTGTAAACGAGCACCCAGCGTAATCAGCTCCATGGCCAACTGTATGTCACGCGCTTCCTGAACAATGCTTTTCTCGCTCATTGCTAGGCCCTTTTCTTACGGGCTACGTCATCAGGCTGGCTGATTTCGTTAAGCAAGCGAGTAGAGAGAAGAATACCGGTATGGATCTGTTGAAGATCGTCTACACGGGACTCCTGCGTCAGACGCGTTATTGTCTGTGAATCATCGAAACGGAACTGGCAAACCAGTTGATTCGTTTCAGCCAGTTTAACCATCTGCGGGAGGGTTAAACCGCCCAGCATGGTTGCCATCTCTTCGTTAATACCCAGACGAAACATCGCGGACGCCTTGTCCTGACTAATCAAACGCTGCGCGAGCAGTAAATACGACAAATTGATGTCATAGATATGTTTTAGCAACTCGGATGTATGCATTGTTCCCATCCCGAATAACCAACTATTATTTTTATGCGGAAAGACCGCACCCCGTGATGTCGCCGGGAAATCACCCGGTATAAAAAAGAAAAGGCTAAATGCATAGTTGAATTTAGGTTTGTATTCATCGAAACGCGTAAGAGAGGAAACGCGAATGCGTCTCTTACATGTTTTATCATTTCTTACAAATAACTAAGATTTTTCCTAATTCGACGCAAACTCTACTCGTCAGTTTTGACACATACAATCCAGCCATCCTCAAATTTAAAAAAAATGTGATCTACGTCACACAATTTAAGTGAATATGACCCATAAATCCATCAGTATGACTTGTAATTTGTTCAATTATTAACCAATCGACACTGTTTTGTATTCTTAATTGACGAATACTCATGCAGAAGGGGGATCAGAACTGGCATGCAACGTGCTTTTCCTCGGGTGGACGTCGCGCGGAAACATTTACATCATTCACCCCTCCGGGAAACATTTTTCTTACTGTGAAAAAACATAGAGTTATGCAGGCAGCCCAAAAAAGATGTTTCAGAGCGTGATCATTCGAAATGATTTTGTAACGCATCAAAACGATTCAACAGTCAAGGCATAAAATTGTGTGATTTACGTTAAGTTGTTAATTTTTTTCATTTAGGCGCATTTTTCAGTTATTCTTCTTATAAGAATAATTAATGAATAATTATGATAAGCTTCACACTAATGTCGTAATCAGCCCTTGCAGAACCCGGAAAATCGCGGTAAAGGTGATCAAACGCTGTCAGTCAGACACCCAAGGAGTGCGCCATGAGTTACTCCCATCTACTTGTTTCTGTTGCCGTTTCCCCAGAAAGCCATCAACTCGTCGCCCGGGCAGTTTCCATTGCCAGACCCCACAATGCCCGCATCAGCCTCATCACGCTTGCGGCCGAACCCGAGATGTATAATCAGCTGGCTGCCCCCATGCTGGAGGATATTCGTGAGGTACTTCAGGAGGAAACGCAGCAATTTCTGCGCGAGCTGGTCGAAAAGGCACGCTATCCTGTCTATGAAACCGTAATTGCGACAGGAGAACTTAATGCCCATATTCTCGACATGTGTCGTAAACAGAATATTGATTTAGTGATATGCGGGAATCATAACCACAGCTTTTTATCTCGCGCGGCCTGCGCGGCGAAATCCATTGTCGCATCAAGTCAGGTTGACGTGTTATTAGTGCCGCTTGGGGGGCGTTAACCCCCCAGGGAAATATCAGGCAAGTTTAGGGAAAGTTGCGATCTTTTTTTGTAAATCGCCTTCATGGCTTTGTGGGGCGATATCGCGGAGATCCTGAATAAAACGCGCCTGCCAGTGGTTAATATCGTTCTTCCGGATCGTCGCCATCATTTCAGCATGGCGGGAAATACGTTCCGTGAGCGGCATGGTCAGCGCGCGGTTCAGGGCATTCGCCACGTCATCGCGATCGTAAGGGTTCACAATCAGCGCCGAGGTAAGCTCATTTGCGGCCCCGGCAAACTGGGATAGCACCAGCACACCCGGATCGGCGGGGTCCTGCGCTGCCACATACTCTTTCGCGACCAGGTTCATCCCGTCGCGCAGCGGCGTCACCAGGCCAACGTCCGCATAGCGGAAGACCTTCATCAGGATCTTGCGGTCGAAGTGCTGATTCAGATAAAACAGCGGCGTCCAGCCCAGTTGACCGTAACGGCCATTAATGCGCCCGGCTTCTGTCTCCAGCTGATGGCGAATATCCTGATAGGCCTGAACCTCACCGCGCGACGTCGGCGCAATCTGGGTATAACGGATTTTACCGTGATGCTCCGGATATTTATCCAGCAGCGTTTCATACGCCAGGAAGCGTTCCGGCAGCCCTTTAGAATAATCAAGACGCTCGACCGAGAAGATATTTTTCACGTGCTTGAGTTCATTCTTAAGCTGCGCCAGCTTCGGCGGCAGCGGGCCGGAGGCCTGCTCCGCGATTTCGTCAGGTTCAATCCCTATTGGATACACTTCGGTGTGGAACGTTTTTCCCCACGCCGTATGGGTTTTCCCGCCTTTGGTCACCAGACGCGCTTTCCCTGACACGGAGTCCAGGAATGCCAGGCGGTCATTTTCCGTCTGGAAGCCCAGCAAATCGTAGTCACACAGCGCCTCCAGCAGCTCTTCATGCGGCGGCAGCGCGGTAAAAATTTCCGGCGTCGGGAACGGGATGTGCAGGAAGAAGCCAATCCGGTTATTCACTCCCCTCTTTCGCAGCTCTCTGGCGAACGGCAGCAGGTGATAATCGTGGATCCATAAAATATCGTCTTCCTCTATCAATGGCAGCAGTTTATCCGCCAGCAGCGCATTCACGCGCGCGTAGCCTTCGAAGGATTCACGCTGGAATTTGACCAGGTCAAGACGATAGTGAAACGCCGGCCACAGCACGGCATTCGAGAACTGCGAGTAATACTCGTCGTAGTCTTTCTCTTTCAGTGCAAACGACGCCCACGTGATGTTACCGCGCGTCACTTTTGTGAGCGGTTTCTCTTCTTCACTGATTTCTCCGCTCCAGCCAAACCACAGCCCGCCAGCGGCTTTCAAGGCACCTAACACCCCTACCGCCAGGCCACCCGCACTGGCTTTTTTATCATCAGGCGGTGCGATTCGGTTAGAGACGACGACTAAGCGACCCATAATGGTTTCCTCCTTTGTTTTGCGCTATTTGTTGTTGTTGCTGGTTAGCGATATCAGATACCCACTGCCAGACGCTGGCGACATCCGCCAGCCGCCATTCGGCGACAGTGTCACCAGGCCCTACCTTAACGGCGATCCCTCCGGCCTGATTAACCACACGGAACCCGGCCTCGTCGGTCAGGTCATCCCCAAAGAAAACAGGCGTCCGGCCCTTAAATGGCGCCTCCGCCATAAAGGCGGCGATGGCTGCGCCTTTATTAATTCCCTTCGGCTTTAATTCCACCACGCATTTGCCCGGCTGCAGCGCCAGCTGTGGATGCGCATCCGCAACCGTCTGAGCAAGCGCGAGCACGGCATCTTCGTGCTGCGGTGCCTGGCGATAATGCAGGGCAAAGGCCATGCCTTTGGCTTCCAGCTCGGTGCCAGGCAGGTCGGCCAGCGCAGCAGAGAGCCGCTTCTGGAGCGTTTGCGTGAGTGCGTCGGGGAGTGAAACGATATGCGTTTGATCATGGATGTCGCGGCGCTCCGCTCCGTGTACACCGGCCAGCGGAAAGTGGTATGGACTGGCGAGCAGATCCAGCTCGGCCATTGAGCGCCCTGATATCAATGCCAGTGCTCCCTCATTCATGAGCGAGAGCTGATGCAAATCCTGTAACACCGCCTCCGGAATAGACACCTGATCGGGGTGCGGTTTTATCCCGGCGAGCGTGCCGTCGAGATCAAAAAAGAAAGCATAATGTCCGGGCAGTACAGGCGGTGCGGTTAACAAGTCAGCCACCCTTTTCCTCCTTACGGTTGACGAGAGGTAAACGCCTTTACCTCTTTCATAGCCATGTAAGTATAGACAGTGTGACGTCGCTCGCCATTTGACAACCGCCCCGTCAGTTTTACTGGCGGGGCGGTGAAGGGGTCAACTATGGTTATAAGTTGAGCAATAAAAGAGGTGCAAAACGGTTACACGGTACGCTTCGCTTTTTGCTTGTAACGGTCGAAAATCACCGCTGCCAGCAGGATCAGACCACGCACCACGTACTGCGAGAACGGCGAAATATTCAGCAGGTTCATGGCGTTCTCTACCGTGCCCAAAATCAGGATACCGGCCACCACATATGAGATTTTTCCGATGCCTCCCTTGAGGGAAACGCCCCCTAACACGCAGGCCGAAATAACGATCAGCTCATAACCGATAGAGGTCATTGGCTGGCCGCTGGTCATACGCGACGCCAGAATAATCCCCGCCGCGGCAGAAACGAGCCCCGAGAGCACAAAGATAATAATCTTGGTGCGCACCACCGGCACCCCGGCCAGACGGGCGGCCTCTTCGTTACCGCCAATCGCCAGCGTATTACGGCCAAAGGTGGTCCGGTTAAGCAGGAAGCCGAACAGGATCAGGCAGGCCACGGTCAGCCAGATAGGCGCAGGCAGACCCAGCCAGTTGGCGTAACCCAGCGTAAAGAAACGCTCGTCTTCAATCCCCACCGCTTTACCGTCGGAGATGATATAGGCCAGCCCGCGGACAATTTGCATTGTCGCAAGCGTCGTGATCAGGGCGTTAATCTTCAGGCGCGCGATAACAAAACCGTTCACCAGGCCGCTGATGACGCCGAGTAACAGACCGGCAAAAACGCCAATCCACAGGCTCTCCGTCATGTTGATCACCACGGCCGTCGTAACGCCTGCACAGGCAATCACCGACGCCACCGACAGATCAAAATCGCCGGAGGCCAGACAGAACAGCATCCCGCAGGCCACCATCCCGGACATGGAGATGGCGAGACCCAGCCCCTTCATATTAATGAAGGTGGCAAAGTTGGGGACAAAGATCGCGCAGGCGACGAACAGTGCGGCAAACACCACCAGCATGCCGTACTGATCCCAGATACGCCCAACGCTCAACGCCGACTTCGACTTCGGCACTCCGGATGTAGTAACAGAGGACATCATTAACTCCTTACTCAGGCGACGGCCTGGCTAACTTTAGGCATGGCGAGGTTCAACGCCTGTTGTTCATTCGCCTGTTCATGAAGTAATTCGCCGGCAATTTCGCCTTCACGCATCACCACAATGCGGTCGGCCACGCCCAGCACCTCCGGCAGATCGCTGGAGGCGAAAAGCACCGCCACGCCGCGTTTTGCCAGCTCGTAGATCACGTTATAAATCTCGTGTTTTGCCCCCACGTCGATACCGCGCGTCGGCTCATCCAGCAAGATGACCTTCATGTCCTCCGACAGCCAGCGGCCCAGAATGGCCTTCTGCTGGTTTCCGCCTGACAGATTCATGATCAGCTGTTCCGGACCCGGCGTTTTGATATTCAGTGAACGAATATGGTGGTCGGCATTACTCGACTCCCAGCTATCGTTTATCAGGCAACCTGCGCGAATAAACTTACGGCGGGCGGAAATATTGATGTTGTCGCGTACCGAGTGCACCGGAATAATGCCCTCTGCTTTCCGGTCTTCCGGACAGAGCATCATTCCCGCCCCGATCGCGTGGGCCGGTTTCTGAATGTCTACCCGCTCGCCGTCAATGGAGACCTGCCCATCGGTAATACGGGTACCGCCGAACAGCCCTTTCATCAATTCGCTACGCCCCGCGCCTACCAGACCAAACAGGCCGACGATTTCACCGCTGCGTACGGATAACGAAATCGGCGTTCTGACGCCCGGCGCTTTTACGCTATCGAGGCGCAGACGCTCAGGGCCGTACTGGCGAGGATGCCAGTGATAGATATCACCCAGATCGCGTCCGACCATCGCCTGAACAAGCTGGTCATGGTTCACCTGCGCCATGTCGGTAAAGGTGCGCACATAGCGTCCATCTTTAAACACGGTGATGGCATCGCTGAGAGCAAATATCTCTTCCATGCGGTGCGAAACGTACAAAATCGTCCGGCCTTCCTGACGCAATTCACGGATCACGCGGAACAGATTTTCGATTTCCCGCTTCGAGAGCGAACTGGTGGGTTCATCGAAGGCAATTATTCTGGCGTTACGCGCCAGCGCCTTGGCAATTTCAACCATCTGCCACTGGCCGATGGAGAGATATTTCAGCGGCGTCTGGGGATCGACGTCCAGCCCCAGGTGTTTTAGCTGCAGCCCCGCTTCATAATTAAGTAGCGAACGATTCACCACGCCGCCTTTGTGCGGGAGCTGTCCTAAATAGATATTTTCCGCCACGGTCATCTCAGGGATGAGGTGCAGCTCCTGATAGATAATGGCCACCCCGGCATTGAGCGCCGCCGTGGTATCGGCAAAAGAGACCTCTTCGCCGCGGATCGCCAGCGTGCCGGTTGTTGGCGAGTAGTTGCCGCTGAGGATTTTCAACAGCGTGGATTTTCCCGCACCGTTTTCCCCCATCAGGGCGTGAACCTGGCCGGCATAGCAGTCGAAGCTGATATCGGTCAGCGCGTTCACACCGGGGAAGGTTTTCCCGATGCCGCGAAAAGAGAGATACGGATCAGACTGTCGCATAACGTCTCCGTGATTCCTGTAGTGTGTACGTCAGGCCCCTCACGCAGGATGAGGGGCACAATCACCGCGTATTACTTCCCGCCCAGTCCTTTTTTCGCCAGCTCCTCTTTGAAGTTGTCGCGGGTGATGAGCACCACGTCGGTCACTTCGGTAAATTTCGGCGGTTCAGCCCCTTTGGTGACCCAGTTGTAAAGCATCTCGCTGGATTTATAGCCGTGAACGTCCGGGCTTGGCAGCAGTGAGCCGTAGAAGCCGGTGGCCTGCGCTTTGGACAGCTCGCTGACGGCGTCAACGCCGTTGATGCCAATCCCGATCACGTCAGGTGCCTTGAAGCCCTGACCTTCCGTCGCGCGCACGCCGCCCAGCACGGTGTTGTCGTTCATGCCGACCACCAGCCAGTGTTTGACCTCCGGATGCTGAACCAGCATGGAGTTGGCGGCGTCGAAAGCGCCCGGGATATCGTTAGATTTGGTGGGGACTTTGTAGATTTGTTTTTCCGGGAAGCCGGCCGCCTTCAGCGCGTCCATTGACCCGGTTGTACGACGACGCGCCGTGTCCAGCTCATCCGCTGTAATAGCCATCACTGCGGTCTCTTTGACGTCCCAGCCGCGTTTTTGCATCTCTTTATAGAGTTCCTGGCCCTGACGTTCGCCGATTTTTGTCGCGGCCATCATGACCAGCGGGACGCTGTCCATCGGCTTGCCTTTGGCGTTCACGAACTGATCGTCAACGGCAATGACCTTCATGTCGTAACCGCGGGCTTTTGCCGCGATGGCCGAGCCCAGCTTTGGATCCGGCGTACAGATAACGAAACCTTTCGCACCGCTGGCCGCCAGGCTGTCGATGGCGTTCAGGGTTTTCTCACCGTCAGGCACGGCGATTTTAATCACTTCAAAACCTAAATCTTTCCCGGCCTTATCGGCGAATTTCCACTCCGTCTGGAACCAGGGCTCTTCGGGCTGTTTTACCAAAAAACCGAGCTTTAAATTCTCAGCAATAGCGGATTGTGACATAACGGCAGCCAGACCGATGGCCGCCAACGCTTTAGTAAATTTGTGCATGGTAAACTCCAGCTTTAGCTTTCTTTTCTGTAGGGAATATGTGCGTGCTTCTTATTTAATCGGAATTAAAACAAGGCATTAGCGCTTACCTCGTTATAAGCGTTATTGCTGGTGATAGTTTTAGCGGGAAATTAATCATCCATAAGAGAGCCCCATCACACCGCAGAATTACAGTAATTGCGTACATAAATTCAGCGAAAAATGACATAAAAAAGGCAGTATTTGTCAGACAAATGAAATGAGGGTAAGCAGGATTATCCATAAGATTAGCTAAGATATCCCTGATGCCCCGGATCGGGCACGAGAACGCCGGACGTCAGAAAAGTGCAGTATGTTTTTCATCAAAAATGCCACACGCACTGAAAATTATTTACTCCACAGAATTTGATTTAGCGCAATTTTATTAATGCACCTGATATACGGAATAATTAATCCGTGATTCATTTTTTTACAGAGCATTATTCCGGTTTAATATTCCCGAAAGAGTAACAGCATATCTCTTCGATAAAAAAATGTTGATTATCAGAGGATTATCTAAACACTGATCTATGGCGAGCTAATTGTATTTCTGTACTATATTAAAGTTTGTAATGTATGGTAAACACAGCCAATTTAAGAGTTTTCTTAGACCAAAGACAAGGGTATGCTTATTTATATCGAACACAGGAAGTGAATTTCGGTCGACTTCGTTTACTGCAGAAAGCGTATTTCTGCTCTTTTTCTTCGTACTTGCCTGGTGCTCAGGTTAAGCAGCGGACATCACGTCCCACCGTCAATAAGGATATGAGTATGGCTACCCAAACGATGATGCAAAAACTTAACGCGCAGATGAACCTTGAGTTCTACGCCTCCAACCTGCACCTTCACTTAAGTGCCTGGTGCGCTGAGAATAGCCTCACGGGCTCTGCCACCTTCTTTCGCTCTCAGGCACAAAGTAACGTCACCCATATGATGCGCGTTTTTAACTTCCTGAAAGCTGCAGGGGCAAACCCTGTTGTTAAAGCCCTTGATGGGATAAACGAGAGCTACTCTTGTCTGGAAGAACTGTTTCAGAAAACGCTTGAAGAGTATGAACAACGCTGCAGCACCCTCAACAAACTGGCCGATGAAGCCAAAGCGCAGCAGGACATTACGACGCTCAGATTCTTACGCGATATGGATAAAGAGCAGCAGCAGGATGGCCTGCTGCTGAAGACGCTGGCGGATGAGCTGCATAACGCGCAGCAGGCAGGTTTATGTCCTGAGCAAACCGACCGTCACCTGCTCGACATTGTGGCGGTGCAGCACCACTGAGTTTTTGGCCTGCTTCCGTCCCGGGGAGCAGGTCCCCTTCCCCTCTCCAACCTTCTGCTTTTGCTGAAATTTAACAAATCAGATCTGGCTCCCAATGATTAACCACACAACGTGTGATGATTTATTTAATTACATAATCATTGACGAGGGAGCATCATGATCACCATTGAGTTTGTTGTCATTCTCCTCTGCCTGCTGACGGGTACGCGTTTCGGCGGTATGGGGCTTGGGTTAATCAGCGGTATTGGTCTTTTTATTTTATGTTTCGTCTTTGGTCTGCAGCCGGGTAAACCGCCGGTTGACGTCATGCTGACCATCCTCGCGGTGATTGGCTGTGCCGCTACCCTGCAAACGGCGGGCGGTCTCAACGTGATGATGCAGTTTGCGGAACGTCTGCTACGCAAACACCCGCAGCACATCACCCTGCTCGCCCCGTTTACCACCTGGATGCTGACCTTTCTGTGCGGCACCGGCCATGTGGTCTACACCATGTTCCCGATTATTGCGGATATCGCCCTGAAAAAAGGGATCCGCCCGGAGCGCCCTATGGCCGTGGCATCGGTCGCGTCGCAGATGGCGATCACGGCCTCCCCCGTTTCCGTTGCCGTCGTGTCGCTGGTGTCCATCCTGGCAGCCCAGCATGGGATCGGCCACGCGTGGGGAATTCTGGAAATTCTCGCCGTGTCGGTTCCCGCTTCACTTTTCGGCGTGGCTATTGCTGCACTGTGGAGTTTACGCCGCGGGAAAGATTTGGCGGACGACATGGAGTTTCAGGAAAAGCTAAAAGATCCTAAGCAGCGCGAGTTTATCTACGGCGGAACAGAGACGTTAATGAATCAGCGTTTCCCAAAACAGGCCTACTGGTCCACGTGGATTTTCTTTGCCGGCATTGCCGTGGTCGTTCTGCTGGGGGCCTTCCCTGAGCTGCGCCCCGCCTTTGAACTGAAAGGCAAAATGACGGCGCTGTCGATGAACCTTGTCATCCAGATGATGATGCTAATTGCGGGTGCCGTGATGCTGATGGCCTGTAAGGTCAATGCCTCCGCGATTTCCAACGGCGCGGTGTTCAAGGCCGGTATGGTTGCGATCTTCTCGGTATTCGGCGTGGCGTGGATGAGCGATACCTTTTTCCAGGCACATCTCGACGAGTTAAAGCTGGCCCTGGAAGGCGTGGTGAAAAGCCACCCGTGGACATATGCGATTGTGCTGTTTCTGGTGTCAAAGCTGGTGAACAGCCAGGCGGCGGCGCTGACGGCGGTTGCGCCGATGGGGTTGATGTTGGGCATCGACCCGAAAATGCTGATCGCCTTTTTCCCGGCGTCCTACGGCTATTTTGTCCTGCCGACCTATCCCAGCGATTTGGCCTGCATCGGCTTTGACCGGTCAGGCACGACCCGCATCGGTAAATTTATCATCAACCACAGCTTTATTTTGCCAGGGCTGATTGGGGTAAGCTGCGCGTGTGCCGCGAGCTACCTGCTGGTCCAGACGTTCTTCTGATAACATCAAAGGGCGACGCATGCCGTCGCCCATTTCCCTGCGTCAGTGGGACTCACCCTGCGGCGTGAATCGCAGCTCGATCAGCGCGATGGCCTTCTGGATCGCACGAAGCGTTACCGGATCAGCGGCAGCAGGATGGCTGGCAAAATCGATGTTTTTCAGCTGGGTAGACATCTTCTCGCGCACTTCAACCGGCGCAATCACGTCCAGAACATCCAGGATTTGTTTGATAACCAGCTGGCAGGCGACAACGTCAGAGACCAGTTCCTGATCGGCGCTCAGGTTTTGTGACATGGGGTTTCTCCTTATTTAAAGGCCGCCATAGTATCAAAACACGCCCCCTGACATCTTCCCTTCAACGTCTGCAGGTATAAAAAAACCTGCCGAAGCAGGTTTTTTTTATCAGAACATGGCGCCCGGCGGCACGTCTTTGAACGTGCGGCAGTAATTGGCCCACATACTTTTCAGGATTTTGCGCAGTTTCACAGTGATGCTCCATCAACGTGTTATACAACTTTATCGTCAATGCGCCTATAATATGACCACTATCACAAAAATCAATGTTTTTGTGATAGAAATCACAATTTAATCAGAGTGGGTCTCATCGCGTTCACCATCAACCCGTTGCGAAGAGTGAGGGCAGATTGTCCGGCTATTCCAGCCATTGCGGCGGGCATCTGCGGGTACGATAACGTATTTCCATCCACTCAGAGCGAACCATGAAAAGAGTCATTGTAGCCGGCACATTCCTCCTGCTCGCGGGGTGCAGCATTAACCGCCAGGCTGAAGTCAGCAGCCTCGATGCGCCGAACGGCATCGTCCGCCTTAACTACGGTCAGGCAGCGCTGCAAAATGCGTATTCCGATGAGTATGTGAATAACGGTACGGCGGCAAAAGCGTGTCAGAGCATGGGGTACGCCACGGCCTCAGCCTATGGTCAGCCCATTAAAACCTGCACCCTCATTAGCGGCTCGTTGTGTCTGAACGAGAGCGTGACTATCCAGTATAAATGTATGGGTTATGCCGTGAACCCTAAGTCAAACAATCCGTGGTATTAATCCAGACTGCCAGCGCAGGCTGGCAGTTTATTTCATTACGAACAAAAACAATTCTCATTAATAAATGATAAAATCGCCAATGCGTTTTATTCCCATTCGTATTTTAAATAAATAAAATAAATATTTTACGTTTTGCAAATAATTAAATAACAAATTATAGTGTCGCTCATTGTGAACCAGAAATAATAACCCGGAGCGCCACCATGCTGAAAACTGAAATGATCGACAAGCTCAACGCACAAATGAATCTTGAGCTGTATTCATCCCTTCTCTACCAGCAGATGAGCGCCTGGTGCAGTTATCACAGCTTCGAAGGCGCTGCCGCGTTTCTGCGTCGTCACGCGCAGGAAGAGATGACGCACATGCAGCGTCTGTTTGATTATCTGACGGATACCGGCAGCCTGCCGCGCATTGAAACCGTGGCATCCCCATTTGCTGAATATAATTCTCTCGATGAACTGTTCCGCGCCACCTACGAGCACGAGCAGCTGATCACCCAGAAAATTAACGAACTGGTTCATGCCGCGATGACCAGCCAGGATTATCCAACCTTCAATTTCCTGCAGTGGTATGTCGCCGAACAGCATGAAGAAGAGAAGCTGTTTAAATCCGTGCTGGATAAATTATCTCTGGTGGGGAAATCAGGCGAAGGTCTTTACTTTATTGATAAAGAACTTTCCACGCTGGATACGCAGAATTAATTTCAGCGCGGTGCGGGTTCCCTGCACCGCGTTAATTTACATACACCCAGCGCAGCTGGTGCAGCGCCAGTCGTGAGGATTCACGGCCTGGTAAAAATAGCGGTAGCTGGCCGTCTCCAGCGCAATACCCATCTCGAAAAACATATCCGTCAACCAGTCGACATTCGCTATGATCCACTCATCTTCCTGTAAGCCTTGTGCAAAGGTCTCATCCTCAGGATCAATAACCGAATAGATTCCCCAGGTGCCCATATCTTTTTCGCGACGGGACTCCGGGAGTATCAGGAGCTGGTTCTGCCAGTGGATTATCCAGTGGCCATGGCACAACAGGTTGCCTCCACGGCTCCATGCCGCGGTAAAAGGATTCTCCTCCGCCATAAAACCCTCACTTTATTTGATAATTTATATTTATTGTTTACGTTACGCCGAAATGTTGCTCAGCAACATTGCCCTCATGTAGTAGGCGGAAGCCTATAAAGGGTCAGAGGAACAATAATGTGTAAAGCATTCATTACACTGCTTGTAACGGTGATTTGACGAGTTACGGCTTTTCCCTTACTCTGCGCCGCAGATTTTGTCGCGGTTAAGAAGCGTTGTAGAGGAAAGCGTGAAAAACAGAACTCTGGGAAGTATTTTTATCGTCGCCGGAACGACGATTGGCGCAGGAATGCTGGCAATGCCTCTGGCAGCCGCGGGCGTGGGATTTGGCATGACCCTGCTGCTGCTGGGGACGCTCTGGGCGCTGATGTGCTACACCGCCCTGCTGTTGCTTGAGGTTTACCAGCATGTGCCCGCCGATACCGGTCTGGGTTCCCTCGCGGCGCGCTACCTGGGACGCTACGGCCAGTGGATAACCGGCTTCAGCATGATGTTCCTGATGTACGCCCTGACCGCCGCCTACATCAGCGGGGCCGGGGAGCTGATCGCCTCAAGCGTTAACGACTGGTTTGGCTCTGACATTACCCCGGCGACGGGCGCCATCTTCTTTGCGCTCATCGGCGGCGGCGTGGTCTGTGTGGGAACATCGCTGGTCGATCTGTTTAACCGTTTCCTGTTCAGCGCCAAAATTCTGTTCCTGATTGTCATGCTGGTCCTGCTGGCACCGCACGTGCACAAGATCAACCTGCTGACGCTACCGCTGGAAAAAGGGCTGGCGCTTTCCGCCATCCCGGTCATTTTCACCTCGTTTGGCTTCCACGGCAGCGTGCCGAGCATCGTCAGCTATATGAACGGCGATATTCGCAAGCTGCGCCGCGTCTTTGTTATCGGCAGCGCGATCCCGCTGATTGCCTACATTTTCTGGCAGCTGGTGACCCTGGGCAGCATCGACTCTTCAACCTTTATTGGCCTGATGGCACAGCACGCAGGCCTGAACGGTTTTCTGCTGGCGCTGCGCGAGGTCGTCACCTCCCCGCACGTGGAGCTGGCGGTACACCTCTTTGCCGACCTGGCGCTGGCAACCTCGTTTCTGGGCGTGGCGCTTGGCCTGTTTGACTATCTGGCCGACCTGTTCCAGCGCAGCAATACCGCCGCAGGACGGTTACAGACCGGGGCCATCACCTTCCTGCCGCCGCTGGCCTTTGCGCTGTTTTATCCACGCGGGTTTGTGATGGCGCTGGGGTATGCGGGGGTGGCGCTCTCGGTCCTTGCCCTGCTCCTCCCTTCCCTGCTGGCGTGGAAGAGCCGCCAGCAGCATCCGCAGCAGAGTTACCGCGTGGCGGGGGGAAAACCGCTGCTGTGCATTGTGTTTGGCTGTGGGGTAGTGATTATTCTGGTGCAAGTGTTGATTGCAGCCGGGATGCTGCCGGAAGTGGGTTAATAAAAAAAGGGGCTGTCATCAGCCCCTTTTTTATCAGTGCAAACAGCAGCTCTTGAACTTCTTCCCGCTGCCGCAAGGACACGGATCGTTACGCCCAACCTTCGTGCCGTTCACCATCGGCTTCTTCACCTCCGGCTGCTGCGGATTGTTCACCCAGTAGTTATACAAGCGCAGCGCCGCAGGCTGAATACGTTCAATGCTGGCGGTATATTCTTCTTCGGTCAATTCATCCAGCTGGTCGCCGATCTCTTCGCTACCGTGCAGCGCAATCACATCCAGATCGGCCTTCAGCTCGTCCGGCAAGGCTGACCAGTCCGTCAGAGCCACGCCGCGCATGTAGCCGTAGCACCACTCTTCCACCACGGTATAGCTCTCACCGTCAATGTCGTTATAGCCAAACATCGGTTCAAACTGGTCCGGATATTCGCTCAGGCGCTCGGCAATATCGTTCATATGCTTAAAGCAAAGATCGATAAAACGGTTCATCTCGCGGTCGTTTTTCCAGCGCGGA
Source organism: Enterobacter sp. HMSC16D10 (assembly GCF_001807145.1). Classification (NCBI taxonomy): domain Bacteria; kingdom Pseudomonadati; phylum Pseudomonadota; class Gammaproteobacteria; order Enterobacterales; family Enterobacteriaceae; genus Enterobacter; species Enterobacter sp. HMSC16D10. Next base: position 349,832 of record NZ_KV787878.1, read on the forward strand.
ATGTATTTCTCGCCACCCCACACCGCCACCAGCCAGGTATCTGGCTCAACGACAACAGGACCGGAAAGCACTGCGGTAAACATGCCGTCCAGTTCAGACACGTCAAGCACGGACGCATCGTCATGACCGTAAGACATTAACGTCTCTTCAAGCCACGCCATTTCGCTTTCATTTAATGGGCCTTCAGTCATCGCTGACACTCCTGATAAAAAGGAAACGATCCTAACACATATCTCACGCCTCTCCGGGCTGAAGTTTAGGTCTTTATTGCTGCAAAAATGTGCAAATCGTGACCTTTGCACAACTTATGGGCTTTATTGTTAACGATATGTGATCTCCGCTGTAATTTCTTCTCCTCCCGCAAGGCGGCATAACGCGGCGCTCTATACTCAAACATGTCACAGGCCCCTCAATGGGTTAACCATCCTGGCAACGTTTTTGCTTAATGTTCTTCGCGCGACGCTGCGCAGGGAAACCTCGCCGTATATGCAGGATGCCGTCTGTATCTTGTTCGTTTAGTGCATTTTGTTCTTGCTCGTGTTTCGGATTGGCTGCGCCGTCGGGCGTTCGGGTTTACGCCGTGGTGCAAAAACCTCTTTGCTAAGGAACATAATAATGTCGCTGAAATTTATCAGAACTCCGCTTTCTCTCGTGTTGGCCGGTTGCCTGGTGACGGCGTTTTCCGCCAGGGCAGATATCGTGATTGGCGTGGCCGGGCCGTTCACGGGTCCTAATGCCACCTATGGCGATCAGTACTGGCACGGCGCAACGCAGGCCGCTGAAGACATTAACGCCGCCGGCGGCATTAACGGCGAGAAGATCAAACTGGTTCAGGGAGATGACGCCTGCGAGCCTAAGCAGGCGGTGGCGGTGGCCAACCGCTTAGTCGACCAGGATAAAGTCAACGCCGTGGTCGGTCATTTCTGCTCCTCTTCCACCATGCCCGCCTCCGAGGTTTACAGCGATGCGGGTATCATCGCTATTACCCCCGGTTCAACCAACCCGCTGATTACCGAACGCGGCATGAGGGACATGTTCCGCATGTGCGGCCGCGATGACCAGCAGGGCCAGGTGGCCAGCGACTTCATCATCGACAAGCTGAAAGCCAAACGGGTGGTGATTATTCACGATAAAGACACCTATGGTCAGGGCCTGGCTGACGCCACCAAAGCGGCGCTGGCGAAACGCGGGGTTCAGGATGTGATGTACGAGGGGTTATCCCGCGGTGAAAAAGACTTTAACGCGCTGGTCACTAAGATCGGCGCGCAAAAACCGGACGTCGTGTTCTTCGGGGGATGTCATCCGGAAGCCGGCCCGCTGGTTCGCCAGATGCGTGAGCAGGGCGTGCAGGCGAAATTCTTCTCCGGGGACTGTATCGTCAACGAAGAGATGGTGACCGCGGCGGGCGGCCCGCAATATACCAATGGCATTTACATGACCTTCGGTAAAGATCCGCGCCTGATCCCGGACGGCAAAGCGGTAATCGAGAAATTCCGCGCCGGTAAATTCGAGCCGGAAGGTTACACCCTCTACTCCTACGCCTCGGTACAGGCGATTGCCGCGGCCTTCAAGGCCACCGGCGGCAAGGACTCTGCCAAAGCCAGCGAGTGGCTGAAGGCCAATTCCGTCGACACGGTGATGGGCAAAAAAGCCTGGGACAGCAAAGGCGATCTGAAAGTCTCTGACTACGTGGTTTACCAGTGGGACGACAAAGGAAAATATAAGGAAGTCGAGTAACGGGACGGAGTCACGCTCAACGTCGATGGGCTCGCCCGTCGGCGCGTAATAAACATCAGGCTGCGCGGATCGCGCAGCCTATAAAACGAGCGCGCTAAAATGAGTACATTCTTCCTGCAACAGTTAATCAATGGCTTAACGCTGGGCTCCGTCTACGGCCTGATCGCCATCGGCTACACCATGGTGTACGGCATTATCGGCATGATTAATTTCGCCCACGGCGAAGTGTATATGATTTCCGCCTATCTCTGCGCCATTGGCCTGGCGCTGCCTCTCATTCTTCGGCCTGCAGTCCTTCCCGCTGCTGATCCTCGGCACGCTGGTGTTCACCATTGTGGTCACCGGGGTGTACGGCTGGACCATCGAGCGTATCGCCTATAAGCCGCTGCGCAACTCCACGCGCCTGGCACCGCTGATCTCCGCCATCGGGATATCGCTTATTCTGCAAAACTACGCGCAGCTGAGCCAGGGCCCGCGCCAGCAAGGGGTACCGACCATGCTGGACGGCGTGATTCGCCTGCATCTGGGCGAAGGGTTCGTGCAGATAACCTACACCAAAGTGTTTATCCTGGTGGCCTCGTTTGCCGGCATGCTGGTGCTCACCTGGATAATCAACCGTACCCGGCTGGGGCGGATGTGCCGTGCGGTGCAGCAGGATCGCAAAATGGCCTCCATTCTGGGGATTAACACCGACCGGATTATTTCGCTGGTCTTCGTCATCGGCGCGGCAATGGCGGGCCTGGCGGGGGTGCTAATCACCATGAACTACGGCACCTTTGATTTCTACGTCGGTTTCGTGATCGGCATTAAAGCCTTCACGGCGGCGGTACTGGGCGGCATCGGTTCCCTCCCCGGCGCCATGCTCGGTGGCCTTATCCTGGGCGTGGCGGAAGCGCAGTTCTCGGGCATGGTGAACTCGGACTATAAAGATGTCTTCTCGTTTGGCCTGCTGGTGATGATCCTGATTTTCCGCCCTCAGGGGCTGCTCGGGCGCCCGATTGTGGCCAAAGTGTGAGGGAGAGAACGATGACATCACACGGTTTTTCACTTAAACGCTGCATTCTGGACGCGATTTTCTCCGGGCTGATTGCGCTGATTATCTTCGGCCCCATTGCAGGGGTGGTGCTGGACGGGTACAGCTTTACCTTCGCCGGGCAGCGCCTGGCCTGGATGGTGAGCATTGTCATGGCGGGGCGTTTTCTGCTGAGCGCCTTTTTAGGTACCGCTGCCGGGGCCCGCTTCCAGGCGCGCTTCGAGGCCGACAGCGCGGGTGTTTATGTCCGGCCACCGGAATATAAAAGCCGCATGCGCTGGATTATTCCTCTGGTGATTACCCTTGCGATTTGCTTTACGTTTGTCGCCACCAAGTATGTTCTGACCGTCGCCATCCTCGGGCTGATCTATGTGCTTCTCGGTCTGGGGCTGAACATCGTCGTGGGCCTGGCCGGTCTGCTGGATCTGGGGTATGTCGCGTTCTATGCGATTGGTGCGTACGGCCTGGCGCTGGGATACCAGTATCTCGGCCTGGGCTTCTGGAGCATGCTGCCGCTCGCGGCAATCATGGCCGCCGCCGCAGGTGCCCTGCTCGGCTTCCCGGTACTGCGCATGCACGGTGACTATCTGGCCATCGTCACCCTCGGCTTCGGGGAGATCATTCGCCTGATACTGAACAACTGGCTGACCTTCACCGGCGGCCCCAACGGCGTGTCTGCCCCTCCCCCCACCTTTTTCGGTCTTGAGTTTGGGCGACGCGCAAAAGAAGGCGGCGTGCCCTTCCACGAGTTTTTCCACCTGACCTACAACCCGAACATGAAGTTTATCTTTATCTACGCGGTGCTGTTTCTGGTGGTGATGCTGGTGCTTTACATCAAGCACCGCCTGACGCGCATGCCGATTGGTCGGGCGTGGGAAGCCCTGCGCGAAGACGAAATTGCCTGCCGCTCAATGGGGTTGAATCATGTTCTGGTTAAGCTGTCGGCCTTTACGCTGGGCGCGTCCACCGCGGGCATTGCCGGGGTGTTCTTCGCCACCTATCAGGGGTTCGTGAATCCGACCTCCTTTACCTTCTTTGAATCGGCATTGATCCTCGCCATTGTGGTGCTGGGCGGGATGGGCTCGACGCTGGGCGTGGTGCTGGCCGCCTTTGTGCTCACGGTCACGCCGGAGCTGCTGCGCAGTTTTGCCGAGTACCGCGTCCTGCTGTTCGGCATGCTCATGGTGGTGATGATGATCTGGCGTCCACGCGGTTTGATCCGCATCAACCGCAGCGGGTTTGCCGTGCGTAAGGGCGTCGCACCATGAACGAAACGATATTACGCGTTGAGCATCTGATGATGCATTTTGGCGGGATTAAGGCGCTAAACGACGTCAACCTGGACGTGCAGCGCGGCTCCATTACCGCCCTGATTGGCCCCAACGGGGCGGGCAAAACAACCGTGTTTAACTGCCTGACGGGCTTCTACAGAGCCTCCGGCGGCAACATTTTGTTTAATACCCGCCATAAAACGACCAACGTGATTCAGGTCCTCGGGCAAAAATTCCAGCCCGGCGACTGGATTAACCCCGCGCAGTTCGGGCAGCGTCTTTTCTACAAAATGTTCGGCGGAACCCACCTGGTCAACCGTGCCGGGCTGGCGCGCACGTTTCAAAATATCCGCCTTTTTCGCGAGATGTCGGTCGTGGAAAACCTGCTGGTCGCGCAGCATATGCGCGTTAACCGTAATCTGCTCGCCGGGATCTTAAATACGCCGGCATACCGGCGGGCGGAAAGCGACGCCCTGGACAGAGCCTTTTACTGGCTGGAAGTGGTGGATCTGGTGGAGTGCGCCAATCGCCTGGCGGGAGAGATGTCATATGGCCAGCAGCGGCGACTGGAAATCGCGCGGGCAATGTGTACCGGGCCGGAAATGATCTGTCTGGATGAACCCGCCGCCGGGCTTAATCCGGTTGAAACGCACAAGCTGAGCGGCATTATTCGCTTTCTGCGGGATCATCACGACATCACGGTATTGCTGATTGAGCATGATATGGGGATGGTGATGGACATTTCGGACGACATTATCGTGCTCGACCACGGCGATGTGATTGCCAGGGGGAAACCCGAGCAGATCCAGCATGATGAAAAGGTCATTGCAGCCTACCTGGGCACGGATGAAAGCGAGGTCTCCCTATGAGCGAACCGCTGCTGGCTTTTCGCGAGGTGGATGTGTTTTACGGCGTCATTCAGGCGCTGAAGCAGGTCTCTCTTGAGGTGAATAAGGGGGAAACCGTGGCGCTGATTGGCGCAAACGGTGCGGGTAAATCGACATTGCTGATGTCCATCTTTGGTCAACCCCGTATCCGCAGCGGGCAAATCCTGTTCTGTGGTGAAGACATCAGCCATCAATCCACCCACTACGTTGCGTCCGGCGGCATTGCGCAGGCACCGGAGGGGCGACGAATCTTCCCCGATATGACCGTGGAAGAGAACCTGCTGATGGGGACCATTCCCATCGGCAATCAGTTTGCGGCTGAAGACATGCAAACCATGTTTGACCTTTTCCCTCGCCTTAAAGAGCGGCGCAAGCAGCGCGCGATGACCATGTCCGGCGGGGAACAGCAGATGCTGGCGATCGCCCGGGCGCTGATGAGCCGTCCAAAGCTGCTGCTGCTGGATGAGCCCAGCCTGGGCTTAGCCCCGATTGTGGTGAAGCAGATCTTCCAGACGCTGCGCGAGCTGGCCCGCAGCGGTATGACCATTTTTCTGGTGGAGCAGAATGCGCACCATGCGTTGAAGCTGTCTGACCGCGGGTATGTGATGGTGAACGGACAGATCCGGCTGAGCGGCAGCGGTGAGGAATTGCTGGGGAATCAGGAGGTGAGGAAGGCGTATTTGGGCGGGGGTGTGATTTGATACCTAAGGAACCATTAGAAATATTTTCATATAAATAACAATGAGATATTCACGAAAAGTATAGCACGCAATGCCTTGAGAAGGCCTGAGTTTGTTGATTTATTAGTCTTTGACAATCACGTCAAACTCACTGAAAAGGAGCGTTCAGAATGGCTATACCCGCATATTTATGGCTCAAAGATGACGGAGGTGCGAATATTACAGGTTCTGTAGATGTTCAGCACCGTGAAGGTAGCATTGAGGTTTTATCGTTTGGCCATGGTTTACACATTCCAACCGATGGCAATACAGGGAAACTAACCGGTACCCGCGTCCACTCCCCACTAACAATCGAAAAAGAGTTTGATTCATCCTCGCCTTACCTTTACCGGGCTGTAGCAACTGGCCAGACCCTAAAGTCAGCTGAAATCAAATGGTACCGTATCAACGATGCAGGGCAGGAAGTTGAGTATTTCAACATGCTTTTAGAAAATGTGAAAATCGTAGGGATAACGCCTGTAATGCATAACGTAAAAAATCCCTCAATGGAAAAACACAATCACCTTGAGGCGATAGAACTGCGTTATGAGAGAATCACATGGAAGCACTGCGACGGGAATATCCAGTTTACTGACGGCTGGAATATTCGGGTTACAGCATGATTATTGCTCGCTATGCATTGAATGGCTTACCGTCATCTATTCTTACCGTTCCGGGTATAGGAAACTTTCCGGCATTCTCAGGCCAGCTCTATGGCAGAAACAATCCGACTATGGCAAGCAAACCAGAAATCGGACCTATCCCGCCAGGACGTTACTTCATCGTGAACCGACAGAGCGGAGGCAGGCTCGGAGGACTAAGTGATTTTGCCCTGAAAAATATTTATGGCACCGATCGCTCAAAATGGTTTGCCTTATACAAAGATGACTGGCAGATAGATGATCAAGTATTTGTTGAAGGTGTCCGGCGTGGCCATTTCCGCCTCCATCCGATAGGACCAAGAGGGTTAAGCGAAGGCTGTATAACCCTTCTTCATCTGAGTGACTTTGATTACTTGTACGAAGCTCTTATGAAAACAACTATGATGCCGGTACCTTGCACGAGCTTTAAAGCTTACGGGACAATAACAGTAACATGAGGACTTTTATAGAAATCACCTTCAGCCTTGCAATCGGTCTTATCAGTTTTCTTTTATATACGCGCTGGCTTTTTATTTTGATACCTGTCGAATGGGCTTATGCCGTGATGGACCATTTCGGGACATACGGGATAGAAGAACTGGAGGATACGTTAGTCGATATCGCCTCTTTGTTTGGATTGCTTCCGGCAATTCTTACAGGTTTGTTAGTAAGAAAAGCAGTAAAAAGAATGTGATTTATGAGCCTTCAGGCTTAGCCTCGAAGGCTTTTTTGACCCGGAAACGCAAAACCCCGAAAGTTGGATACCCAACTTTCAGGGTTAACTTCATTTCGATGGTGACACGATAACGTCGTTAAATAAAACTGTCGTCGTCATTGCTGTAGTCGTCATCTACATCGTCGTTCTGCCAGGCATCGTTATTACTGCCGAACGGATCGTTCTGGTTGAGGAAACGGGTGTCAGAGACGTTATTAACGTCGCCGTATTGATTACCGACAAACGGTTCACCACCGACGGGCATTGTCGGTTCTTCGATGATGTTCACGATCTCTTCCGGCCGCGACTGATGGAACATGCTGGTAAGCATCTCGGCAAGCGCGATGCCACCGGCCACGCCAGCGGCTGTCTGGAGCGCGCCAGCCATAAAACCGCCGCCGCGAGTAGCTGGCGCTGGCGCCCGAGAGTAATCCTGCGCCGGCGGCTGTTGCGGCTGGGCATTCCAGCTGTTGTCAGGCTGCGGGTTACTTTTCCCGCCACCAAACAGGCCGCCGAGGAAACTGCCGCCCGTCGAGGGTTTGCTTTTTTGCGCGGCTAATTCGCTTTCAAGCTCCTGAACCCGGGCCTGCAGACGTTTCAGCGCCGCTTCCTGAATCAAAATCGACTGCGCCATATAGTAGGGGGCCGCAGGCTGCTGTCTGACAAATTCAGCGATCTGACGCTCCGCATCTGCATCCCGTTGGCTGTTTTGTTGTCCGGCCTGTTTAAGACGCTCGAAAAGGCCGTTGATAAGCTGCTGTTCTTCATATTGCATGACAATAACCTTCCGCTCTCCAGGGTGGATACCAACCAGTTTATCAGCGGCGGCAACCTGTGTCTGGCGAGTGAAATGTTTGTTTAAGATTGGTTGCAGGTTAGCTGACAATCGCCCTGCTTTCCGGGCTTGATATTAGAGAGTTAGGCTTAACGTTCTGGTATGGCAGCAAATATCCGGGCACAGCACAATCGTGATGACGATGAGATACGCTCACTTCGCGCTAAACTGGAGGCACAAAAAAACCACCTTTCGGTGGTTTCACGACACTGCTTATTGCTTTGATTATTCTTTGTTTCCCATGGTAGCCGGAGTGGGACTTGAACCCACACAGCGCGAACGCCGAGGGATTTTAAATCCCTTGTGTCTACCGATTCCACCATCCGGCCAGGGAAGAAAGTGGAGGCGCGTTCCGGAGTCGAACCGGACTAGACGGATTTGCAATCCGCTACATAACCGCTTTGCTAACGCGCCGTAAAACTTTTCAAACTGACACCCGCTGTTGCGCATGTCTTGAATCTGGAGCGGGAAACGAGACTCGAACTCGCGACCCCGACCTTGGCAAGGTCGTGCTCTACCAACTGAGCTATTCCCGCATGTCATCAAGTAAATGTCTAACCACTTGATTTCATTATCGTCCGGCTTGCTGTGCCGCCGTTCGATGCGTTGCATTCTACTGATATGACGTTATGAGTCAACGTTATTTTTTGCATCCCCGGATCGTTTGCTGAAAATTACGGCGAAACGATCACTGATCAAGCAAATCCCCGCGCGCAGCGTTCAAATATTGCAGCATTGACCACAGCGTCAGCACTGCCGCCACCCACAGGAGACCAATCCCCGCCCACTCAACCCAGGCGTTCGGACGCCAGAGCATCCAAACCAGCGCCGCCATCTGCGCCGTCGTTTTCACTTTACCAATCCAGGAAACCGCCACGCTGCTGCGTTTCCCCAGTTCCGCCATCCACTCGCGCAGCGCAGAGATAATAATCTCACGGCCGATCATGGTTGCCGCAGGCAGCGTCACCCACCAGGTATGATAGTGCTCAGCCACCAGCACCATCGCAATCGCGACCATCACTTTATCCGCCACCGGATCGAGGAAGGCGCCGAAACGGGTGCTTTGATTCCAGCGGCGCGCCAGGTAACCATCAAACCAGTCTGTTACCGCTGCAATAAGGAAGATCAATGCGCAGGCAAAGGGTGCCCAGACAACCGGCAGGTAAAACGCCAGCACAAAGAACGGGATGAGTACGACACGAAAAAGAGTGAGCAACGTAGGGATGTTATATTGCATAGTGACGGTAACTATTTGTTGTCAGTAAAATTTAGCTCTATGTTGCTACAGAGCCCTCAATGTTTCAACGAGTAGTAGATCTTTTCTGCCAGCCCTTGCGAAATACCCGGCACTTTTGCAATTTCCTCCATGCTGGCGTTGAGTAATCCTTGCAATCCGCCCATATACTTCAGCAGCATCTGGCGACGTTTTGGCCCCACGCCTTCGATCGTCTCGAGTGAGCTGGTGTTTTTCACCTTCGCCCGTTTTTTACGGTGACCGCTGATGGCGTGATCGTGTGATTCATCGCGAATATGCTGTATGACGTGCAGCGCCGGAGAGTCCGGCGGCAGGCTGAAGCCCTCACCTTCCGGCTCGAAGAACAGTGTCTCCAGACCGGCCTTACGATCGGCCCCTTTTGCGACGCCCAGCAGCAGCGGATGGTTTTTATCCCAGCTGACATCAAGCGATTCAAATACCGCTTTCGCCTGGCCGAGCTGCCCTTTCCCGCCGTCAATCAGGATCACATCGGGGATCTTGCTCTCTTCTATGGCTTTACCATAGCGACGTCGCAGCACCTGATTCATCGCCGCATAGTCGTCACCCGGCGTGATCCCGGTGATGTTATAGCGGCGATACTCAGCGCGCAGCGGACCGTTAGCATCAAATACCACGCAGGACGCGACCGTCTGTTCACCCATCGTATGGCTGATGTCGAAACACTCCATCCGTTTCACTTCCGGCAGCTTCAGTAGCGCCGCCAGGGCCGTTAAACGCTGGTGCACCGTCGACTGCTGCGACAGCTTAGTGGTGAGTGCCGTCGCCGCGTTGGTTCGCGCCAGCTTCAGATAGCGTGCGCGATCGCCGCGCGGTTTGGTTTGAACATTGACCCGGCGCCCCGCCAGTTCAGAGAGCGAATCGGCCAGCAGGGTTTTATCGTCAAGATTAAAATCGAGCAGGATTTCAGAAGGCAGCGTGCGCATCTGGCTCCCCTGCAGATAGAACTGGCCGACAAAGGTTTCCACCACTTCACCCAGTTCGGTACCGCCAGGCACTTTCGGGAAATAGCTGCGGCTGCCGAGCACTTTGCCCTGGCGAATAAACAGCACGTGCACGCAGGCCATCCCGGCGTCAAAGGCCACGCCGATCACATCGAGATCGTCACCGGAATTCGAGACAAATTGTTTCTCCGTGACTCTGCGCACCGCCTGGATTTGATCGCGAATACGCGCGGCCTCTTCGAACTCGAGTGCGGCGCTGGCTTTTTCCATCCGCGCAATCAGCTGGGTTAAGACCTGATCGTCCTTGCCGGCTAAGAACAGGCGCACATACTCCACCTGCTGGGCATACTCTTCTTCACTCACCAGCCCGGCCACGCACGGCCCCAGGCAGCGGCCAATCTGGTACTGCAGGCATGGCCGCGAACGGTTACGGTAAACGCTGTTTTCACACTGGCGGATCGGGAAGATTTTTTGCAGCAGCGCCAGCGTTTCTCGCACGGCATAGCCGTTGGGGAACGGCCCGAAATATTCACCCTTCGCATGTTTTGCACCACGGTGCATGGCGAGGCGCGGATGGGTGTCGCCGCTCAGAAAGATGAACGGATAGGATTTATCATCACGCAACAGGACGTTATAGCGCGGCTGGTAGAGCTTAATATAGTTGTGCTCAAGCAGCAGCGCTTCTGTCTCCGTGTGCGTGACGGTGACATCAATATTCTGGATGAGTGAGACCAGCGCTTCGGTCTTACGAGAGGCCAGATTGCTGCGAAAATAGCTGGAGAGACGTTTTTTAAGATCTTTAGCCTTCCCCACATAGATAACCGTACCGCCAGCGTCATACATGCGATAGACGCCAGGCTGGCTGGTTACGGTTTTCAGAAATGCTTTTGAATCGAACACATCACTCACTGACTTAACAACGTCTCCGCATTACACAAACCATGTCGGATGGCCAGATGCGTCAGTTCGACGTCACCATGAATGTTCAGTTTACTGAACATCCGATAACGATAGCTGTTTACCGTTTTCGGGCTGAGATTCAGCTGTTCCGAGATCTCATTCACCTTCTGACCTTTGGTGATCATCAGCATAATCTGCAATTCACGCTCGGACAAACTGGCAAAGGGTGATTCGGTTTTCTCGGGCTCGATCTGACTCAGCGCCATCTGCTGAGCGATGTCGGACGCAATATAACGCTGTCCGGCATACACAGAACGGATAGCATTGACAACCTCCTGCGGTGCAGCACCTTTACTCAGGTAACCCGCCGCGCCCGCCTGCATCACTTTCGCGGGCAGTGGATTTTCGGTATGCACCGTCAGCATGATGACTTTAGTGTCTACAAAGGTACGCGCGATTTTGCGTGTTGCTTCAAGACCACCAATACCGGGCATGTTCATATCCATCAGCACCACATCGGCGGAGTGGGTACGGCACCATTTTACCGCATCTTCGCCACAGCATGCCTCACCGGCAACTTTAATACCTTTAATATCTTCAAGAATGCGTCGTATCCCTGCGCGCACCAGTTCGTGGTCATCAACAAGAAGGACGTTGATCAAAGGAAATGTCTCCAGAATAGGGATAACGCTACTGTGTGATAATTTGGTTTATATTAACGGTTTTCCTGACAAGATTAAAACGTTAAAAAACCGGCTATTCGATTTTGCTCTCGTTTTTGGAAATTAGGCTGTACAGGCGGTGGAAAGAGAGCCCGTGCATTCAGGGCTCTTGCAGCTTTTTTTAACCATCTGTATTCAAAAAGTTACAAAAAACGGGCTGGCTTAACCTGCGCAAAAACAGGGTACAACTTTTTGTAACAATAATTAACGGCAAGCGAACCCGACCTAAACAATTAATAATCATTAAGCGGGTTGAGTTTACCGGTACGATCTGTTTACGCAATTAAACATCAGCGTAAAAGTACGAAAAACAACCGCTGCATTTTTTGCTTCAGCTTGTGGTATACTCCGCCGCCTTGACTTTCGTCGTCGCGCTTTAGCGCCGTTTAATAATGAGGAAAATAAATGAGCACACCTGAATTTGCCACTGCGGAGAATAACCAGGAACTGGCACAGGAAGTAAACTGCCTGAAAGCGCTGCTAACGCTGATGCTGCAGGCGATGGGCCAGGCTGATGCCGGTCGTGTGATCATTAAAATGGAAAAACAAATCGCGGAGATGGAAGACCAGGCTGAATCAGCGGTATTTGCTAACACCGTTAAGCAAATCAAGCAAGCGTACCGTCAGTAACAAAAAACGGCTGGATGCAGTGCATTCAGCCGTTCGCTCGTCTGTCACGCAGAACGTTTTACTGCGTCAAATCAGTCCCGTTGCCGCCGCATAGCACGCGATCTGCGTCTTGTTGGGCGCGTTGAATTTCTTCTGCATATTCTTCTGATGGAAGTTAACGGTATTCTCTGAGATCGAGAGAATGATCGCTATTTCCGCTGACGTCTTCCCTTCCGCAGTCCATTTCAGAATTTCACGCTCGCGCTTGCTGAATTTCATTTCCGGCGGCATGACCATCTCATCGTCAAAACGCATCAGCGAGGTTAAGGCCATTTGCACCAGCATTTGCAACCGCAGCTCTATTTCTTCATGGGCTAATGGCCCTTCCTGTACACGCGTACGAGACACTGACAGGAAACCAAGCGCATGATTTGGCAGCATCAGGCACTGCGTTATTCCCGAGCGTAAACCGTGATCCTGGGCGCTGTGCCATAATTCCTGCGCCTCGGCGAATAATGCATCTGTCCAGGGGAGATGGCCCTGAATGAAATTCTCCGGTTTTAAAACCGGATCAATCGCGAAATAGTTCGCAGATTGATATTGCGCCATCCACAACTTTGGGTAAGTGGTTTGCAGGGAGAGTTTAGGGCGGGTAAATGGCACGGGATGGCGCACGCAGAGCGCGTAATAATCGAATTCCAGCGCCTGAGTTTGTCGCTCCAGCTCCTGATATACCTCGGCGGCACAGGTCAATTCCTGAAACCGGAGGGAGCAATCCCGTCGCCAGGTGAAAAAGTCTAAATCCTTCATACTTACTAAATGAAGCCTCTGAACAGATAATCATTATTATGGTGAATATAAGCTAACACATAAAACTTTTTTCTAGCCACAAAATATCGGCAATAGCACAATTAACTTTACTATCGATAAGCTTTATCCGATCTGGATGGAATAAAAAAACAGAAGCCCTCGCGCAGAGGGAGAATAATTTGCTCCAGAGTCATTTTCTGGAGCAAATGCGTGCAAAAATGCTACTGCATAAGGAATTTTTCAAGGAATTGACGGGTTCGCGGCTGTTGAGGGTTAGCGAACAGGCTTTTCGCTGGCCCCTGCTCCACAATCCGTCCCTGATCCATAAAGATGGCTCTGTCAGCGACATCGCGCGCAAAGCTCATTTCATGGGTCACGATCACCATCGTACGTTTCTCCTGTGCCAGCTGGCGAATGGTGTTCAGCACCTCGCCCACCAGTTCCGGATCGAGCGCAGAGGTCGGTTCATCAAACAGGATCACGTCCGGGCGCATCGCCAGCGCGCGCGCAATCGCCACGCGCTGCTGCTGCCCGCCCGACAGGCGACGCGGATAGCTGGTCTCTTTCCCCGCCAGCCCGACTTTGGCGAGCAGTTCGCGAGCCCGCGCGGTCGCTTCCTCTTTAGGCTCACCTTTGACGATCACCGGCCCTTCGATGATGTTCTCCAGCACCGTACGATGCGGGAAAAGGTTGAAGTTCTGGAAAACAAAGCCGACATGCTGGCGCAGGCGGCGAATCAACCCTTTCTGTTGGCTGATGGATTTCCCGGTATCAATCGTGATCTCCCCGACGCGGATGGTACCGCCTTCCGGCTGTTCAAGCAGGTTAATGCTGCGCAGCAGCGTCGTCTTTCCCGAACCGCTCGGTCCAATAATCGCCACCACTTCGCCCTGCTCGACCTCCAGATCGATCCCGTGGAGCACCGTTTGACCGTGGAATTTCTTCACCAGGTTTTTGACGTCAATTGCACTCATTTTGGATCACGCTCCTGGCGGTTAAGCTGGTTTTCGAAGTAGTTTTGCAGAGCAGACAGCACCGTCGCCATCACCCAGTAAATCAGCGAGGCGGCCAGATACATGGTAAAGACCTCAAGCGTACGGGAGGTAATGAGCTGTGCCTGACGGAAAAGCTCCGGAACCTGAATCGTTGCCGCCAGGGAGGTATCTTTCACCAGGCTGATAAAGCTGTTGCTGAGCGGCGGAAGCGCCACGCGTGCCGCCTGCGGCAGGATGGCCCGGCGCAGCGTCTGCCAGGGCGTCATCCCGATACTGGCCGCCGCTTCCCACTGCCCTTTGTCAATGGAGGAGATGGCCGCACGCAGGGTTTCGGAGGTGTACGCCGCGGTATTGAGCGACAGGCCAATCATCGCCGCCGGGATCGGATCCAGCTCGATTCCGAACTGCGGTAAGCCGTAGTAGATCATAAAGAGCTGGGCGATAAGCGGCGTACCGCGAAACACGGAGATATAAAAGCGCGCCAGCCAGCGCACCGGCAGGACAGGCGACAAGCGCATTAAGGCCAGTATAAATCCCAGTACCAGCCCAAAGAACATCCCGCCGATACTGAGCTGCAACGTAAATACCGCACCTTTCAGCAGGTACGGCAGAGAATCAATAACCAGTTGAATACTTTCTTGCATTATTATTTTTCGACCTGATTTTTAAACGTGAGGATGGTAGGCAAACAGCGCAGGCGCTCCGCCGGTATGGACAAATAAAATCGGCCCTTCATCCTTAAAGCGTTTTTGCGCAATGCCGTCGATCAGTCCGGCCATCGCTTTGCCGGTATAGACCGGATCGAGCAGTATGCCCTCGAGGCGCGCCAGCAGTTTCACCGCTTCCATTCCCTCTTCGTTCGGCGTGCCGTAACCCGGCGCAAAATAGTCATCCCAGAGGAGAATATCGGCCGTGGAATTCAGCTCCAGCTGCTCTGCGACCGCCTGCTGTAGCGTAACCACTTTCGGCTTCTGATCCGCCACGCTGCGGGACACCGTCACGCCAATCAGTTCGACCTCGGGAAGCAGTTGCTCCAGCCCCACCGCCAGCCCGGCATGGGTGCCCGCACTGCCGGACGCGACCACGACGGAGGAGAGACTCACCGCCCCCTCGCACTGCTGCGCGATTTCCAGCGCGCTTTCCACGTACCCCAGCGCGCCCAGCGCATTCGAACCGCCGACGGGAATAACGTAGGGGCGAAAACCCTGCGCTTCCAGACGCGTCGCCAGCTCATCGAGCTGGGCGGTCGGGTCGGTCAGCGCGTCAACCATCTCAACCTGCACGTTAAACAGGTCTAACAGCAGGCGGTTACCGTTGGTGAGATAGTTTTCAGCCCGCGTGCCAATCGGGTTTTCCAGCAATGCCACGCAGTGAAGCCCAAGTTTTGCCGCCACGGCCGCCGTCTGGCGAACGTGGTTGGACTGGATGGCCCCGGCAGTGATGAGCGTATCCGCGCCTTCGCGCAGGGCGTCCGCCGCCAGAAACTCCAGCTTGCGCAGCTTGTTGCCCCCCATCGCCATGGGCGTCACGTCATCACGCTTAATAAAAATATCGCGCCCTAAATAATCAGAAAATCGCGGGAGATACTCCAGCGGCGTCGGCGCGCCGATGAACTCCAGGCGGGGAAAGCGCGTTAAATTCTGTAGTGACATGGATGCTCCGGTAACTCAGACAAAATGTGATATTTTTCATTATGCACGCAGACGCGTAAGAAATAAAAAAGGCGCTTTTAAAAGCGCCTTTTTTTACGTCAGAAACTTATTTCGTGACGTCTGCCCCGAACCACTTCTCGGAAAGCGCCTTCAGGCTACCGTCTTTTTGCATGTCAGCAATCGCGGAATCAATCGCTTTCACCAGGTCTTCGTTACCTTTACGAACGGCCACGCCGGATTCCTGACGAGAGAACGCATCACCCGCTACCGCCAGGGTGTTGTTGGTTTTCTTCACCAGATCCAGTGCTGCCAGGCGATCAACCAGAATGGCGTCGGTACGGCCCACGCGCAGATCCTGGTATTTCGTCGGGTCATCATCATAGGTGCGGATATCCACGCCCTGAACGTTCTGGCGCAGCCACTCTTCGTAGTTGGTTCCCAGACCGACACCGACTTTCTTCCCTTTCAGGTCCGCAGCCGTTTTGATGGTGCCTTCGTTGCCTTTCTTCACCAGCGCCTGAATACCGGACACGGTATACGGGGTGGAGAAGTCATATTTCTTCTTACGCTCGTCAGAGATGGTGACCTGGTTGATGACCACGTCAATGCGTTTCGAATCCAGCGACGCCAGCATACCGTCCCATTTGGTCGGTTTCAGGGACGCTTTCACGCCGAGGTGTTTCGCCAGCTCTTCAGCAAACTCCACTTCAAAACCGGTCAGCTTGCCGTCATCGCCTTGGAAGCTGAACGGAGGATAGGTACCTTCCAGCCCGACCAGCAGCGTACCGCGCTCTTTTACTTTATTCAGCAGTTTTTCTGCGGCGAACGTTTTCACGCTCATGCCCGCAACCAGCGCAACGGCCATAACACCCATCAGCGCCTGACGACCCAGAAGTGCAAATTTCATAAATACCCCGATATAGTGGAATTTTTACGTAGTGTAGAGAAATCGCCTGCAACGTCAAAGGCGACTGCGCTACATCTTATTCTTTTTTAATATATATCAGAAGTTGTTCCGGCGTGGCCTTTCTGCTTTATGGCACCCGGCATTTGTACCTTATATTGTGCGTACTTGCGCAGCGCAATCCGGTAGTTGTTGGTGCTGGTCGCAGGCAACCACGGCTCCAGGTTCTCGTCGAGATAACCGGTTTTGAGCAGATCGCGGGAAATGTTGTTCACGGTCAGATGCTGCCCGAGGCGGCGCAGGCGAACCACGTATTCGCGAACGGTGCCGTGGCTCATCTCCGTTTGTTCAAACAGGAACTGCTTGAAGCCGATAATGTCGAAGAAGTCGCTTTGCTCTTTGCAATGGAGATCGCCACAGAAACGGCAAAGCGCCACCCACTCTTTTTGCTCTTCGAGCCATGCTGCTTCGTCCATCAACGTGTCGAGGCGAGAAATCGCGATCTTATTGACGATTTCGCCGCGGCGAACCAGCGTGATACGATCGAGTAGCTTGTTACAGTGGGCGCAATGCGTCTGGCTGTGTTTAAAGTCTTTCAGGTAGCGGCTTAAAGGCCGTCTTTTAGATTGCTGCACCGTCATGATAACTCCTGGTTGTCAATACGTTGTGCGGCATTTTTAAGGTGAATCAATCACCTATAACTTACCCAGCTTGGTTCGTAAGCGTTTAATGGCCTGGCTGTGCAGCTGGCTCACCCGCGACTCTCCCACCTCCAGAACAGCGCCAATCTCTTTGAGGTTAAGCTCTTCCTGGTAATAAAGGGTCAATACCAGCTGTTCGCGTTCAGGCAGAGCTTCAATAGCTTCCATGACGCGCTGGCGTAAATTCCCTTCCATTAAATGGTGTAACGGGTTTTCTTGCTGGTGCTCATCCGTCACCAGCTCGATGCTATCGCCATGCTCTTCTCGCCACTCGTCATAAGAGAAGAGTTGGCTATTATTGGTATCGAGCAACATCTGACGATACTCTTCAACAGCAATGCCAAGACGATCCGCCACTTCGGTTTCCGTTGCGTTGCGTCCCAGTTCCTGTTCCAGCTGCCCCATCGCATGCGCCACTTCGCGTGCGTTGCGGCGAACACTGCGTGGCACCCAGTCACGGCTGCGCAGCTCGTCCAGCATCGCACCACGAATACGCTGAACTGCGTAAGTCGTAAATGCCGTTCCTTGCAGAGCGTCGTATCGGTCAACTGCATTCAATAACCCGATACCGCCCGCCTGTAGCAGATCGTCGAGTTCCACGCTCGCCGGCAAGCGCACCTGGAGGCGCAATGCTTCGTGACGCACCAGCGGGACATAACGCTGCCACAGCGAGTGTTTATCCATTACACCTTCAGCGGTATAGAGTGAATTCACGATAAACAGCCCTGCGTTAGTTGAGTTATCGGCATGATTATCCAATTCTGGAGGGGTTTTAATCGGGAGAATAGTGGGTGAAATGGGGGGTTATTTGCACCAATGAACAATGTACAGTTTCTGATCTGACGCAGTATTATGACAATAATCAACACTATGTTTGTATACAGCCCGGCAGAAACCAGGCGCTCATCGTGGCTCATAGCAATTATGATTCAAAATCTATATCCAGTGTTCATTAGGCAACTTTTTGCGAACCTTTCGTTTCATTATTCGCCTGCACGCTCAAACGACGTACGGCTGCAATAATTTTATCCTGTTCCGCTTCTGTCAAATCAGGGAAAATCGGTAGACACAGTATTTTTTGCGCAATACTACTCGCTACAACTAATTCTTCAGGCGCTGCGGAATCAAGATGTCGGTACATAGGAAATGTACTAATAAGTGGATAGAAATAACGTCTCACATATATGTCATCCAGCTTTAGCATTTCGTAGAGCTCATCTCGACTAAGAGCAAAATCCGCTTCAACAAGCACCGGGAAATAGGCGTAATTCCATTCATAATCCCCCTTAAATTGATAAAATGAAATCCCTTTAATATCAGCAAGATAGCACATGTAACGGTTATAGATATCTTTACGCGCTCCTAGTGCCCGATCGATATGTTTAAGCTGCAGCAGGCCAAATGCAGCAGACACTTCACTCATTTTGGCATTGATTCCTGGCGCAACTACTTTGGTTTCACCTGCAAACCCGAAATTTTTCAGATAATCTATTCGCTGTTTGGTTTTAAGATCATGAGAAATAATCGCCCCCCCTTCAAATGTATTGAAGACTTTCGTCGCATGAAAACTGAGAACAGATAAATCACCATGAGTAAGCACGCTTACACCATTTTTCTTTACACCAAACGCATGCGCCGCATCATATATAACACGCAGACCGTATATATCCGCAATTTTTTGTATTTTTTCAACTTGACATGGAATACCATAGCAATGAACAGGCATAATAGCGGTTGTGTGCGGCGTGATCAGTTCTTCAATTTTATCGGGATCGATGTTAAAGGTTTCAGGGTTAATATCGGCAAATACAGGCGTCAAACCGTTCCACAATAACGTGTGAGATGTTGCAACAAAGGAATAGGGAGTAGTTATTACCTCACCAGAGATACGTAGCGCTTGTAGCGCAGTAAGCAACGCAAGTGTACCATTAGAAAACAAGCTGACATACTTCACGCCAAGGTAATCAGCGAGAGTAGCCTCAAGTTCTTGATGAAACCCCCCCCCCATTCGTGAGGACTTTACTGGCCCACATTTTCTCCAGATAGGGGATGAACTCCTCCAAAGGTGGAAGTAAAGGGCTCGTCACAAAAATTTTATTGTTCATTACCTATTGCGCCGCAGTTTAGTCGTTTACTGTCCATCTTATTCCCTAAATCCAGGAGATAATCGGTCGAAAAGGCGCAGGTTTTACGTCTATATTTGCTCTCATTTGATACAGACCATAAGGTCAATAGCAAAAGCAAGCTCATAAACTGAGTGTTGTTTGACCTATGAATCTGAAGCACCTCCATTACAATTTTCATTCTGAGCCTACACGTGACTCCGGCGTGGTTTCCTACCTGATGAGATTCAGAATGACTGATAATTCCAACCAACGGCAAAACATGCACCTCATGGTTATTTCCGATAATCCTGAGTTATCCGAATATCTTATACAGCTCTTGAACAGGTTACCGGGGCGGGACGATATTGTATTTCAACTATTTTACTCCGCTAAAAATCAGCATCCGGGTGTAATGAAAAAACTCGGAGCAACGCCTATCAATCTGAAAGATCCTGTCAGCCTTGAAAACATTATACTGAAAGCCAATCTTGTGATTAGCTTGCACTGCAAGCAAATTTTTCCCGAACGGCTGGTTAATGCTGTGACCTGTATCAATATTCACCCAGGGCTAAATCCGTTCAATCGGGGCTGGTTTCCACAAATATTCTCAATTATTAATAAAAAACCTGCAGGTGTGACAGTCCATCTTATGGACAGCGATGTTGATCATGGTCCAGTTCTGTTTCAGGCTCCGGTCGACATTCTGCAATCAGATACGTCCCTGGATGTCTACCGACGAATAATCACGATGGAAAAAACATTATTAGAGCAACATCTGGCTGATATTATTGCAGGAAATTACTCCACAGTACGGCTTTCCAGTGAGGGGAACTACAACAGCATTCGTGACTTTGAAACTCTTTGTGAGCTTGATCTAAATGCAACGGGTACTCTGCAGGAACACCTTGATCTTTTGCGTGCCCTGACACACGGCGAATTGAGGAATGCCTTTTTTCGCGATGAACAGGGTCGAAAATACTACGTCAGACTCAATTTTGAAGCAGATAACGCTTCGTCAGAATATAACAACGACTAACACCGGAAATACTATGTCTCAGCAAGATCTAGTCAGTATTTTAATTCCTGCCTACAAATCAGATTTCTTCGAACAAGCATTGCTTAGCGCAATGGCACAGGACTGGCAGAATACCGAAATTATCGTTTGTGATGACAGTGAAAACGATTCAATTCGAATAATTTGTGAACGTCTCAGCCAAGCTCAGAAAAAGCCTGTGCGCTGGTTCCGAAACCGCGAACGCCTACTGGAAACCGGCAATGTATTACATTGTCTCAGCCACGCAAAAGGAAAATATGTTAAGTTCCTTTATGATGATGATGTTTTAACTGAAAATTGTGTCTCCAGATTGGTTGGTATTCTTGCGCATAACCCCAACTGTGTCATCGCCTCTTCCCGAAGAACACGGATAGACGAAAATGGCAATACGTTACCTGATGTTATCGCTACAGCGTTTCCCTTCACACAGGATACCCTGCTAAACGGCAACGATCTCATCTCTTTCTTGTGTGATTACCAAGTCAATTTCATCGGTGAACCAAGCGTTTTTCTCTGTTACAGAGATGATTTGCTCGCGTTTGGTGATCAGATTTTCAATATCGATCGTCAGGAAATGCCCTACTTTGCTGACGTAGCATTGATGATGAAGTTGTTTAACAAAGGCGATCTTGCTTTTATATTCGAACCCCTCTCATCTTTCCGTATATCTGATGCCCAGATCAGTCAGATGGCAAAACACCAACGTGACCAGGTTGCCCGAACCTACTCACTCATGCCGCAGCTTATAAAGAAACTCGGATGGTATAAGGGAAATAAAGATCAGAATCAGTTCGTAACAATTGCATCGGCTTCATCCCCCCAGGATACTCATACCGTTAACCTCCTTCATGCATTACATCACTCTCTGCACCGTTCGATACAGGCGTATCAAAGTTCTCAGATTAAAAATTGGGTGGCAGAAAAATCTCTTCCTCCCCAACACTACGATCTGGCACTGTCTTGGCATCGTGAGCGGAATGTTAATCAAACGCTCTGCATTCTAATCCGCTACCACGGCGATAACATAGCAGTTGAAACTACGCTTGCCAGTATTCAGTCTTGGCAAGGGTTTGGTCTGAGCCTTCACTGTGTTGTCTTTGGCGACTCCTATGCAGCATTTTCTTATCAGGTTGACCGACTCGAAACCAACCGTGTTAATAGCGTATCCCAAATTAATGGTTACCTCACTGATTCACAATATGAGTGGGTCATGGTGATTGACGCCGGAGAAACGCTACTTAGTGGCGGGTTATTGTCGCTCGATTTGCTACTTGAGAGCGCAAACAGTTGCGATGCCGTCTATTTTGATGAAGTCTGTAATGAAGGGGGTCAGTTCACGGGAACAATCCTGCGCCCCGACTTTAACCTTGATCTGTTGTTAAGTAATCCTACTGAATTGGCTCGTCATTGGATTTTTAAACGTTCGACTTTGGTGTCTCTTGGCGGATTCAACAGAATGTACCGACAGGCATGGGAATTTGAATATATTGTACGGCTTATTGAGCAAAAAGGGCTCCATGTCGCAGGCCATCTGCCTGAACCGCTCGTCGCTGCTCATAGTCAGGTGCAGATTGCTAAGGATGAAGAGAAGGCTATCCTGCGTAACCATCTCCGCCAGCGCGGTTATCCCCAGGGGGAGGTGGAAACCCCTCTACCGGGCATTTATGCCCTGCGCTATAACCACGCTGATACCCCCTTGGTTTCCATCATCATTCCAACAAAAGATCAGCTGGCGGTCCTAATCCCTTGTGTTACCACCCTGCTGGAAAAGACGCGCTATAAAAATTATGAAGTGCTTATTGTGGATAACAACAGCGAAACGCGGGAAGCGCTTGAGTGGCTGAAGGGGATTGCTACCATCGATCCACAACGCATCCGCGTACTGCGATATCCGCATCCGTTTAACTACTCCGCCATCAACAATATGGCCGCCCGCGAGGCGCACGGCGAGTATCTGGTACTGCTGAATAATGATACAGCCATTATTGATGGCTACTGGCTCGATCATCTGCTCAACCATGGGCTGCGACCAGAAGTCGGCATTGTCGGTGCCAAATTGCTTTACCCTGGCGGCAATGTCCAGCACGCTGGGGTGGTGATGGGACTGCGTGGTCCTGCCGATCACCCTTTTATCGACAGTACACCGGATAAAACAGGCTATATGCATCGCCTTCAGACCGATCAAAACTACAGCGTGGTCACAGCGGCCTGTATGTTAATTCGTAAAGCCGTTTATGAACAGGTGGGTGGACTAGATGAGGAGCAGTTCCGCGTCTCTTATAACGATGTCGATCTCTGCCTTAAAGTTCGTGAAGCGGGCTATCTTACCGTCTGGACACCGTATGCTGTCGTGATGCATGAGGGCAGCGTCAGTCAAAATACGGTGGATAAAGCAACCCAGGAGAAAAAACGCCAGCGTTTTATGGGTGAACAGGATGCGATGTATCAAAAATGGCTGCCGGTTATTGCTAACGATCCTGCCTACAATCCGAACCTGTCCCGCAACAACGCTGGCTTTCAGCTTCAGCTTGACGCACCTGGAACATGGGATCCTTTACACTGGCGGCCCCTCCCCATCCTTCTGACGCTGCCTGTTGATCGTTCCCGTTCCAGCGCTCACCACCTGATCGCTCAAATGGAAATGCTGGATAATCATGCGCTGGCAAGAACCTTACTCCCTTTAGCTCCTCCTTCGATTGGAGAAATGGCGAGAATTGCCCCGACAAGCCTGATCCTTCAGCAAACGATCACCCCTGCGGCGCAGGAGTGGCTGGAGCGTCTGCGTAAAGCCACCGGGCAATTTACCGTTTTTGTGTTGGACGATTTTTTACCTGCAGACCATCACACCGATCTCCAGGCGACACTACGCCATGTCGATCGCGTTGTGGTCTCCTCTAATGCGCTAGCAGAAAGCTGCGCCGCCTGGCATAAGGAAATTCAGGTTGTTTCTCCCGGTCTCTCACCACTTATGTGGGGTAAACTCAACGTTCAGCGTAACTCTGGTGTAAAACCGCGCATCGGCTGGGTCGGTGACCGTTCCACCGCATCCGATCTGGATATTATCCACTCTGTCGTCAGACAACTCGCTGACCATGTCGACTGGGTGGTAATGGGTTATTGCCCACCTTCCCTGCGCCAGTACGTCGCGGAATACCATGCTGGGACGAGCTTCGCGCACTACCCGCAAGCACTGGCATCCCTTAAACTGGATGTGGTGGTTGAGCCGTTGGCTGACACCGCCCGCAACCGCCATCGCAGTTCGATAAGACTGCTGGAATTTGGTGCCTGCGGGTATCCGGTTATCTGCAGCGATATCCCAGGTATGCAAACCCCGGAGCCGGTAACACGGGTGAAAAACAGCGCCAAAAGCTGGACAGAAGCCATCACCAAGCATCTGGACACAGTACTGGCATCGCGGCAGGCAGATAACCTGC
The DNA here is from genome assembly GCF_001807145.1 of Enterobacter sp. HMSC16D10. NCBI lineage: Bacteria > Pseudomonadati > Pseudomonadota > Gammaproteobacteria > Enterobacterales > Enterobacteriaceae > Enterobacter > Enterobacter sp. HMSC16D10. The sequence goes on from NZ_KV787878.1 coordinate 373,773, forward strand.
ATTCCTGGGTTCATAACGAGGGGCTCCTTACTGAGGCATCCCTGCGTAAGCGTCTTGATATCTGGGTTCGAAGGTAAGAGCTGATGCACAAAAAAGGCGCGTTAACCGCGCCTTTTTTATTACTTCCCAGTTGCTAGCCAGGCCCTCTGCCACTCATCCAGCCCGCTCTTACGCAGATACCAGTCCCGGTGAACTGCTTCACGTAATGCATCGCCCTGACGGGCCAGCAACGTGGTGTCATTGATATGGGCTCGAATTGTGTTTACCCAGTCTTTAAAGCGGTTTTCAACCAGCGTTACTGGCAGTCCACAGCGGTACGGCGCAATGTCGGTCGCAATGATCGGAACGCCACAGGTACCAATTTCCAGCAGACGTAGGTTACTCTTACATTCGTTAAAATGGTTCATTTCCAACGGTACCAGAGCAAGATCAAGGTTTAGGCTTGCCAGTTTCTCTGGATACATATCAAAGGGAACCCCCGGATGGAACTCGCAGCGAACATTACGGGGTTTCATTCCCATAAAGACCCAATCCACCTCGTTCTCAAGCTCTTTGATTACCGGAAGCAGGATCTCAAGGTCACCTGCATGCGAGCTGCCACCGGCCCATCCGACACGTAACTTTTTCCCCGTCAGTCGCTGTCCCTGAAGATGTCCCCATTGATCCGGTGCCAGACGGTTTTGCGCAATGCGGATATCGCCGTGGAAACGGCTGTAAGCCTCGGCGAGTGGTTCAGTAGACACCACTACCCAGTCTGCACTATCCATAATTTTGCGCAGACTTTTCACCATATTTGGCGGGAACTTGCTGTTATTACCGTTTTTCATCGGCAGGTTTAACAGATAGTCATCGTACTCGACGATGATTTTCGCACCTGTGGCCTCCCGCATCTGCTGCATTACTTCCGGGAAGCGCCCACCAGTTGGCAGTTCAAGCAACACCACATCAGGTTCAAGTTGCGCGACTTCCATTACGCCCGGAATTGCACCTATTATCCCCCCTTCCATCATGTGATGGCGCTCCAACGCGTTGAAGGGTTGCAACACGCGATGGTGACCATTTCCCTGCCAGTTAATGTGATGTGCAAGCACAACAGGTAGTGGACGCCCCGGCAACGGTTGATGGAAACGAGCGGTATTTTCACTGAGGGTAAATGCAGTCCCAGTTTTTTGCATCAGCGGATGGTACGAGGGATCCGCCAGAAGTTTCTTACCCCAGGTCTTACGCAGCGCGGCATAATCTGCGGCTACAGGCCGCTCCTGAACTTGGAATTTATGGTGCAGAAGACGCGTCGCCCCTCCCATATGCTTCACTCTGGCGAAAGGAGTCCAGAGATTTAAATAACCTAGTTGCTGCGCTCGTAACCCGAGATCAATATCGGCAAAATAGAGAGGGAATGTTTCTTCAGTGAACCCATTCAGTGCGAAGAAGACCTCTTTTCTGACCATCAGACAGGCGGCACTGACTCCCGTGAGATTATGTGGTGCATTAAGGTAGTGCTGATAGCCGCTGCTCCCTCCCTCGGCACCGTCAAAGACCGTTCCCACCCCCTGCATAATTCCTGTCAGATAACCGCCGTGCTGAATGCGGCCATCGGCATATTCAAGACGAGCCCCCACCAGCGCGATTTCCGGCCGCAATGCCTGTTCAACCAGGGCATGCAGCCAGTCACCTTCAATAATTTCGCAGTCGTTGTTGAGAAACAGCAGGAGATCGCCTCTGGCATGTTGTGCAGCCAGGTTATTGATTTGAGCAAAATTGAACGGATGGTGATGGCGAAGTACCCGAACCTGGTCGATTCCCAACTGTTCGAGCTGATGGAGAAAATCACAGGCATCCGGATCCGTTGACTGATTATCCACAATCAGCAGTTCGTATTGAGCATACTCGGTTTTTTCCATCAGACTTTCAATACAGCGGCGCAGGAGCGAAACATGATCCCGGCTGGGAATAATGATGGAGACGAGAGGTGTGGCTCTCCAGTGATAGCGAACCCGTGAAACAGGGGTATCATCCCCCCGCTCCACCGTCACCGATATACCAAGGCGTGCCATATGCGCTGCGACTATCCGTTCGTGTTCCGCCTGAACATCCTCATCCCGGATCCACACGGTAGCGAGCCGACTGGCACTGACCAGAACTTCCGGAACACGTCCGATGGCGCAAGGGCCAACCGCTTCAACAAAACGCCATAAGAGATCAATAATCGCCATCTCTGGATACTGCTCATTAAGGCCACCGAGCTGTTGCGCGGCCTCCCGGTTAATCAGTAACGTCTGCCCAACGTAGGGGAAGCTTCTCAGCAAGTCGATATTCACCCCTGGACGCAGTGTGATGTTCGGTTCTTCGTTGGCCTGCTGCATCATCTCATCACAATAGACCACAAGAGAGTCAGGTGAGGTCACTCTGAAAAGCGCAAAATGGAGTAATGCGTCGTTATTCAGGCTAAATCCGGCCGGGAGCACCAGCAGCATTCCGGCTCGTCGTTGCGGTAGCAGACTATTGACACATGCTACCCAGCCCGAGGTCGCTACTTGAACAGGCTCCCCCACCTCTGCTAGCGGTTTTTCAGCAATTACATCAACACTCAGTGCCGCCAGCGTCTGTTGGCTCAGGGAAGAGAGTGTACGTCGGCAAGCGTCGGCATCTCCGTCGCGGGAGACCACCACCACGCCTATATCAGATGCGCCAGGTGTCTTCAAAACGATCTCGCTCATCGCCTGACGTCGTGCAGGGCTAATCTGACGATCCGCCAGCCAGCGGGTTAGGGAGTATTTTAAAGACTGGTGTGCCAACAGCGCCTTGCGATGGAGAGTGAACGCGTAACAGGCCTGACTATCCAGCACGGGGCATTTCACCGCCAGCGTTCTGGATAAAAGCCTGTCCATTACACCAGATATGCCATATTTCTGCTCCCAGTAGAGGCGATTATGTAGCGCCCATTCTGCGGCCTGAGGATAGCCGCTTTGCAACAACGAGAGCCACTCATCGCTGTCAGGACAGTTACGCAGAGAGATTCCGCTGAAGTGATCAAACGCATGACGTTCAAGATTATCAGCCCCCAGATACCCCTCAACATAGTTATTAACCGCAAGAAACAGTGGGATCCCCAACGCCAGCGCCTTTGGCACGACGTACTCGTTGCCAATTATCACGTCATACTGAGAAAGCCATTCCGGTTCGAGCAAATGCAATTGGTTTTTGTCGTCAAGCCAGTGGAGTGAAATCCCTTTGACTGCTGCTTTTTGCTGAAGCTCGTACATCTCCGCTGTCATCTCAGATCCAATAAAAAGGATCTGTCTTAACGTCTTTACCTGTGGTTTTGGTTCATAATTCGTAAATGATGGCGGTACCAGCCAGGGCATTAGCATCAGTTGCTGTTCATCAATACCGGTGATCTTTAATTGCTCGCAGGTCAGCTCTGACAACCCCAGCGTCAATGACGCCATCGCATTTTCGCGCTGTGGCCCGTAGGGAATATAGAGATCGTCATAGTCGCTGAAATGGCGGAAAACCAGGGCGCAGTGCAGGCGCTGCTCGGCCAGAGTGGACAGTAGCTTTTGGCTCAGAAAACCTTTCCAGATAAAAATCATCTCATATTGGGACGCCAACTCCCCCGTCTCCTCTGTGACGAGCCGGCAACGCCCCGTTGCCTGCAGCATACTGATTTTATCCTTGAGCCCCCTGCCTGCAGATTCCGTACAAATATCAACCTCTAACCCAGAAGCCAGCCAGAATGCTATCAGGTCAAGAATTTCGAGAGTGCACGGGGTATAGGCTTCAAATTTATCAACACTGACCAGATAGCGTGGCATGTAGGATCCTTTTTGTGGCAGAACGCTAGCGCGTACGTAAGACGCGATAAACTATCGGATTATTTTGCATGATGGCTAACAAAGCATGGCGCAAAGAAACTGGCAGAAACCTCTCTATATCTGGCGATTGGCCAAAAAAAAAGGCATCCGAAGATGCCTTTTTAACGCCACTCCAATTAACGCAGCAGGGACAGCATGGTCTGCGGAAC
>NZ_KV787879.1:0-2260 GCF_001807145.1 Enterobacter sp. HMSC16D10
CGAAGGTGGAGGTTGAGAATAACTCGCTGGGTGTAGCACCTCCGGTTCCGGTGCCTGTTCCCGGGGTTCCGGTAAGCCCGGGAGATCAGGTCACCAAAAACGCCAATGACAAAATAGCGTCAGCTGTGGATGATCTGTTTGATGCAGTTGATAAAGCCACTCAGTGTAGCTTTGGGCGTGCATGTTCTTCGGATGATTCAAATCAGGAATCGAAACCCAACGTTGCCGGCAACATGACGGATAACGAGAAGGCTGAATATGGTGGAGCTGGGTCAGGCTCTCCGACTCCACCAGAAGATGATCATGAAAAACAAGAAAGTAAGCCTGTTGATAAACTCAATCAAAAGCAAGAAAGTGCTATCAAGAAGATCGATAACACTATAAAAAATGCTTTAAAAGATCATGATATCACAGGAACTCTTAAGGATATGGATGGTAACCCTGTACCTAAGGAAAGCGGTGGATATTGGGATCACATGCAGGAAATGCAAAATACCCTCAGGGGCTTAAGGAATCATGCAGACACATTGAAAAATGTTAATAATCCTGAAGCTCAAGCAGCATATGGTCGCGCAACAGATGCTATCAATAAAATTGAATCAGCCTTGAAAGGACATGGGATATGATTACTTTCCGTAAGTTGATAGGAAAAATAAATTTAAAACCTGATTCTGTTCAGAAATCATCGCTTGAACAATGGTTTGAACGTGTCATTGATATACCAATAGAAGAGCTGTCCGTAGAAGATCTTTGTCGTGCTATTCGTCAGAATCTCTTTATCGACCAGCTAATGCCAAGAGTATTACAAGTATTGGAGGAAGACCCATTGGCTGGAGAATATTACGATGGTGAACTCATTGCAGCTCTGGCAACAGTAAAAGTAGAGGATCTAAAAGATCATATGGATTGTTTTGAACAGGCTAAGATGATTATAAATAAAATAAACACTTCAGATATTGATAATGAATTAAGAAAAGATATATTGAAAATCAATAAAATAGGTACGTGAGAAAAAGTAGCTTGCTCTCGCAAGGTAATGGTGTGAGGAAAAAAAGGTGCGTCGGGGCAAAATATTGACAGCACTAAAGCGCGCCTGCGAGAGTAGGTTTTAACCTGCTGACTGTACAGGGAAAATGCCTGTTCGTTCTTAATAATCGTGTCGGATTGAGTTGTTGTGGAGAATAACTCGCTGGGCCCTGGACATGATGAGGAGGAGCTGGAGAAAGAGCATGGAGACCGCCTCCCAAAAGCCTATAATATTGCTAGGTCTGGAGTGTTGTTTGACGAAGATGGCAAGCCGCTTCCTGGAACTGCTGGTCTTGGCATTGGGGCAGTTCCGATTCGTGGCCCTTATTCAAATTTAAAGGATTCACCAACAGTTGGACCTGGTAAGAATTTTACACGCGCTCAAAAAACTAATATTTATCAACAAAAGATGAATAGTAATGGCGGGGTTTTACGTTCAGACCTTGATGGTCAAGAATTAGTCATGCCGAAAAAAAGCCAGTCAGGAGTAACCCCTCCGTTGAATGAAGCTCAAATCGATCATATTGTGCCTGGAAATCCTGCTGACTCAGCTCTTGGACAAGGTACAAATAGTTATGGAAACGCTCAGATTTTGTCTCGAGAACAAAACAGACAAAAATCGAATAAGTGAGGTAGTCAATAATGGATAATACAGTATGGAAGTTTGCGGAGCCACCAAACATGGCTGTTATTGCAAATAGAAAAATTATTAGCTCAGGAGAGTGGATAGCTTATGTTTCCCATGACAGTGACGATGGGGCTTGGCAATTCCATGTGATTAGTTCTGATTCAGTCAATGAAAATGATGCTGTTTTAGTTAGTCTGCAAGAGATAGTTAACATTGACCATTCTATTACCATATTAGCAGACCTCCCTTTAGGGTGGTGTGCGTGGCGGAACTCAAAAGATGATGATTGGAAAAGAGCCGTTATAAGTGAGTGATATCTAGAATTAAAATCCAACACTCAGCAGAGTAGACCGGCAAATGATTATATTTTGTCCCGCCCATCTTTGGCGGGATTTTTTGCGCCGCAATTCTTTCCGAAAAACATTGAATAACCAAGGGCTGATGGAAGAACTATGGCTAAGGCTAAAGTATATGCGATGCAATGAGATGACAAGCTTTAAGGTACATCTAACTGGATGTGAACCACCGTACTTTGACTATCTTTAGGGAAGTCGGGACAGAGCGAAGGCGCGGCGCTGGCCACCTCTGCGCTGGATGCTTACGGCA
>NZ_KV787879.1:2280-2500 GCF_001807145.1 Enterobacter sp. HMSC16D10
ATACCGAGTACGGTCCGGGGAGTGCCTTCTGGACGAAGGGTAGCGCAGCGGCGGGATTACTGGCAGGTGCGCTTGGCGGTAACCTGAAGGCAGGCGCGGCAGCGGGGGCGGCCCCTCTTCTGGCGACCCTGGTCAAGGAGCAGAAAGACCCGACAGCCCGTGCCGCGCTGCACGGTATTGTGGCTGCGGCGCTGACGCAGCTGAGTGGCGGGAGCAGTGC
>NZ_KV787879.1:2520-2763 GCF_001807145.1 Enterobacter sp. HMSC16D10
ATGCTTACGGCAAGTATGCGGAGCAGAAAGCGCGGGAATCCAATGCGGCGCTGGGCGCGAAGCTGGCGTCAGAAGGAAAACTGCAGGGCGATACCCTGCAGGAGCAGCAAGCATTCCTGAAGACGCAGCCCGGATATCAGAATACCGAGTACGGTCCGGGGAGTGCCTTCTGGACTAAGGGCAGCGCAGCTGCGGGCTTACTGGCAGGCGCGCTTGGCGGTAACCTGAAGGCAGGCGCGGCAG
>NZ_KV787879.1:2783-2954 GCF_001807145.1 Enterobacter sp. HMSC16D10
CGGCGCTGACGCAGCTGAGTGGCGGGAGCAGTGCTGCTGGCCTGAAGGCCGGTGCCATGGGTGCCATTACGGCCTCGGCGATGACCGACCATCTGGTCAGCGCGCTGTATGGCGATAAAAAATCCAGTGACCTGGCCGCAGAGGAGAAACGGCTGGTCAGTAGCCTGGTGA
>NZ_KV787879.1:3954-64670 GCF_001807145.1 Enterobacter sp. HMSC16D10
CGGCGCTGACGCAGCTGAGTGGCGGGAGCAGTGCGGATGGCCTGAAGGCTGGTGCCATAGGAGCCATTACGGCCTCGGCGATGACCGACCATCTGGTCAGTGCGCTGTATGGAGATAAAAAATCCAGTGACCTGACAGCAGAGGAGAAACGGCTGGTCAGTAGCCTGGTGAGTATCGCGGGGGGTCTGGCAGGCGCTGCGGTGAAGGATGGCAGTGTCTCCATGGCGGCGATGGCGTCGGAAACGGCGAAGGTGGAGGTTGAGAATAACTCGCTGGGTGTCGTTATTCAGGGCGGTAAACTGGCTGCACAGGGATGTCTGAAAATGTCTGCTTGTCGTGATCGCCTGGTTGGCAGTGGTCTGGGTGCTTTACTGGGCATTGGTGCATCCACATCAGCAATGGATACATTGTCACAAGATGAGCAGTTGCATCTGATCTATGTGGCCTCGCTCAATGATCCTTCCCAGCTCAGTCAGTTAAATAATGCTCAGAAAGCGGCCTATGAGTCCCTGACAGGTAAGACGATCACCAGTACTGGTGGTACGCAGGTCATCAACCCGGGACCATCAAACACTGGTGGCGACCAGACTGTAACTGGAAATGTGCCCTCCAACACAGGGAAGAATAGTGTAGCAACCGGAGGGAAAAATCATACTGGTAATACCAACGGTGATGGAGCGTCAAACAATAATGGCTGGACGACAACTACGCCGGTTCCGGATTCTCCTTCACTGGATGATCTTTTCTATCAGAACGAGAAGATCCCCGGTCTTGAAAATGTACGCCCTGAAAATCCCGGTTATCCAGCCAATCAGAGTGTTATTGAAAAAATGAACGAACCTAAGTTTATTGCCTGGATAGGCAATACAGATTGTACGGATTACTCAGATATCGCACCTAAACTTCTCGATGCAGCTGGCGGGCACGGGAAAATTATTGAAGCAAGGCCGACGACTCCGTACAACTTAAATGTGTATGAAAATGGAAAAATTGTACATGAACAAGCATTCCATCAGGTTTATACCGATGGTCAGTATGTTTACGATCCAAAAGTGTCCTTAAAACCAATTCCTAAAGGAGATTGGGAAAAACATATCAAATCTATAAATCAGGGAAGTGTTACGATCTCTGATAAATTACAGGGGTTAAAATAATGTTTCCGATAGGTAAGAAAGAAACAATCTTGTTGGACTTCATTGGTTCTCTTGGAAAACTGGAGTGGTTACATTATCAGAGCCGTATTGAAGATGAATGGATAAATGACCATTTTGAAAAAATTGATCGCTCTAAGTATCCTCCTTATACCAGTTTTCGTTTTGAAAAAGAGGTTCCAGAAGTTATCGCCTTACTGGAAGATGCGATTCAATCATATAAAGGTAAAGTTGAGTGGTGTATGACCCATCATCCGAAAGAGTATGGTACTGGTGTTAATCATCGTATTTTGCCTACATTTGTTAAGAATCTCAGAGTCAGTGAAGGTATGGAAGATGTTAACGAGTATATTGAAAACCATTATCCTGATTTTGGCCCAATCGCCTATGAAGATCTTGTTGGACTGACGGAGCATGTTCAATTAATTTTCAAAAATGCTGGATATGATGCATAAATTTTCTTTATATGCTCTGTAATAACATTTTGATATGGAGTCTTAACCCGTTATGCGTAGGGATGGAAAGAAGGGTCAGGTAAATATTTAAGTCGGAATGCATTAACAATAATAACTAGCGCCACCAATCCTGGCATCTGCGCATTTCTTTATTTTGTAGACCCGGTAAGCGAATCGCTACCGGGCCATGGCAGATTAATTATTGACTCATCACCCTTTCGGAAACACCCACACATGCTTCTCCGGCAGCGAAAGATGGCAGTGCTGCGGATCCCGCACCTCATGCCCATACGCACGAATGACAAAATCATCCCCCACCGTGCGGAACAGGTACTCCCAGCGGTCGCCGAGGTACATGCTGGTGAGCAGCGGTAGCTCAAGCTGATTTTCCCCTGGCCCCTCAACCACCGCGACGCGCTCGACGCGGATCACCGCCGTGGCGTCATTACCGCTCTGTACCCCTTCGCCCGCCTGGCCCCACAGCACCCAGCCTTTTCCTTCGATGCGCGCTCTGCCGTCGCGCACGTCGGTGACCTTGCCGTGCAGGCGGTTGTTGCTGCCCATAAACTCGGCGGTAAACAGCGTCTTCGGCGAGCCGTACATCTCCTGCGGCGTACCCTGTTGCTCAATTTTGCCGTTGTTCAGCAGCAGGATGCGGTCGGAAATGGACATCGCTTCGTTCTGGTCGTGCGTCACCATCAGCGCCGATAGCCCGAGCTTGATAATCAGCTCGCGCAGGAACACGCGGGCCTCTTCGCGCAGCTTGGCGTCGAGGTTGGAAAGCGGCTCGTCCAGCAAAATCACCGGCGGGTTGTAGACCAGCGCGCGGCCAATCGCCACGCGCTGCTGCTGCCCACCGGAGAGCTGGTGCGGGTGACGTTTGCCAAGATGGCCCAGACCCAGCTGGTCCAGCACGTCCTGCACGCGCTGCTGGATCTCTTTGGCCGGGACTTTGCGCAGCTTGAGCGGATAGGCCACGTTCTCAAACACGGTTTTGTGCGGCCACAGGGCGTATGACTGGAATACCAGCCCCAGGTTACGCTCTTCCGCCGGGACCTCGCTGCGCGGCGTACCGTCGTAAACTTTATTGTTGCCAATCACAATCGACCCCTGGGTCGGTTTTTCCAGACCCGCGACGGCGCGGAGCAGGGTGGTTTTGCCGCTGCCGGAGGGGCCTAACAGGGAGACCACTTCGCCGCGCTTCAGGTTCATGGAGACACCTTTTAAAACAGGATTGTCGCCGTAGGTTAAGTGCAGATCGTCAACCGCTAATTCAATCATGTATTTTCACTCCGAAACGAAGGGCAATGCCCAGACCTACCACGACCAGCAGGATGTTAATGAAAGAGAGCGCCGCCACGATATCGATGGCACCCGCGGCCCAGAGGGAAACCAGCATCGAGCCGATGGTCTCCGTGCCGGGTGAAAGCAGGTACACACCCGTTGAATATTCGCGTTCAAAGATCAGGAACATCAGCAGCCACGAACCGATAAGGCCGTAGCGGGAGAGCGGGATGGTAACGTGGCGGGTGATCTGCCCGCGCGTCGCTCCGGTGCTGCGCGCGGCCTCTTCAAGCTCCGGCCCTACCTGCAGCAGCGTGGAAGAGATGAGCCTCAGCCCGTAAGCCATCCACACCACGGTATAGGCCAGCCAGACGCTGAAAATGGTGCTGCGCAGCGAACGCAGCCAGACGATGACGTTTTCGCGCATCCAGTCGGTCCAGGCGAATCCGGAAAGCCAGCCGGATTTCAGCGAGTTATCCAGCCACATCGGCAGGAACAGGAACACCCACAGGAAGGCCAGACCCGCCAGCAGGCCAGGCACGGCGCGCGGCACCAGCACGCTGTAGTCCAGGAAACGCGTGGTGTTGTCCGGCTTGCGGTGCATGGCAATGCCGACAAACAGGTAGCACACCACGGCCAGCGCGCCGCCAATGACGCCAATCGCCATGGAGTTGACGATGGCGCGCAGCAGGTTGGGCTGCGCCCAGATGGTGCGGAAGGTGTTCAGGGAAAGCTCGTCCCACAGCGAAACGCCCACGCCCCAGTTGGAGATAAACGCGCGCAGCACCACGCCGAGCAGCGGAACGCCAATGGTGACGGTGAGCCAGAAGGCAATCACCGCGCCAGCCACCCAGCGCCATTTACCCAGCGGTAGCGCGCGGGCCTGCGAGGCCTTGCCCTTCATGGTGACGAAGCGGTTGGCGGTGCGCATCAGGCGACGCTGGAGCATCACCAGCGGGATGGTGATGCAGATCAGCACCACGGCAACCGCCGCCATCAGGTTATAGGACGGGGTACCCATCTTGTTCGTCAGTTTATAAAGATAGGTCGCCAGCACCATATTGCCTTCCGGGTCGCCGAGGACCAGCATCAGGCCGAACACTTCCAGCCCGAGGAAGAACAGCAGCACGGTGGCGTACAGTATAGACGGGCGCACCATCGGCAGGCTGACGGAGGTCATCACCTGCCAGGGCGACGCGCCCGCGGTGCGTGCGGCTTCTTCCACGTCGGAGCCCACGCTGCGCAGCGCTGACGAGATATACAGATAGGCGTGCGGGACGTGCGTCAGGCCGGCAATGACCACAATGCTCGACATGTCGTAGATGTTCCACGGCACAAAGCCAATCAGCGCCTCAGCCCACTGGGAGAGAAAGCCCACCGGACCGGCGGCCACCACGTAGCCGAAGCCCAGCACCATCGGTGAAACGAAAATCGGGACCAGGATCAGCGGCTCAATCAGTCGGCGACCGGGCAGGTCGGTACGCACCATCAGAAACGCCAGCACGCCGCCCAGCGGGATAGAGATAAAGACCAGCCCGAAAGCCAGAATAAAGCCGCTTTTCAGGGCCTTATAAAAATCGGGGTCGGTGAAAATAAAATCAAATGATTCAAAGCTCCACTCTTTTGACGGCGAAAAGAACGGCGCGGACAGGAAGCTCTGGATCACGATAAACGACAGCGGCGTGTAGATAACCAGGGCGGTTATCAGCACGACGATGCCTCGCGGCAGGCTTTGCCACTTTCTGCGTAATGTATTCATGGGGTATCCCTGGTGTTGCAGCCCAGAAAAACGAACTCAGTCGATAAGGGAGCGCGGCGGCCAGCGCCGCGCTCAGACGCTTATTTACCGGCGGCGGTACGCCACTCTTTGATGTACTCCAGGCGTTTTTTCGGCTGCAGGTATTCCAGCAGCGTTTCATCAACCGGGATCGGCTTAAGCGCGTTGCCGAGGATTTTGGTCAGGCCGTCGATATCATTTTTCCCTTCGATATCGTTACGAATGGAGGGAATGTCCGCCTGGTTGGCCAGAATGCTTTGCCCTTGTTCAGAGAGCACGTAGTCCAGCCACAGCTTCGCGGCATTGCTGTTTTGCGATTGCTGGCTGATGAACGACACGCGCGACAGCACCAGGGTGTAATCCTTCGGATAGGCAATGCCGAGTGACGGATCGTTCTTCGCACGCGCTTCCGCGTAGGAACCGAGGATGTTGAAGCCGATCAGGTTTTCACCGGAGGAGACGCGCTCCATCATGGTGCCGGTAGACGACTGCACCGACAGGCCCCCTTTGGCGACGTCGGCCAGGGTCTTAAAGTAGTTCGGATCGGCGTTGTGATCCTGCACCGAGAGCATAAAGCCCAGACCCGATTTTTCGATATCGTAGGTGGTGACTTTGTTCTTGAATTTGTCCGTCTGGCTGGCAATCAGCTTCGCCAGCGCGGCGTGAGAATCCGGCACGTCACCGGCCGGAATCAGGCGCTTGTTGTAGATAAAGACCACCGGCTCATAGGTGGTGCCGTAGGCCTTATCTTTCCAGACCGCCCATTTCGGCAGCTGGCTTTGCTCCGGAGATTTGTACTCCATGGCGTAGTCGGTGGCGAGCTTCAGGCCCGTGTCCATCGAAGAGCTCCAGACCACGTCGCCGCTCACGCCGCCGGAAGCCTGTTCGCTGATGAAACGGTTGTACAGCTCGGTGCTGTTCATGTCGTTGTATTCGACTTTAATGCCCGGGTAGGTTTTTTCGAAGCCCTGGATCAGCGGGCCGGCAGCTTTGATGTCGGTGGTGGAATAGATGACAACCTTGCCCTCTTTCGTGGCGGCATCAACCACTTTTTGATACTCAGCAGGATAACCCTGCGGCAGGGCAGACAGTGCAGAAGCAGAGAACAGTACGGTAGCGGTAAGCAGAGAAATTCGGAACGTGTTCGACATTATAGTTAACCTTTTAGTTACATTTGAGGAACTAATTGTCAACATAGCGTAAAGCGCGCCTCCGACAATAGGGAGGCGAGGGCAATGATTCCGAAGTGTGATTGTCGCCGTCGTTTCAGCAATTAACACCATAAAATCCGCGAACGTTAGCCAACGAACGGTTTTGGATTACCGTTTATCGGGGGCTTTACGGTATAACCGGCGAGGATGACCAATATTGCCGTACAGCATTTCAATGCTGATCAACCCACTCTCCACGCAGTATTCGAGGTAGCGACGCCCCGTGGTTTTGCTGATCCCTACGTTTTCCACCACCTCTTCAACCGACATCGCGCTGTCGGGATGCTCGGCGAACAGGCGTTTTATCCGCTCCAGCGTTTGGGGTTCAATGCCCTTTGTGGACGGCGTTACGGAGGCTTCCGCGGCAGGCAGATGAAACAGGCGATCCAGCGCATGCTGGTCGACCACCTTCACCTGCTGCACGGTGTGGATGAAGCGCATAAAACGCTCCAGCGAGGCGTGCAGGCGCTGGAAAAAGACGGGCTTGATGAGGTAGTCAAACGCGCCGCTGCGCATGGCGTGGCTGCAGGTTTGCATATCGCTGGCGGCGGTGATGAAGATCACCGAACACTCATAGCTTTTCAGCAGCGGGTTATCGATGAGCTCCACGCCTTTACCGTCCGGGAGATAGTTGTCCAGCAGGATAAGCCGCGGCTGATGCTGACGAATCAGGCTGCATGCCTGCTCAATCGACGCGGCGATGCCCACCACGCGCAAATGAAAATTCTGCTCGATATACTCGCGATGCAGCTCCGCCAGGTGCGGCTCATCTTCAACGATCACAACATCAAGTGCTCGGGTCATGCTTTTGCCCATTCGGAATAAACACAGAAAAAATGGTCCCCTGTGGCGTGTTGTCGGCAATCTCAATGCTGCCGCCAGCCTTGTCGATATATCCTGCCACCAGATACAGGCCAATACCGTGCTCGGTGCCCACAATGTCGTTTTCACGTTCCGGCTTGCTGCTGAATCCCTGGCGGAAAATATGCGGCTTCATCGCATCCTCCACCCCGCAGCCCCGGTCGGCCACCTCGATCAGCAGCTCCTGGTTTCGGTCAGAAATGTAGAGTTCCACCGGCGCGGGGACCGGAGCCTTAAGGGTCGCGTCTACCGCGTTATCCAGCAGGTTACCAATAATGGACATCAGCTCCGTTTCGTTGAGCGTGGCGGGCATGCGGGTGAGCTGGCAGGCGGGATCAAACAGCAGTTCGATCCCTTTTTCGCGGGCGCTGACGTATTTTCCGAGCAGCAGCCCGCACAGCGCGGGAGAAGAAAAACGGGCGGAGACAAAGTCCAGCACGCGCTGCGCGCCTTCGGACTGCACCTGAATGTAGCGAATCGCCTCGTCATAGTGTTTCATCTGCAGCAAGCCCACCAGCGTGGCGGTCCAGTTCAGCTGCTCGTGGCGCATAATGCGCAGGTTATCCGCATAGCGCTTGATCTGACTGAGCTGGCTGCTGAGCGTGTTAATGTCATTTTTGTCGCGAAAGCTGTACACCCAGCCGCTTTCAACGCCCGGTTCGACCTCAATCGCGACGCGGTTGACGATTACCTCCCGCTGGTTCAGCACGGCAATCTGGTCGTGGCTGCCACTGCTCACCGAGGCGTAGCGCTGGGATAAAAAGCCCGGCGACGTCTGCAGAACGTCTTCCAGCGGTTTACCGATAAGTTCTTTCTCACTTTGCCGGATATCCAGCATTTCTCGTGCGGCGCGGTTAATTAAAATCAGCTGCTTCTCATCATTGACGGCAAATACCCCTTCATACATGGCTTCTAATAGCGCGCGCTGCTGCAAAACCAGCTGAGCGATATCTTTCGGCTCCAGTCGGAACATCTGTTTTTTGAGATTGCGGGTAAACAGCCAGGAGAACATAAACAGCAGCAGCAGAAGCCCCGCGCCGTACAGCCCGGACTGCCAGAGAATGCGGGCGTTAATATTGGCAATATAGGAGGTTAGATAGCCGACCGAGACAATACCAATCACCTGGTGCTGCGCGTTAAAGATCGGCGCTTTGCTGCGCAGTGAAACCCCAATCCCGCCCTGACGCACGGAAATAATGGTTTTGCCCTGTAATACCTCCGCATTATCCCCGCCGATCATCGGTAAATTTATGCGCTCCGGGGATTCCGAATGATAGAGGTGCTGTTCCTCGGTATCGCCAATCACAATGTAGCTGGCATCGCTTTGGGCGCGCAGCGGCTGAATTAACCGGGCTATCCCCGGAATATCTCTGGCCGCGACCAGGGCCGCCAGACCCGGCATCAGCGCGATCTGGCTGGCCTGCACCCGGGCGCGCTGGCCAAGATCGTGATGGAGCTGCCGGTCAATAAAATGAAACAGGATCGTTCCCAGCAGAACTAACAGCAGGCAGGAGAAGCACACCAGCGCTAAAAACAGCTTTACCTGAAAAGAGAGTCTGCGTTTCATTCAACCTGCGGATGTTATGTAAAAGTGACATTTGCCGAGCCTGACATGGGCAAATAGCGGACGCAATCTGGCACTAAAAGAGTTGTGACCTGGCTTTTCGTTTTCGGCGTTATACCCTAAATAACTCGAGTTGCAGGACAAAACGGCTTGCCGTTTTGAACAGCGCTTGCGCTGGCCCCGAAGGGGCGAGGCCACAGGCCGAGTAACGCGGCAAGGGAACGAATCCCCGGGAGCGTACATAAGTACGTGACTGGGGTGAGTGAGTGCAGCCAACGCACCTGCAGCTTGAAGTATGACGGGTATATAGCCATCAGGATCCCGTCAGGCTATTCTTCATTCAGCACGATAATAATTACAGAGGCAATGTCATGGATAAAGAGCTACTGGATGCGGGTTACCGGGCCTATACCGGCGAGAAAATTGACGTCTACTTCAACACCGGGATCTGCAAACACTCCGGTAACTGCGTGCGTGGGAGCGCAAAGCTGTTTAATCTGAAACGTAAACCGTGGATTATTCCCGATGAAGTGGACGTTGAAACGGTTGTCCGCGTGATTGATACCTGCCCGAGCGGTGCGCTGAAGTATCGCCAAAAATAAGCGAGGAACCATGGATATTCTGGAAGGCCATAACAAGTTTTACGTGAATGATGCGAACGGCAACCAGGTCGCGGAGATTGTCTTCGTGCCGACCGGCGAGCACCTGAGCATTATCGAGCACACCGATGTGGATGAGAGCCTGAAAGGGCAGGGCGTCGGTAAACAGCTGGTGGCGAAAGTGGTGGAGAAGATGCGCGGTGAGAACCGCAAAATTATCCCGCTGTGCCCGTTTGCGAAACATGAATTTGATAAAACGCGGGAATATGACGATATTCGGGCGTAACTCACACCGGCGATGGCCGGTGTTTTTTCAGACTGCTGACAACGTGCGATTTGTGAGTTTCGCCCGGCGGCGCTACGCTTGCACGGGCCTACAATGGAATGTGCAATTAATTGATATCGTTGTGAAATGTAGGCCGGGTAAGCGCAGCGCCACCCGGCAAAAAAAACAGTTATCTCACCTGCTCAAGCAGCAATACCATCGCGATCAGCACCATCAACCCTCCCGATGCCCTGCTCACCAGACGGGCCGCCTGTGGCCGGGTCGCCAGCACCGCTTTCGAACCATACCCCACCAGCAGATAGACCAGCGTACAGGTGATAAGGTGCATCATCCCAAGCGCAGACATCTGCATCGCTATCGACCAGCTTCCGGTTGGGTCTGTGAATTGCGGAAGCAGGGCCAGGAACAGCAAAAAAACCTTCGGGTTAAGGCCGCTAATGCAGAGTCCTTTCACCGCCCACTGCGTCCAGTTACCCGCATGCTGGGTGGCCTTCTCCGGTGCGGCCGGGTGACGCAATAACGTTATGCCAAGCCACAGGAGATACAGGGCTCCCGCCACGGTCAGCCCGGCTAACGCCAGCGGATGTTGAGCAATCAATACCCCCACGCCTGCCACCACAATCAATGTGGCTAGCAGATGCCCGGACATCAGCCCCATCACCGCCGGGACCACGCGGCGGCCGTTGATTCCGGCGCTAATAGCGTAGGCCCAGTCGGCCCCCGGGGTCATGATGAGCAGAAACGAAACCATCCAAAAGCCGGCCACAATACTCATTTCCATCGTCCTGAAATACTCCCGCAGTGCGTTATACGTTGCGAAAAAGAATATCGCTAACACTGCGAAATAGGCTTTCAATGTTATGCTCATAACACGGTGAAAATGAGAAAATCTTCCACATGGATAGCATCGATAGAAAAATTCTTGCTGAGCTGCAGTCTGACGGCCGCCTGTCGCTTACCGAGCTGGCTGAGCGGGTGAATCTGAGCCTTTCTCCGTGCCATCGTCGCGTGCGGGCGCTGGAGCAAAGCGGGGCCATAACGGGATACCGTGCCAGCCTCGACCCCGCCAAAATGGGGTTTAACTTCCTGGCAATCGTCTTTGCGACGCTGAAAGAGGGGGACCGCAAGGCGGTCAGCGCGTTTGAAGAGGCGGTGGAAGAGATCCCGCAGATCGTGCTGGCCCAGCGCCTGTTTGGCGATCCCGATTATCTGATGCACGTCGTGACCCGCGACCTTTCCGCTTTCCAGAAGCTTTACGACGAGAAGCTCTCCGCCATGCCCGGCGTGCAGCATCTTCGCTCAACGCTTGTCATGAAAACGGTGGTGCAGGACAGGCCTTTTCCGCTGTAAGCAGGAGGCCGGGAGTAAATGGCCTGCCCGGCAGCGCGCCGGGCAGGAAAGGGAATTAGCCGACAAACATCACCGACACGCACAGCACCCCGACGATCAGCGTCAGCAGGTTGCCAATGGAACGGTACTGTTTCAGGGAGGGGATCAAATACGTCGACAGCGTCGGCATGATAAACAGGATCATGGCGATAAGCGGGCCGCTGATGGCGTAAATCATCGAAATGGCGTTCGGGTTAATGCAGCAGACGGCAAAGGTGATTAACGACACCCCCATAATAGAAATCGCGCGGTTAAAGGCGCGGCTCTTTTTCACGCCCACCTGGTTCAGCGACGACTTCACGATCTCCGTCGCCCCTTCAATCACCCCAAAATAGGTGCCGAGAAACGATTTCGACATCGCAATAATCGCCACGACAATCCCGGAAATGCCGAGCCACGCCGGTGAAGAGGGCATCATCGACAGCGCAGACAGGATTGTCACCCCTTCCTCTTTGGCGGCCACAATATACGACGGCGGAATAGAGAGCAGGCAGCTGAAGACGAAGAACAGCACGCTCAGGCAGATAATCAGGTATGCCACCTTCATGATTTTCTTGCATTTAGCCATGGCCTCGTCCCCGAACTTCTCGCGGCGGTCAACGGCAAACGTCGAGATAATCGGCGTGTGGCTGAACGCAAACACCATCACCGGAATCGAAATCCAGACCTGGTGCAGCGTATGGCGATCGACGGCCATCTGGCTGGTCAGCAGCGAGGGTTGCCAGCTGCCGATCAGGTAGAGCGAGACAAACAGGAAATAGGCGATCAGCGGAAACACCAGGAAGCCCATCACTTTTATCGTGATATGCCGTCCCATCAGGAAGATCAGATTCAGGACCAGCACCACGCCCAGGCTAACCAGCACGCGAACGGTGGTGTCTACCGTCAGGTGTTTTGCCAGCTGCTCGGTTAACGAGTTGGTGATGGCCACCGCATAAATCTGCACCACCACAAAGAAGGCGATGAAATAGAGCGTGGTGATCAGGTTGCCGATCTTCCTGCCGTAATAGTGCGAAACGGCGCCGGTGATCCCTTCGTTGCCTTTCGTTTTCGACGACAGGATAAATTGCGCCAGCGCTTTGTGCGGCCAGTAGGTTAAGGGGTAGGCCACGAGGGCGGTAATAAACAGGACGATTGCGCCTGCGGAGCCCAGCTGAATGGGCAGGAAGAGCGTTCCTGCGCCCACGGCCGTGCCGTAGAGAGCGAAACTCCAGAGAGTCTCATCTTTTGACCAAATTTTCGACATTAGAGCAACGTATCAACTATCAAACCATCAGAATGGCGTGCAATTTACCATAGTTATGCCTTAAGAGCGCAGTTGCTTCGAAGACGTCGGGCCGGAACGGGCGTCCGGCCAGAGGCGGTTCAGCCTGCCAGGGCGCGTCGTTGCTGGCGGCGCTTAAGAAATTTCTCACGCAGATTATCGTACGCCCAGTTATAGAACATGGTGTACGGCAGGAAGAACAGGAAGAAACCTATTTCCAGTGTGAATGCCTGCAGCAGGGTGACGCCCAGCACGGCGGCGACAATCGACACGCCAATCACAATAAAGCCGCATTCGAACCCCAGCGCATGCAGCGCACGCACTTTTGCCGTACGTTTGACGCGCTGAACAGGCCAGAAACGGTCGAAGCCGACGTTATAAATAATGTTCCACAGCATGGCGGTGGTGGCCAGAATAATGGTCAACCCACCCATTTCCACCACGGAACGCTGCATCAACCACGCCGCGGTAGGGGCGAGGATCGCCGTCGCAATCCCTTCAAAACAGACAGCATGAAAGATCCGCTCCGGCAGTTTACGTTGGAGTGCATCCTGATGTTGCATAGCGATAGACCTCGTTAATTCGCCAGTATGGGCGTTGATGTGGCCTATTTTTATCGCTAAAGCTGATATATTAAAGATAGTATCCATCGTAAAAGTAGATAGGTTATGCGCTATTCACCCGAAGCCCTGACCGCGTTTGTCGAGACCGTTGCAGCAGGTTCTTTCTCTGCGGCCGCACGCCGGCTGCGTAAAAGCCAGTCGACGGTCAGCACGTCCATTGCCAACCTTGAAGCCGATCTGGGATTTGAGCTGTTTGACCGCTCGGCGCGCCAGCCGGTGTTAACGGCCCAGGGGGAACAGGTGCTGGGCTACGTGCAGGCTATTCTCGCCGCCAGCACGCGGCTGGATGAGCTGGCGGTGTCGCTCACGGCGCAAACGGAGGCGCGTCTGACGTTTGTCCTTTCCGATACCCTCAATCCGGACGTGCTGGAAGAGATGATGAAGCAGTTTGATGCGCGCTTTCCCCATACGGAATTCGAATGTCTGATTGGCGAGGAGGAGGACGTGATCGATCTGCTGCAAAAGGAGCGCGCGCAGATTGGCCTCACCGAAGCGCGAGACGGTTATCCTACGGATATCGGCGCCATCCGGCTGCCGATGCAGACCCGCATGGCGATCTATGTCGCGACCACGCATCCGCTTGCCGGGCAGGATGACGTTCAGCGTGACGAGCTGCACGGCTGGCGAGAGCTGCGGCTGAGCACCTATCTTGAGCGTGAGGCGGAGATCGCGCGCGGGCCCGTCTGGTCAGCCCCGAATTACCTGTTACTCTTGAGTATGGCGGTACAGGGATTTGGCTGGTGCGTCTTGCCGTGCGCGCTGGTGGAGGAATTTGCCGCCGCGAAATCCCTGGTACAGCTCAATGTTCCCGGCTGGCCGCGGGCGATCGGCATCGATCTGCTGTGGAATAAACGATCCCCTCCCGGCGTTGCCGGAAGCTGGCTGCGGCAGTATCTGCAGGATGCACGCTGATCCTTGTGATTAAACTCACTATTTTTAAACAATTAAGATAATTGCCAGTAACAATCCTCTACTATCGTCATGTCATTTAACACAGAGGTCGTGATGAAAGATGTCGTAATAGTGGGTGCGTTGCGTACAGCTATCGGCTGTTTTCAGGGAGCGCTCGCGCGTCACTCGGCGGTTGACCTGGGCAGCGTGGTGGTGAAAGCGCTGGTGGAACGTAGCGGGATCGCAGCACAGGAAGTTGATGAGGTGATTCTGGGACAGGTCCTCACGGCCGGTGCCGGGCAAAACCCTGCGCGACAGGCGGCGCTGAAGGGCGGACTGCCCAATACCGTGTCCGCTATCACTATCAACGACGTCTGTGGTTCAGGATTAAAAGCGCTGCATCTCGCGACGCAGGCCATTCAGTGTGGTGAGGCGGACGTGATCATTGCGGGCGGGCAGGAGAATATGAGCCGCGCGCCGCACGTCCTGACCGACAGCCGTACCGGCGCACAGCTGGGCAACAGCCAGCTGCTCGACAGCCTGGTGCATGACGGACTGTGGGATGCCTTCAACGATTATCATATGGGCGTAACGGCGGAAAACCTGGCGCGCGAGTACGGCATCAGCCGTGAGGTCCAGGATGCCTATGCGTTAAGCTCGCAGCAAAAAGCGCGTGCGGCGATTGATTCCGGCCGTTTTCGGGACGAAATTGTCCCGGTCAGCACGCAGCGTCAGGGGGGCGAGGTTATCGTTGTGGATACCGATGAACAGCCGCGCACCGACGCCAGCGCTGAAGGGCTGGCGAGGCTGAATCCTGCGTTTGAAATGCAGGGCTCGGTCACGGCGGGAAATGCCTCTTCCATTAACGACGGCGCCGCGGCCGTGATGATGATGAGCGAAAGCAAAGCCCTTGAACTCGATCTCCCCGTGCTGGCCCGCATTAAGGCATTCGCCAGCGTGGGGGTTGATCCTGCGTTAATGGGGATCGCGCCGGTCTATGCGACCCGTCGCTGTCTGGAGCGTGCGGGGTGGCAGCTTTCTGATGTGGATCTGATCGAAGTGAACGAAGCCTATGCCGCGCAGGCGATCTCCGTCGGAAAAATGCTGGAGTGGGATCCGCTGCGGGTCAACGTAAACGGTGGGGCGATCGCGCTGGGGCACCCGATCGGGGCGTCCGGCTGCCGGATCCTGGTTTCGCTGGTCCACGAAATGAAGAAGCGCAACGCCCGCAAAGGGATTGCCACGCTCTGTATAGGCGGCGGACAAGGGGTGGCGCTGGCCATTGAACGCTAATGTTTCCTCATTAAAAAAAGACCTCCTCCGGGAGGTTTTTTTTATCGTGATCTTTATCTCCCGACGGTTTTAGCGTGATCCGGGCATCAATTCCGCGATAAACAAAAATAAAAATGAAACGTTGTTTTAAATATAATTGAAAAGCCCACTTTATGCCGATAGTATGTGCTCATTATATAAAACGGAACGCTGTTTCGTTTTACTTCCCGCCTTCGGGCATGACCACATCTGGAGGTTACCGTGGACGTCAGAGAAAGCATCCACAGCGCGCACGCCAAAACGCTGGATACGCAGGGGCTGCGTAAGGCATTTTTAGTCGAGCAGATATTCGAGGCTGACAGGTACACCATGGTTTACAGCCATATCGACCGCATCGTTGTGGGCGGAATAATGCCCGTCACGAAAAGCGTCTCCGTGGGCGGCGAGGTCGGTAAACAGCTGGGCGTGAATTATTTCCTCGAGCGTCGCGAGCTGGGGGTGATTAACATCGGCGGGCCGGGCACCATCACCGTAGACGGACGGTGCTATGAAATTGGCCATCGCGAGGCGCTGTACGTGGGTAAAGGGGCGAAAGACGTGGTCTTTGCCAGCATCGACGCCAGCAGGCCTGCGAAATTCTACTATAACTGCGCGCCGGCTCACGCCACCTGTCCAACCAAAAAGGTGACCCCGGCAGACGTCGCGCCCGTGACGCTGGGCGACAACCTCACCAGCAACCGCCGCACCATCAATAAATACTTCGTGCCGGACGTGCTGGAGACCTGCCAGCTCAGCATGGGGTTGACCGAACTTGCGCCGGGCAACCTGTGGAATACCATGCCGTGCCATACCCACGAGCGCCGCATGGAAGTCTACTTCTACTTCAACATGGATGAGGACGCGTGCGTGTTCCACATGATGGGACAGCCGCAGGAAACGCGCCATATCGTGATGCATAACGAGCAGGCGGTGATTTCGCCGAGCTGGTCTATTCATTCCGGCGTAGGGACAAAAGCCTACACCTTTATCTGGGGAATGGTGGGTGAAAACCAGGTCTTTGATGATATGGACCATGTTGCGGTCAGCGATCTGCGCTAGTCGCGGGCAGTGACGCATAAACCTGCCTGTGAGTGACAGGCTCTGAAAGAGTAAGGAATAAACATGATTCTGGATGCATTCTCTCTGCAGGGGAAAGTGGCGGTGGTTTCCGGGTGTGACACCGGGCTGGGTCAGGGGATGGCGTTAGGCCTGGCGGAAGCGGGCTGCGATATCGTCGGAATTAATATCGTTGAACCGACGGAAACCCTCGAGCGCGTGACGGCCCTGGGCCGCCGCTTCCTGAGCCTGACCGCCGACCTGCGTAAAATCGATGCCATTCCTGAACTGCTGGATCGCGCGGTGGCGGAATTCGGTCACATCGACATTCTGGTCAACAACGCCGGGCTGATTCGCCGTGAAGATGCGATCAACTTCAGCGAGCGCGACTGGGACGACGTGATGGATCTGAACATCAAGAGCGTATTTTTCATGTCCCAGGCGGCGGCAAAGCACTTTATTGCGCAGGGGAACGGCGGCAAGATCGTGAATATTGCCTCAATGCTCTCGTTCCAGGGCGGTATCCGCGTGCCGTCTTACACCGCCTCCAAAAGCGCCGTGATGGGCGTGACCCGCCTGCTGGCAAACGAGTGGGCGAAACACAACATCAATGTGAATGCGATTGCGCCGGGTTACATGGCGACCAACAACACGCAGCAGCTGCGTGCGGACGAGCAGCGTAGCGCGGAAATCCTCGACCGCATTCCGGCGGGGCGCTGGGGGCTTCCGGGCGATCTGATGGGGCCGGTGGTCTTTCTGGCCTCGTCCGCATCGGACTATATCAACGGCTACACCGTGGCGGTCGATGGCGGCTGGCTGGCGCGATAGCCCGCATCGGGTCTGGACCTCTGCTTTTGGGCAGAGGTTTTTTTTGCTTAAAAATTGTCAAAATCCATATGGATAAACACGGAAAATCCATACTAAAAAGTCATGAACGACAGCCATCACACTTTTAATCTTTAAAAATTAGATGATTAGTAAAAGCATGTGATTATTCAGCGTTAGTTGAAATTGTAATGTCCATCACAGAACGCTATGTCGCAGCGAAATAATCCATATCTTCACCTTTTCCCGCCTGACACTTTTTCTCGCTATCTCGTAATTTCACTTAACGAATTTCACTGTTCAGGCAGGAAAATATGACATCTATAAATGACTCTACCCTAATGCCCGCTGCGCTGCGTGATACTCGCCGCATGAACCAGTTTGTCTCTATTGCCGCCGCCGTGGCGGGCCTGTTATTTGGACTGGATATTGGCGTCATTGCCGGTGCATTGCCCTTTATTACCGATCACTTTACCCTGAGCAGCCGCCTGCAGGAGTGGGTGGTCAGCAGCATGATGCTCGGCGCGGCCATTGGCGCGCTGTTCAACGGTTGGCTCTCGTTTCGCCTGGGGCGCAAATACAGCCTGATGGCCGGGGCGATTCTTTTTGTCGCCGGCTCCATTGGCTCCGCCTTTGCCGCAAACGTTGAGGTTCTGCTGCTTTCCCGCGTGCTGCTGGGCGTGGCGGTGGGGATTGCCTCCTACACGGCGCCGCTTTATCTCTCCGAAATGGCGAGCGAGAACGTGCGCGGAAAGATGATCAGCATGTATCAGCTGATGGTCACGCTGGGTATCGTGCTGGCGTTTCTGTCTGACACCTACTTCAGCTACAGCGGCAACTGGCGCGCAATGCTCGGCGTGCTGGCGCTGCCAGCGGTGGTGCTGATTGTCTTAGTGATTTTCCTGCCGAACAGCCCGCGCTGGCTGGCGCAAAAAGGGCGCCACGTGGAGGCGGAAGAGGTGCTGCGCATGCTGCGCGATACCTCTGAAAAAGCCCGCGAGGAGCTGAACGAGATCCGCGAAAGCCTGAAGCTCAAGCAGGGGGGCTGGGCGCTGTTTAAAATCAACCGCAACGTGCGCCGGGCGGTCTTCCTCGGCATGCTGCTGCAGGCGATGCAGCAGTTCACCGGCATGAACATCATCATGTACTACGCGCCGCGCATTTTCAAAATGGCCGGGTTCACCACCACCGAACAGCAGATGATCGCCACCCTGGTGGTCGGGCTGACCTTCATGTTTGCCACCTTTATTGCCGTATTCACCGTGGACAAGGCGGGCCGCAAACCGGCGCTGAAAATTGGCTTCAGCGTGATGGCGCTCGGCACGCTGATCCTCGGCTACTGCCTGATGCAGTTTGATAACGGCACGGCTTCCAGCGGACTCTCCTGGCTTTCTGTCGGGATGACCATGATGTGTATCGCAGGTTACGCGATGAGCGCCGCGCCGGTGGTGTGGATCCTGTGCTCCGAAATTCAGCCGCTCAAATGCCGCGACTTTGGCATCACCTGTTCCACGACCACCAACTGGGTATCGAACATGATCATCGGCGCGACCTTCCTGACGCTGCTGGACGCGATTGGTGCAGCGGGAACGTTCTGGCTCTATACAGTGCTGAACGTGGCATTTATTGGCGTCACGTTCTGGCTGATTCCAGAAACCAAAGGCGTGACGCTGGAACACATCGAGCGCAAGCTGATGGGCGGGGAGAAACTGCGGAATATTGGCGTGTGATCGGATTGCCTGTTTACATGTTTAACCTATGCCGGAGGTGGAAAGGGAGATTAATCACAATCATAACGTGATGAAACTCACTACTAACTCTGGCAGGGGTAGTCAGATAATGGTGTTTAGAATTAGGATTTTTCTTAATCTATTGTATTATTGAGCCACAGCGATCAATGAACAAAGATGCGTAGCATCAAGAGAAAGAAGAATTCCTATGTCAGAAATGGATTTCAAAAAAAGCACAGATATTGATTTCCCCCATTATTCCACCCGTAACGAACACGCTAAAGAAATAGATCTTTTAGGTTTATTAGCGGTTTTAGCGGTGGCTAAAAAGCGCATCGTTGCCATTACCCTTGCTTTTGCTCTCGTGGGGCTGGCCATTTCATTTTTGCTGCCGCAAAAATGGACCAGTAAAGCGGTGATTACCCCGGCAGAACAGTCGCAGTGGAACCCGCTGCGCCAGATGATGGTGGCGTTACAGGTGCTGGATGTGGACGTGAAGATTACCCGTCCGGAAGTCTTTGATCTTTTTATTAAAAAGTTTCAGTCGCAGTCATTGCTTGAAGAGTATCTGAAATCCTCTTCTTACGTGATGTCGCAGCTTAAAGACGCTGAGGTGGATCCGCTTGAGCTGCATCGGGCGATAGTCAATATCTCAGACAGAATGAAAGCGGTGAATAACGATCAGGGAAAAGACGCGGATAAAACCCCCTATATCTCCTGGACATTAAACTTCACTGCGCCGACAGCAGGCGATGCGCAATCCGTTCTGGAGGGATACATCAATTATATCGCGGCTATTGTTGAGAAAGAGACAGTGCAGAATATCCGCAACCAGATCGCGCTGAAAACGAAAGTCGTTGAGCAGCAGCTAGAGCTGGATCGCGTCCGTTTGACCAATATTCACAATACCAACCTGCAGCGGCTGAATTATTCCCTGGAAGTCGCGAATGCCGCCGGCATCAAGAAGCCGGTCTACAGCAACGGGCAGGCGGTAAAAGATGATCCGGATTACTCTGTTGCGCTCGGTGCTGACGGTATCGCGCAAAAGCTGCAGATTGAAAAAAATCTCAAGGACGTGACCGAGCTGAATGCGGATTTCCAGAACCGGGAATATTATCTGGCGCAGTTGAAAAAGCTCTCCTTTGCGGATGTTAAACTTGAGCCATTCCGGTACCAGCTCTCTCCCTCCATGCCGGTGAAAAAGGATGGTCCAGGCAAGGCCCTGATTGTCGTTCTGGCGGCGCTCCTGGGGGCACTGTTTGCCTGCAGTAGCGTTTTACTGCGCGAGGCGATGCTCACCCGTAATCCACTCCCCGAGCCGGTGACGGAATAAACCCTGCAGATTAAAAAGGCGCTCAAGAGAGCGCCTTTTTTTATTGGCACCGGTTGTGTTAAAAGAAGAAATCAACGAAAAGGAGGGATGATGAAAACGATCGGCCTGTTAGGTGGAATGAGCTGGGAATCGACAATCCCTTATTATCGCCTGATTAACGAAGGGGTAAAACAGCGTCTGGGTGGTCTGCACTCCGCAAGCCTGCTCCTGCACAGCGTTGATTTTCATGAAATCGAAGCCTGCCAGTCGAGCGGCGAGTGGGATAAAGCCGGGGCGATCCTGGCCCAGGCGGCGCTGGGGCTAGAGCGGGCTGGGGCCGAGGGGATATTGCTTTGTACCAATACCATGCACAAGGTGGCATCGCATATTGAGAACCGCTGCTCGCTGCCGTTCCTGCATATCGCTGACGCGACCGGGCGTGCAATTGCGGCATCAAGGATGCGCCGCGTAGCGCTGCTGGGCACGCGCTACACCATGGAGCAGGATTTCTATCGCGGGCGTTTGCGCAGCGCGTTTGGGATCGAAAGCCTGATCCCTGAAGAAGAAGACCGGGTGCGCATCAATCAGATTATCTTTGACGAGCTCTGTCTCGGCACCTTCAGCGAAACCTCCCGCGCCTTCTACGTCAGCGTCATCGAAAAACTCGCGCAGCAGGGGGCTGAAGGGGTGATCTTCGGCTGCACGGAGATCGGTTTGCTGGTACCCGTTGAGCGAAGCCCTCTTCCGGTCTTTGATACCACCGCCATTCATGCTGCGGATGCCGTGGCGTTTATGCTGTCATAGTGGGTCCTGCAGGTCAGGTAAGCGAAGCGCCACCTGACGCGCGTGCTCCATGACGTGTTCGGTGAAAGCGTCCACCAGCGCGGAAGCCGGACGGTGTAGCGGACGGATAAGGCTCACGGTGAACGGGACGGACACGCCAAAGCGGCGGATGACGATCCCGCTTCCCGCATAATCCAGCGCCGTGAGTGGATTGACCACCGCGACGCCGACGCCGGCACGCACCATCGCGCAAATCGAGGCCGCGCTGTGCGTTTCCACCGCCATTCGCCGTTTGACCTGATGCTCTGCAAACAGGGTATCCAGCAGCTGTCTGTAACTGTCGGTCTGCGACAGGCTGATGTAGTTTTCCCCGTGGAAATCCTCCGGCGTGAGCACCGCCTTACCGGCAAGCCGATGCCCGGCGGGCAGAACGCACACTTCATCTAACGAGAGCAGCTCCGTGCGCGCCGTGCCCGCTGGGGTGGTGAGGGTTTCGGTTAGCCCTAAATCATGGCGCTGTGCCGAAAGCCACTCTTCAAGCAGAGGTGATTCCTGCGGCACGATGGTGAGGCTGACCTCAGGATAGCGGGCCAGAAAGGGCTGGAGCAGCATCGGCAAAAAGGATTGCGAAAAGACGGGCAGGCAGACAATCGACAGCTCGCCCTGGCGAAACTCGCGCAGGCTTTCCGCGGCACTTACTATTCTGTCCAGCCCGTACCAGGAGCGCTGAACTTCCTCGAACAGGCGTAACCCCTGTACCGTCGGGTGAAGCCGGCCCCGGGTGCGTTCGAACAGCTTCAGCCCCAGCACTTTCTCGAAGCGCGCCAGCTCGCGGCTCACCGTCGGCTGCGAGGTGTGCAGCATCTGTGCGGCTTCGGTGAGATTGCCGGTGGTCATCACGGCGTGAAAAATCTCGATATGGCGTAAATTGACGGCGGGCATAGGGCACCTGAAAGCAGAGAAGTGACCATATCATTTTTGCATAGACTCGCGATAAAACGATATTTTTTATTCCCCTTGCGCTGTGGCGTAATCATCAAAACGCATTTATCCGGAGAAGACCATGCCACGCCCGCTGAACCAGACTGATACCGATTTGAACGCCGACAACCTGCTGCCCCTGCCTGCCGAGTTTGGCTGTCCGGTGTGGGTCTACGACGCGCAGATCGTCCGCGAGAAGATCGCCGCCCTGCATCAGTTCGACGTGGTGCGTTTTGCCCAGAAGGCCTGCTCCAATATTCATATTCTGCGCCTGATGCGCGAGCAGGGCGTGAAGGTTGACTCCGTTTCACTCGGCGAAATCGAGCGCGCGCTGGTAGCCGGATACGATCCGAAAGCCGACAGCGACGCGATCGTCTTTACTGCCGATGTGATCGACGATGCGACGCTGGCGCGTGTTCACGAACTGCAGATCCCGGTAAATGCCGGTTCTGTGGATATGCTCGAGCAGCTCGGTCAGGTTTCTCCCGGCCACCGCGTCTGGCTGCGCGTAAACCCGGGCTTTGGCCATGGCCACAGCCAAAAAACCAATACCGGCGGCGAAAACAGCAAGCACGGGATCTGGTATGCCGACATGCCTGCCGCGCTGGAGGTGTTACAGCGCTACAACCTGAAGCTGGTGGGCATTCATATGCACATTGGCTCTGGGGTGGATTACGGCCACCTGGAACAGGTGTGCGGCGCGATGGTGCGTCAGGTTGTCGACTTCGGTCAGGATCTGGAGGCGATCTCTGCGGGCGGTGGTCTCTCCATTCCTTATCGCGAAGGGGAAGAGGCGATCGATACCGATCACTATTACGGTCTGTGGAGCGCCGCGCGCGATCAAATTGCCGCGCATCTGGGCCACGCGGTGAAGCTGGAAATTGAGCCGGGTCGTTTCCTGGTGGCGGAAGCCGGCGTGCTGGTTTCTCAGGTCCGCAGCGTGAAAGAGATGGGGTCTCGCCACTTCGTCTTGATTGATGCAGGCTTTAACGACCTGATGCGTCCGTCCATGTACGGCAGCTATCACCACATTACCGCCCTGGCTGCCGACGGCCGCGATTTAACGCAGGCGCCGCGCGTTGAGACGGTCGTTGCGGGGCCGCTGTGCGAATCGGGTGACGTGTTTACCCAGCAGGAGGGCGGCAAAGTGGAGACCCGCGCGCTGCCAGAGGTCAAACCGGGTGATTATCTTGTGCTGCACGACACCGGTGCCTACGGGGCGTCTATGTCCTCTAACTACAATAGCCGCCCGCTGCTGCCGGAAGTGCTGTTTGATAATGGCAAGGCGCGGCTGATACGCCGTCGCCAGACCATTCAGGAACTGCTGGCTTTAGAACTCATCTGATGAAAGTACGGCCCCGTTGTGACCGAATCGCGTAACACCAGCGTGCCGGTAAACGGCGGGATGGCATCGACCGGCTGGTTTCTTGCCAGCCGGATCGCCTGATCGATGGCGGTGACAATCATATTGTCGATGGGCAGATAAACCGACGAGAGCGCAGGCTCCAGCCATTTCGCGCTTGGGGCATCGTCAAAGCCGAACAGGGAGATATCCTGCGGGATTTTCAGCCCCGCCTGGTGCAACGCTTTGGACGCCCCCAGCGCCATATCGTCGTTACAGGCAAACAGGGCGCTAAACGATACTCCGTCGGCAATCAATTCCTTGCAAAGCTCGTATCCCCGCGTCATTCCTGCATCGCCGTACTTTATCCGACGCTCGTCCAGACGGATACCATGCTTTTCCAGCGCCTTGCGATAGCCCATCAGCCGCGCTTTACCCGTGGGAGTGTGGATCGGGACGGTGATACAGGCGATCTCCCGATGACCCTGGCCGATCAGGTAATCCACGGCCTTAAACGCGGCATCCTGCTGTTCGAAGAACACGCAGCGATCCGGCGCCTGGCTCACTTCACGGTTAATGACCACCAGCGGCGTTTTCACGGTGTTCATCAGTTTGACGATCGCTTTTTCGCTCATGTAGCGCGTGTAAAGCACGATGGCGTCGCACTGGCGATCGGCCAGCATCTGCACCGCCTGCTCTTCCTGTTCCGGCGCGTCGTGACCGTCGGTGACGATCAGCTGTTTCCCGTGAGTTTCGGTCTGCCGCGACGCCTGCTGGAGAAGGCGGCCAAAATAAAAGCCGTCAAAGGTCGAGACGACCAGACCAATGCTGTTGCTGGTCTGGTTAGCCAGCGAGCGCGCGAGAAAGTTCGGGCGATAGCCCAGCTCTTCCATCGCAGCAAACACCTGCTGACGCGTACTCTCTTTTACCTGACCTGTGCCGTTCAGCACGCGCGATACCGTGGCCTTCGACACGCCCGCGCGCAGTGATACATCCAGCATTGTTGCCATTCTATATTCCTGCTTCCACGTAACGATCTGCAGTTTACCACAGAGCTTATGCCGTATAAGCGATGCGGGAAGCGCAAAAACTCTGCCACGATCACGCTTTTTGGTAACGATTCGTCCGGCCAGCCTGAAGTCAAACTCAATAGCCTGACTCTGGTAAGATAATCACCGAACCGGGCTGGAGCATCAGGCCAGTAAATACATGAGAAAATGCAGGTGAAACATGAATAAGGCTGTCATCCTCCCGCTTTACAAGGCACCACACTTCGCAGAGCAGGTTACCGACTGGATCTGGCAGGCCTTTGGCGAAGGGCTTCCTCGGGAATTTTTCCACAGCATTGTTGAGCACAGCCAGACGCCTGGGGCATTACCGTTGACGTTTATTGCCGTTGACGGCGAACAGCTTCTTGGCACGGTGGGACTCTGGCGCTGCGATTTGATCACCCGTCAGGATCTCTGTCCGTGGCTGGCGGCGCTCTACGTTGACGACGCGGCGCGAGGCAAGGGGCTTGCGGGAGAACTTCAGCGGCATGTTATCACTTACGCCGCGCAGTCCGGGTATGAGGAGCTCCATCTCTGGTCTGCCTGCCGCGACTTTTACGAACGTTACGGCTGGCAGTATATCGGTGATGGGCTGGAATACCCCAACACGCGAGTGCATCTCTACCGTTATTCGCTCTGTGCTTCTGCAGGCGACGCAACGGAGTGACGACGGACCAGCGTCGGGCTAAACAGATGGGTAATTTCCGGCGGCTGGCGCTGTTCAGCCAGCGCTAGCGCCAGCTCGGCGGCCTGCGTTGCCATGGTGATGATCGGGTAGCGCACGGTGGTCAGACGCGGGCGAACGTAGCGGGAGACCAGCACGTCGTCGAAGCCAATCAGCGAAATTTCTGCCGGTACCTCAATTCCGTTGTCATTCAACACCCCCATTGCCCCTGCGGCCATAGAGTCGTTATAGCTGGCAACCGCCGTGAAATTCCGTCCGCGGCCCAGCAGTTCGGTCATGGCCTGTTCACCGCCGCTCTCGTCCGGTTCACCGTAGGCCACCAGACGGTCATTACACGGCAGCCCGTTTTCACGCAGGGCATCGTAGTAGCCCTGCAGACGGTCTTCCGCATCAGAAATGGGGTGATTGGAACAGAGATAGCCAATCCGGGTATGGCCCTGCTGAATCAGGTGCCGCGTGGCAAGCCAGGCGCCGTAGCGGTCGTCGAGGGCCACACAGCGTTTCTCAAAGCCGGGAATGATACGGTTGATAATCACCATTCCGGGCATCTGCTTCATCAGGTGAATCAGTTCGGCATCCGGGATCATTTTGGCGTGAACCACCAGCGCCGCGCAGCGGTGGCGGATCAGCTGTTCAATGGCCTGGCGTTCCTTTTGTTCGTTATGATAGCCATTGCCGATCAGCAAAAAATTGCCTGTCTGATAGGAAACCTGTTCAACCGCTTTCACCATGGCGCCGAAAAAGGGATCAGAAACATCGCCCACCACCAGACCAATCGTTTCTGTGGACTGTTGGGCGAGCGCGCGAGCGTTGGCATTGGGATGATAATTCAGGGATTCCATGGCGCTTTGTACCGCCTGACGTGATGCGTCACTGGCCTTTGGTGAATCATTAATCACGCGCGAGACGGTTGCCACCGACACGCCAGCCAGACGGGCCACATCCTTTATTGTCGCCATTCATTACCTTCTTATTGGGGGTAAGCGTTTACACACCAAATAGTGTTGCGGAAAAGCGGCGTGCATTCAAGGGGAGCGGATTTCCGCTCTCCACAAACGTGACGCAGCACACCCCTGGCGGTGTAATCGTTACACGCCCAGTCATGTCTGAAAAATGTGAATCTGAACCTTTAGTTACACTTTGCCTCAGGCTGTTGCGATTGTCCGATAGCAAGTGCGTTAAAGAGGTTGATACAGTTGAGATCCCAGAGGTATTGATTGGTGAGAATTCCTAGTACGGTTTCGTACTCATCTCTTGCACCAACCTGCGCGGATGCGCAGGTTTTTTTTCGCCTCCACTTTTGCTGTCGCTCCCTTATCACTTCTCGTGTAATCTGCCACCATTTACTAATAACCCTCCACACTGGCTGGCAAAGGGAGTTGAGATGCTATTTGGGTTCTTCCGTACGCTTTTCCGTATTCTTTTTCGCATCCGCATCACTGGCGACACCCGGGCGCTTAGCGGCGAACGCGTTTTGATCACACCAAACCATGTTTCCTTTATAGACGGCATCCTGCTGGCGCTGTTTTTGCCCGTGCGTCCGGTGTTTGCGGTGTATACCTCCATCAGCCAGCAATGGTACATGCGCTGGCTCTCGCCGCTGATTGATTTTGTGCCGCTCGACCCGACAAAGCCGATGATGATTAAGCATCTGGTACGTCTGGTCGAGCAGGGGCGTCCGGTGGTCATTTTCCCTGAAGGACGGATCTCCGTGACCGGTTCGCTGATGAAAATCTACGACGGCGCGGGGTTTGTTGCGGCGAAGTCAAAAGCGACCGTTGTGCCGCTGCGTATTGAAGGCGCGGAACTGACCCATTTCAGCCGTCTCAAGGGGCTGGTGAAGCAGCGTCTGTTCCCCAAAATCACGCTGCATATTCTGCCGCCAACGTCGTTACCGATGCCCGACGCGCCGCGTGCCCGCGATCGCCGTAAAATCGCCGGGGAAATGCTGCATCAGATCATGATGGAAGCGCGTATGGCCGTGCGCCCGCGCGAAACGCTCTACGAATCCCTGCTTTCCGCGCAGTACCGCTATGGCGCGAAGAAAAACTGCATCGAAGACATTAACTTTACCCCGGATACCTATCGCAAGCTGCTGACCAAAACCCTGTTTGTGGGCCGTATTCTGGAGAAGTACAGCAAAAAGGGCGAAAAGATAGGCCTGATGCTGCCTAACGCGGGCATCAGCGCGGCGGTGATTTTCGGTGCGGTTTCCCGGGGCCGTATTCCGGCGATGATGAACTACACGGCGGGCGTGAAGGGGCTGACCAGCGCGATAACCGCTGCGCAAATCAATACCGTATTCACCTCCCGCCAGTTCCTGGACAAAGGCAAGCTCTGGCATCTTCCCGAGCAGCTCACTCAGGTGCGCTGGGTCTTCCTGGAAGATCTGAAAGCGGACGTGACCACCGGCGACAAGCTGTGGATTTTTGCGCATCTGCTGATGCCGCGTCTGGCCCAGGTCAAACAGCAGCCGGAAGATGACGCGATTATCCTCTTCACGTCGGGATCGGAGGGCAACCCGAAAGGCGTCGTCCACAGCCACAAGAGCATTCTGGCGAACGTCGAGCAGATTAAAAGCATCGCCGACTTTACCGCGAACGACCGCTTTATGTCGGCGCTGCCGCTGTTCCACTCCTTTGGCCTGACGGTGGGGCTGTTCACGCCGCTCCTGACCGGTGCAGAAGTGTTCCTTTACCCAAGCCCGCTGCATTACCGCATCGTGCCGGAGCTGGTGTATGACCGTAACTGCACCGTGCTGTTCGGGACCTCTACCTTCCTGGGGAACTATGCGCGTTTCGCCAATCCGTATGACTTCTATCGCGTGCGGTATGTGGTGGCTGGCGCGGAAAAACTGCAGGAGAGCACGCGGCAGATCTGGCAGGACAAGTTTGGCCTGCGCATCCTCGAAGGCTATGGCGTGACCGAGTGTGCGCCCGTGGTCTCGATTAACGTGCCGATGGCGGCGAAACCGGGAACGGTTGGCCGCATTCTGCCGGGGATGGACGCGCGTCTGCTGGCGGTGCCGGGCATAGAGGACGGCGGCCGTCTGCAGCTCAAAGGGCCAAACGTGATGAACGGGTATCTGCGCGTGGAAAATCCGGGCGTGCTGGAAGCGCCGACGGCGGAGAACGTCAACGGCGAGGTTGAAACCGGCTGGTACGACACCGGTGATATTGTCCGCTTTGATGAACAAGGCTTTGTACAGATCCAGGGACGCGCAAAACGCTTCGCCAAAATTGCCGGCGAAATGGTCTCTCTGGAAATGGTAGAGCAACTGGCGACGGCCGTGTCCGCCGAGAAGATGCACGCTACCGTCGTGAAGAGCGATGCCAGCAAAGGTGAGGCGCTGGTACTGTTTACGACCGACAGTGAGCTTAAGCGCGACAGATTACTGAGCTATGCACGCGAACACGGTATTCCTGAACTGGCCGTGCCGCGCGATATTCGCTACCTGAAACAGCTCCCGGTGCTGGGCAGCGGGAAGCCCGATTTCGTGACCCTGAAAGGCATGGTTGAAGAGGCGGAACAGCAAAATGCGTGAGTCAGTACACACTAACACATCCCTCAGGTCGAAAGGCATGATGGCCGTCATCGCCGCGCAGTTTCTCTCTGCGTTCGGTGATAACGCGCTGCTGTTTGCCACGCTGGCGCTGCTGAAAGCCGAGTTTTACCCCGACTGGAGTCAGCCGATCCTGCAGATGGTGTTTGTCGGCGCTTACATTATTTTTGCTCCATTTGTGGGGCAGGTGGCGGACAGCTTCCCGAAAGGCCGGGTAATGATGTTTGCCAACGGCCTCAAGCTGCTGGGGGCGGCCAGCATTTGCTTTGGCTTCAATCCGTTTATTGGCTATACGCTGGTGGGCATTGGGGCCGCCGCCTACTCGCCGGCGAAGTACGGCATCCTCGGCGAGCTGACCACGGGGGATAAGCTGGTGAAAGCCAACGGCCTGATGGAATCGTCAACCATTGCCGCTATTCTGCTCGGATCCGTCGCGGGCGGCGTGCTGGCCGACTGGCATGTGCTGGCTGCACTGGGCGCGTGTGCGGTGGTGTATGGCGGGGCGGTCGTGGCGAACCTGTTTATTCCGAAGCTGCCGGTGGCTCGCCCGGGCCAGTCCTGGCGCGTTAAACCAATGACCGGCAGCTTCTTTAATGCCTGCCGCGTGCTGTGGCGTAACGGTGAAACGCGTTTCTCCCTGCTGGGGACCAGTATGTTCTGGGGCGCGGGCGTTACGCTGCGCTTCCTGCTGGTCCTGTGGGTGCCGGTGGCGCTGGGCATTACGGACAACGCGACGCCGACCTATCTTAATGCGATGGTGGCCATCGGCATTGTTGTGGGGGCAGGCGCGGCGGCGAAGCTGGTGACGCTCGAGACGGTAGCACGCTGCATGCCAGCAGGGATCCTGATTGGCGTGGTGGTGCTGATTTTCTCGCTGCAGCATGCGTTATTGCCTGCTTATGCCCTCCTGATCCTGATTGGTATTCTGGGGGGCTTCTTCGTGGTGCCGCTGAACGCGTTACTGCAGGAACGGGGCAAGCAAACCGTCGGGGCGGGGAATGCCATCGCGGTACAAAATCTGGGTGAAAACCTGGCGATGCTGTTAATGCTGGGACTCTACTCGCTGGCGGTAAAAGTGGGTGTGCCGGTGGTGGGGATTGGCGTCGGGTTTGGCGGGCTGTTTGCGATTGCGATTGCTGCATTATGGCTCTGGCAACGTCGCCGTTGATATATAGCCGGGTGGCGGCTTCGCCTTACCCGGCCTGGGTTTGCGCACCTGCAGGCCCGGTAAGCGTAGCGCCACCGGGCAAAAGTATCAGGCTACGGTGCTGGATAAGTATAAACCTGATGCACCGCTTCAATCTCCGCTAGCACCTCTTCACTCAGGTTCAGATGGAAACTCTCAATATTGGTTTTCAGCTGTTCCATCGTGGTTGCGCCCAGCAGGGTACTGGCAACAAACGGCTGACGACGCACGAAGGCCAGCGCCATCTGCGCAGGGTCAAGACCGTGACGCTTCGCGATATCCACATAGGCGGCAACGGCTTTCTGCGTCTGCTCGCCGCTGTAGCGGGTAAAGCGGCTAAAGAGGGTATTACGCGCACCGGCCGGTTTCGCACCGTTCAGGTATTTCCCCGTCAGCGTGCCGAAGCCGAGACAGGAGTAGGCGAGCAGCTCCACCTCTTCATACTGCGTCACTTCGGCCAGACCCACTTCATAGCTGCGGTTAAGCAGGCTGTACGGGTTCTGAATAGTCACGATACGCGGCAGATCGTGCTTATCCGCCAGGTGCAGATAGCGCATGACCCCAAAAGCCGTTTCGTTAGAGACACCAATGTAGCGGATTTTTCCCGCACGCTGGCATTCGGTCAGCGCTTCCAGCGTTTCCAGCAGCGTCACGGTGGGGGCGCTCTCATTCCAGCTGTAGCCGAGCTTACCAAAGCAGTTGGTTGACCGCTGCGGCCAGTGCACCTGGTAGAGGTCGAGATAGTCGGTTTGCAGACGCTTGAGGCTGGCGTCCAGCGCGGCGCGGATATTTTTGCGATCGAGGATCTGGTTCGGGCGGATCCCGGTATCGTTGTTGCGCGCGGGGCCACTGACTTTGGAGGCAATTACCAGCTTTTCACGGTTGCCGCGTTTTGCCAGCCAGTTACCGACGTAGGTTTCGGTAAGTCCCTGCGTCTCAGGACGTGGCGGAACAGGGTACATCTCTGCGACATCAATCAGGTTAACGCCCTGGCTGACGGCGTAATCGAGTTGTGCATGGGCATCGGCTTCGCTGTTTTGTTCACCAAATGTCATCGTGCCCAACCCCAGTTGGCTAATTTCCAGAGCGCTGTGGGGGATACGGTGATAATGCATAGCCGGCTTCCTCAGTAGACTTATAGACCGCGTCAGGCCGTGCCCGACAAAGGAATATAAACATGGCAGAGGGGAAGCAAAAGGGGAAGAAAAAAATCAAAAAGGCCAGCAAGCGACTGACCTCTCTCTGTTTATCGCTCGATAATTTGCGAGACTTCGTCGCGATTGATCTGCATTTTATTGCCTTCCTGGTCGCGGTAGCTGACCAGACCGGTATCATCGTCGACTTCGGGTTTGCCGTCGGTCAGGATCATTCGACCATCTTTTGTCGCCATGACGTAATCGCTGCTACAGCCCGATACAGCAAACGCTAAACCGACTGCTGACACTAACACTGCCCATTTTTTCATCGTTATCGTCCTCATCTGGCTTGTATCAAATCATAATCTAGTATTAACCCGATATGGCGACTTGAGGAAGCGGTAAAATCTTAAAAAGCAGTCGATTATGTTCGAGAGCTCTCAAAATAAGTAAAAAACTATGTTTTCAACAGGAAATGACGTGCGAGTAGTGCACCGGTGAAATTCTTTTTGAGATAAAAACCGCGCGGCAACGTCAGGATAGGCTCGCCCTGCGCGCCGATTGCCTCGGTAAGTGCTTTACTGTTGGCCGCTTTCGGACGCAGCTGTAATACTTCTCCGTGTCGGGCGGTGATACGCTCTACCTGCCCAAGCACAATCATGTCCATCAGCTCCTCCCAGTCCAGACGCAGCTGATGCTCCTCATCCTCGTCAGGGCTCCAGAGCAGCGGCGCGCCAACGCGTCGGTCGGCCAGGGGGATCTGACGCTCACCCTCAACCGGTACCCACAATACGCGCTTCAGCTTATGGCGAACGTGGCTGGTTACCCAGGTTACGCCGGTATTGCCGGTTAATGGCGCAACGCAGACGAAGGTGGTCTCAAGCGGCTTGCCCTGGCGGTCTACAGGGATGGTTTTTAACTCCACGCCAAGGGCTGCAAAATCCTGCTCGGGTTTGCTCCCTGCGCTGGCACCCAGCCACAGCTCCAGCAGCATACCGATCCAGCCTTTATCCCGCTTCAGATCCTTTGGGATCGGAAGCCCGGCCATTGCCGCCAGCTCGCCAAGCGAAAAGCCAGCCAGACGCTGTGCCTGCAGTAGCAACTGGCTCTCGCTGGACGGCGGTGAGAGCAAGGGTGTAAGCGGGTGCATGACGGTAACCTTTTGATTAAAAAATAAACGAAGAAATTGTCCCCTGTGGATAGAGTTTAACTATTTCTGTACCAATATGACATCTCTATGATTTATAGGATTTTTTATTGGTCTGAAATCGTTCCGCCTGGGTGAGAAAACCGGTTGTTCAAATCTGGTCACTGACAATGAACAGGATCTTACACCATGTTATCCACAGAAAAATGGGATAACTGGGCATAACCCTGACTACTGTTTCCATTTACAGCCTTGACGTGCGATGAAAATCGAATTTTCAAACAAATTGTGACTAACTTATTGGCACAATCTGTGGATAAAACCGACGCTGTTCGATCTTTCATCAGTGCGACGATCCCTGATGTGACGATCGTCACGCTAATCAGTTTTTTGTTTATCTCAATGCGTATAACCATATGAAAATAATCATATTAATGGAGTGGGGTATAAAAAGACGTTTTGTGGTGCTTGAGGTTGTTCATCGGTAATCAGACACTTCTTCACAACTATATCCACAGAAAAGGTGAATAAAATTCCCTTTGCTGTCTCATATCTGTTTATAACTCCGCACATATTTGTGAGTTATTCAATTGTTATTAGGTTGCAGGCCTGTAAGAGAGTGGTTTACCGCCTCCCTGTAGTGTGAAACAATCATTCATATATAAGGTTTAGTTTGGGGTAGTCCGGTGATTGATGACGATGGCTACCGCCCAAACGTAGGAATAGTAATTTGTAATCGTCAGGGCCAGGTGATGTGGGCCCGTCGATATGGTCAGCACTCCTGGCAGTTCCCGCAAGGCGGGATCAATCCTGGAGAGTCCCCAGAACAAGCGATGTACCGGGAGCTTTTTGAAGAGGTCGGTTTGAGCCGAAAAGATGTTCGCATCCTGGCTTCGACCCGCAACTGGTTGCGTTACAAGTTACCGAAACGTTTGGTGCGTTGGGACACAAAGCCGGTTTGTATCGGCCAGAAACAGAAGTGGTTTCTGTTGCAGTTGGTGGGCAACGATTCAGACATCAATATGCAAACCAGCAGTACGCCGGAGTTCGATGGCTGGCGCTGGGTGAGCTATTGGTATCCTGTTCGTCAGGTCGTGTCATTTAAGCGCGATGTTTACCGTAGGGTGATGAAAGAGTTTGCAAGTGTGGTGATGCAGCTTCAGGAGATCCCGCCTAAGCCGCAGAGCGCACCTGCCTGGCGACGTAAAAGAGGTTAAGCTACGCAAATCATGCTCACCCGCTTGCGAGAAATAGTCGAGAAGGTGGCCAGCGCGCCGCGTCTGAACGAGGCGCTGAATATTCTGGTCACCGACATCTGTCTTGCGATGGAGACCGAGGTCTGTTCGGTGTATCTGGCCGACCACGATCGGCGCTGCTATTACCTGATGGCGACCCGTGGTTTGAAAAAACCGCGTGGACGCACCGTTACGCTCGCATTCGATGAAGGTATCGTGGGTCTGGTTGGGCGACTGGCTGAACCCATAAACCTTGCTGACGCGCAAAAACACCCCAGCTTTAAATACATTCCTTCCGTAAAAGAAGAGCGCTTCCGCGCTTTCCTTGGCGTGCCGATTATCCAGCGTCGCCAGCTTCTCGGCGTGCTGGTTGTCCAGCAGCGTGAGCTACGTCAGTACGACGAAAGCGAGGAGTCATTCCTCGTCACGCTGGCTACGCAGATGGCGGCGATCCTCTCCCAGTCTCAGCTTGCCGCGCTCTTTGGCCAGTATCGCCATACGCGCATTCGTGCCCTTCCGGCCTCGCCAGGCGTAGCGATTGCTGAAGGCTGGATGGATGCCACGCTGCCGCTCATGGAGCAGGTTTACGAAGCCTCAACGCTTGATGAAGCGCTGGAGCGCGAGCGTCTTACCGCCGCGCTGGAAGAGGCCGCGAATGAATTTCGTCGCTACAGCAAACGCTTTGCCGCAGGCGCGCAAAAAGAGACGGCGGCCATCTTTGACCTCTATTCGCACCTGCTTTCCGATGCGCGCCTGCGCCGTGAGCTTTTTGCGGAAGTGGATAAAGGCTCGGTCGCGGAGTGGGCGGTTAAGAAGGTCATCGAAAAATTTGCCGATCAATTTGCGGCACTGACCGACGGTTACCTGAAAGAGCGCGCAGGCGACCTGCGCGCCCTGGGGCAGCGCCTGCTGTTCCATCTTGATGACACCATTCAGGGGCCGAACGCCTGGCCAAAACGGTTTGTTCTGGTCGCCGATGAACTCTCAGCAACGACGCTGGCTGAACTGCCGCAGGACAGGCTGGCTGGTGTGGTGGTGCGCGATGGTGCCGCCAACTCGCACGCCGCCATTATGGTGCGCGCGCTGGGTATCCCTACCGTTATGGGGGCGGACATTCAGCCGTCGGTGCTTCATCGCCGTACGCTGGTGGTCGACGGCTATCGCGGTGAGCTACTGGTCGATCCTGAGCCGGTTCTGCTCCAGGAATACCAGCGTCTTATCAGCGAAGAGAATGAATTAAGCAAGCTGGCGGAAGATGACGTTAACCTGCCCGCCCAGCTTAAGAGCGGTGAGCGGATCAAAGTCATGCTCAACGCCGGTTTAAGCCCTGAGCATGAAGAGAAGCTGGGCAGCCGCATCGACGGCATTGGCCTGTACCGCACTGAAATCCCGTTCATGCTGCAAAGCGGTTTCCCCTCTGAAGAGGAGCAGGTGGCGCAGTATCAGGGCATGCTGCAAATGTTTAACGACAAACCTGTCACCCTGCGAACCCTGGACGTCGGGGCGGATAAACAGCTGCCCTATATGCCGATCAGCGAAGAGAACCCCTGCCTTGGCTGGCGTGGGATCCGCATTACGCTCGACCAGCCTGAGATCTTCCTGATCCAGGTGCGCGCGATGCTCCGCGCCAACGCGGCGACGGGCAATCTCAGCATCCTGCTGCCGATGGTCACCAGCATCGACGAGATCGACGAAGCGCGTCGGTTGATCGAACGTGCAGGCCGTGAAGTGGAAGAGATGATCGGTTATGCGATTCCGAAACCGCGGATCGGCGTCATGCTTGAAGTGCCGTCTATGGTCTTTATGCTGCCGCAGCTGGCGAACCGGGTTGATTTTATCTCTGTCGGCACGAACGACCTGACGCAATATATTCTGGCCGTCGACCGTAACAACACCCGCGTCGCCAGTATCTACGATAGCCTGCATCCGGCGATCATTCGCGCCTTAGCGATGATTGCCCGTGAAGCGGAGCAGTACGGCATTGATTTACGCCTGTGCGGTGAAATGGCCGGGGACTCCATGTGCGTTGCGATCCTGATTGGTCTGGGGTACCGCCATCTGTCGATGAACGGTCGCGCTGTTGCCCGCGTGAAGTATCTGTTGCGGCATATTGACATCAATGATGCCCGAGAACTGGCAGAGCGTAGCCTTGAGGCGCAGCTGGCAGCGGAGGTCCGTCATCAGGTCGCGGCGTTTATGGAACGACGCGGTATGGGCGGTCTGATCCGCGGCGGCCGCTAAAGCCTTTCTCCCTCTCCCTGTGGGAGAGGGCACCAGCGCGCATAAAACCCTATACACATCTTTTACATCTCGGGCGCATCCTCCGCGCCCGCCTTGTGCTATGATTCGCAACTTTGGAGCCTCTGCTTACGGCAGAATCGCATTTCTACCGCTGTCCACTTTCAGCGGAATAACAACATCTTGTGGTGACAGATGAACAGTGGTTATCTGCATTTTCCGGAATTTGATCCGGTCATTTTCTCAGTAGGACCTGTTTCGCTTCACTGGTACGGTCTGATGTACCTGGTGGGCTTCATTTTTGCCATGTGGCTCGCTGGCCGTCGCGCCAGCCGTCCTGGCAGCGGCTGGACTAAAAACGAAGTTGAAAACCTGCTCTATGCGGGCTTCCTCGGCGTATTCCTCGGTGGCCGTATTGGGTATGTGCTGTTCTATAACTTCCCGGTATTCCTGAATGACCCTCTCTATCTGTTCCGCGTCTGGGACGGCGGCATGTCCTTCCACGGCGGCCTGATTGGGGTGATTCTGGTGATGGTGATTTTTGCCAAACGCACCAAACGCAACTTCTTCCAGGTTTCCGATTTTATCGCACCGCTGATCCCGTTTGGTCTCGGGGCAGGCCGTCTGGGCAACTTCATCAACGGTGAGCTGTGGGGGCGTGTCGACCCGAGCGTTTCCTTTACCATGCTGTTCCCGGGGTCGCGCGCGGAAGACATGGCGCTGTTGCCGTTGCACCCTGAGTGGCAGTCCATTTTCGATACCTACGGCGTGCTGCCGCGCCATATGTCCCAGCTGTACGAGCTGGCGCTGGAAGGCGTGGTGCTGTTTATCATCCTCAACCTGTTTATCCGCAAGCCACGTCCGATGGGGGCTGTTTCCGGGCTGTTCCTGATTGGCTATGGCGCGTTCCGCATCATCGTCGAATTCTTCCGCCAGCCTGACGCCCAGTTTACCGGCGAGTGGGTACAGTACATCAGCATGGGGCAGATCCTCTCCATTCCGATGATCGTCGCGGGTGCCATTATGATGATTTGGGCGTATCGTCGTCGTCCACAGCAACAACTTTCCTGAGGAACCATGAAACAGTATCTTGAATTGATGAAAAAAGTGCTCGATGAGGGCACGCCGAAAAATGACCGCACCGGTACCGGTACGCTCTCCATTTTTGGCCACCAGATGCGCTTCAACCTGCAAGAAGGCTTCCCGCTGGTGACGACAAAGCGCTGCCACCTGCGCTCGATCATTCATGAACTGCTCTGGTTCCTGCAAGGCGATACTAACGTTGCGTATCTGCACGAAAATAACGTCTCCATCTGGGACGAATGGGCAGACGAGAACGGCAACCTGGGCCCCGTTTACGGCAAGCAGTGGCGCGCATGGCCCACGCCTGATGGCCGCCATATTGACCAGATCACCACCGTGATGAACCAGCTGAAAAACGATCCAGACTCGCGCCGCATCATCGTTTCCGCCTGGAACGTCGGCGAGCTGGATAAAATGGCGCTGGCGCCGTGCCACGCGTTCTTCCAGTTCTATGTCGCTGACGGCAAGCTCTCCTGCCAGCTCTACCAGCGCTCCTGTGACGTGTTCCTCGGCCTGCCGTTTAACATTGCCAGCTATGCGCTGTTAGTTCACATGATGGCGCAGCAGTGCTACCTGGAAGTGGGTGATTTCGTCTGGACCGGTGGGGATACCCATCTCTACAGCAACCATATGGAACAGACGCATCTCCAGCTAACCCGCGAACCGCGTGCGCTGCCGAAGCTGATTATCAAACGCAAACCGGCATCCATCTTCGATTACCGCTTTGAAGATTTCGAGATTGAGGGCTACGACCCCCATCCGGGCATCAAAGCGCCTGTCGCTATCTGATGCGGTAAAGCCTGACACAACCGGTGCTGTTTAGCGCCGGTTTTTTTTCGCCTTTCTCCCGTTTCCCGAAGCGCTATCCAGAAAGCGTGCAACGCGCTGCAACCCTCCCAATTCTGCGGATGACGCCTCGTAAAACGATAATCCGATGCTCGTCATGTTCACGGCGCTTCGCCACACTCCCGGTATGAAAAAAGAGAACGGTTTTACGCTTATCGAAACGCTGGTCGCTGTTTCGCTTGTCGTTATCCTCAGCGCTTCAGGTCTGTACGGCTGGGACAGCTGGCAACGGCATCAGCGGCTGTGGCAAACCGCCAGTCAGGTGCGAGATTACCTGCTGTTTCTGCGCAACCATGCCAACCGCCACAACCGCGACCATCAAATCACCCGTCAGCGGGTTGGCGACAGGGACTGTCTGGTGAGCTCTGCCGTGCAGGGCTGTGAGAAGGACAGTCCCTTTGTGCTGCTCCCCCTCTGGCCTGAGGTCGCGATCGGCGAGGTCACGCCGTCGCTGGGGTTCTATGGATTACGGGATACGGCATGGGCAGGGCGGATACGCGTTCAAAGTCGTGCCGGAGACTGGCTGATTATCGTTTCAGACGGAGGGCGCATCAGGATGTGTAAGGTCTCCGAGGGAGGACAATGTCGATGAGACAGGGCGGCTTTTCGCTTACCGAAGTGCTGATTGCTACGGCCATCAGCAGCCTGTTATTGATAAGCGCATCGCGCTTTTTGCCCGGATTGCAGCGGGCGGTATCACTGCAATCTGCCCAGCGAGAGCTGGAAGAAGAGG
Source organism: Enterobacter sp. HMSC16D10 (assembly GCF_001807145.1). Classification (NCBI taxonomy): domain Bacteria; kingdom Pseudomonadati; phylum Pseudomonadota; class Gammaproteobacteria; order Enterobacterales; family Enterobacteriaceae; genus Enterobacter; species Enterobacter sp. HMSC16D10. The sequence continues at coordinate 41,550 of NZ_KV787879.1, forward strand.
TCTGGCAACGCCTGTTCGCCCTCGGCAAACAGCTTCAGCGTGCAGGGTACTGCGCGGGAAATTGCCAGGGACAGGCGCTGACGATCGGCAGGCAGGGGCGCTGCATCATTGCGCGGTGGGATGCCAACAGTAACGGCGACTGGGATAGCAGCGCGTCAGAAAATGACAGCACCGGTTTTCGTCTGGAATCGGGGGCGCTGGAAACCCTGCGTGGCGCGACGTCGTGTGAAGGAAAAGGGTGGGAAAAGCTCACGGACCCGGACAGGCTTGCGATAGCACACTTTGTGGTGAGGAGAGTCGAACATGCCGGTTTTGCGCCAGAGCTGAATATCGAACTGGCCGCGAGGCGTAAAGATGAAAAAGGGGAACCCTGGCAGGCGTTGTATACGGTCACGGGGTATAACCTGTGAGCCGTCAACGCGGGATGTCTTCGCTGGCGCTGGTCCTGCTTTTACTGGTGCTCGGTACCCTGATCCTGACGGGCCTCAATCAGCAGCTCACAACGTTCACTATGCTCGTCGGCGGGGAGAGCCGCTCGCTTCAGCAACAGGCGACGGTGCAGTCCGCGCTTGAATGGGGACGCGTTCAGCGCTGGGCGTCAGCGCCACCAGTCCAGTGCAAAACGACATCGGCATGGCGGGTGTGTTTGCGGCAGCTGAGCGAGGCGCGGGTACTGCTGATAGCCGGTGACAGCGACCTGCTGCTCTGGCGCACGGGAGAGATCGTCGGCGGGAAAATTCGCTTTTCGCCTCACGGCTGGAGCGATTTTTGTCCCCTTAAGGAGCGCGCGTTATGTCAGCTGCCGTGAGCAGAGAAAAAGGGTTTAGCATGGTTGAGGTCCTGCTGGCGATGGTGCTGCTGGTGGTGGTCGTGACGGCACTGTCCGGGTACCACCGGGCGCTGGCGGCGCGGTTTATCGTGTTTAATCAGTATCGCCAGCTCTGGCACCATGCCTGGAACCAGTCTCAGCTCTCAACAAATGTTCTCCCGGCAGGCTGGCAGGCCAGTCGGGGGCAGACAACGCTCGCAGGATGTGTCAGCATCACGGTTACACTTATTTCTCCTCTGGGTCGGCGCGGTGAGTTAACGCGTCTGCATTGCCCGGTTAGCCAGTAGTCGGGAGCGTCTATGTTAAGGGTCTACCACTCAAATCGTCTGGATGTGCTGGAAGCACTGATGGAGTTTATCGTTGAGCGCGAGCGGCTTGACGATCCTTTTGAGCCTGAAATGGTGCTGGTGCAGAGCACCGGTATGGCGCAGTGGCTGCAAATGTCGCTTTCTCGCAAATTTGGTATTGCCGCGAATATTGATTTCCCGCTGCCTGCGAGCTTCATCTGGGAGATGTTTGTCCGCGTTTTGCCGGATATCCCGGAGCAGAGCGCCTTCAACAAGCAGGCCATGAGCTGGAAGCTGATGGCGCTGCTGCCGGAAATGCTGCAGCACGATGAATTTGCCATGCTGCGCCACTACCTCAATGACGATACCGACAAGCGCAAGCTGTTCCAGCTGGCGTCGCGCACTGCCGATCTCTACGACCAATACCTTGTTTACCGTTCTGACTGGTTAATTCGTTGGGAAGCGGGCGAGTTGGTTGAAGGCCTGCCGGAGGCGCAAATATGGCAGGCCCCGCTGTGGAAAGCGCTGGTGGAGCATACCGAGAGGCTGGGCCAGCCTAAGTGGCACCGTGCCAATCTCTACGATCGGTTTATCTCGATACTTGAAAATGGGTCGGAACGCCCGGCCCGACTGCCGTCACGCGTTTTTATCTGCGGGATATCTGCATTACCCCCTGTCTATCTGAAGGCGCTGAATGCGCTGGGTAAACATATCGATATTCATATTTTGTTTACCAACCCCTGCCGACAGTATTGGGGGGATATTCTCGACGAACGCTGGCTTGCACGGCTGGTAACTCGCCAAAGAAAGCGCCTTTTTGAAGAACGATCCATCCCGCTGTTTAAAGACGGCTCGACGGCCGGGCAGCTTTTCGATGAAGACGGTATCCAGAACCTGCCCAATCCGCTGCTTGCCTCGTGGGGGAAGCTGGGGCGTGACTACATTCACATGCTTTCAGACATCACTTCCTCAGGTGAAGGTGATGTGGATGCCTTTGTTGAGATCGCCCCGGACTGCCTGCTGCATAATATTCAGTTAGATATTCTGGATCTGGAAAACCGCGCCGTCATGGGCGTGACGGCGAACGAGTTCGAACGCAGCGACAATAAGCGAAAACTGGATCCTGACGATCGCAGCGTCACGATCCACGTTTGCCACAGCCCGCAGCGTGAGGTCGAAGTGCTTCACGACCAGCTGCTGGCGATGCTGCAGGAGGATCCCGATCTGACGCCACGCGATATCGTGGTGATGGTGGCGGATATTGACACCTACAGTCCCTTTATTCAGGCCGTCTTTGGCAGCGCGACGGGGGAACGGTACCTGCCTTACGCGATATCTGACCGTCGTGCCCGCCAGTCGCATCCGGTATTGCAGGCGTTTATCACTCTGCTTTCACTGCCGGATAGCCGATTTATCTCCGAAGATGTCCTGGCGTTGCTGGATGTTCCCGTGCTGGCCGCACGCTTCAACATTAATGAAGAGGGTCTGCGCTACCTTCGTCAGTGGGTTAACGAGTCTGGCGTGCGCTGGGGGATCGATGACGATAACGTTCAGGAGTTCGAGCTTCCCGCAACCGGACAGCACACCTGGCGATTTGGCCTGACGCGTATGCTGTTGGGCTACGCCATGGAAAGCAGCCAGGGCGAGTGGAATGAGGTGCTGCCTTACGATGAGTCCAGCGGGTTAATTGCTGAACTGGTGGGGCATTTAGCATCGCTATTAATGCAGCTTAATCGCTGGCGATATGCGCTGTTGCAGCCGCGTCCACTTGAAGAATGGCTCCCGGTCTGCAGGGCGTTACTCAATGATTTCTTCCTGCCGGACAATGACACCGAAGCGGCGATGGCGCTCATTGAAACCCAGTGGCAGGCCATCATCGACGAAGGCGTGAATTCCCACTACCACGAGGCCATCCCGCTGTCGCTGTTGCGTGATGAGCTGACGCAGCGGCTTGACCAGGAGCGAATCAGCCAGCGTTTCCTGGCGGGGCCTGTCAATATCTGCACCCTGATGCCCATGCGTTCTATCCCGTTCAGGGTGGTCTGCCTGCTTGGCATGAACGACGGTGTGTATCCGCGCGCGCTGCCGCCGCTGGGGTTCGACTTGATGAGCGCAAACCCAAAACGGGGCGATCGTAGCCGCCGGGATGATGACCGCTACCTTTTCCTGGAAGCGCTCATTTCCGCGCAGAGCAAGCTCTATATCAGCTATATCGGCCGTTCCATTCAGGACAACAGCGAGCGTTTCCCCTCCGTACTGGTGCAGGAGCTGGTGGACTATATCGGCCAGAGCCACTACCTGCCGGGAGATGAAGAGCGCAACTGTGATGAAAGCGAGCAGAGGGTGAAAGCCCATATCACCTGTTTCCACAGCCGCATGCCGTTTGACCCGGTGAACTATATTGCCGGCGAGCGCCAGAGCTATGCCCATGAGTGGTTACCGGCGGCGAAAAAAGAGGGGAATGCGCATACTGATTTCATTCAGGAACTTGACCCGCGCCCCATCGACACCCTGACCTTCGAGCAGCTTCAGCGGTTTTGGGCACATCCGGTGCGCGCCTTCTTCCAGCAGCGACTGCAGGTCAACTTCCGCTCTGAAGAGAGTGAAATTCCTGATGCAGAACCGTTTACGCTGGAAGGTCTGGAGCGCTACCAGTTAAACCTGCAGCTGCTGAATGCGCTGGTTGAAGAGGAAGATGCGGACAAACTTTACCGTCGCTACCGTGCTGCGGGTCAGCTGCCCTACGGAGCGTTCGGGGAGATCGTCTGGGAGGCGCAGTGCCAGGAGATGACCGCTCTGGCAGAGCGCGTAAGAGCGTGCCGACAGCCCGGGAAAAGTATTGAAATTGATCTCAACTGTAACGGGGTACAGCTCACGGGCTGGTTAACCCAGGTACAGCCGGATGGGCTGCTGCGCTGGCGGCCCTCAATGCTAAGCGTTTCGCAAGGATTGCAACTCTGGCTGGAACATCTTGTCTACAGTGCGGGTGGGCATAAAGGCGAAAGCCGCATTTTCGTGCGCAAAGAGGGCGAATGGCGCTTCCCGCCGATGGAAGCCGAGCAGGCGTTAGGTTATCTGTCTTTGTACATTGAAGGCTACCGTCAGGGAATGAACAAACCGCTCCTGTTACTACCGGAAAGTGGCGGCGCCTGGATAAAAGCCTGTTATGACGCGCAGAATGATGCGATGTTAACGGATGAGGCTTCGCTCCCGAAAGCGCGCAGTAAGTTTATGCAGGCCTATGAAGGAAACATGATGGTGCGGGGTGAAGGTGAGGATGTCTGGTATCAGCGTTTGTGGCGAGCGCTTGAGCCAGAGTACTTTGAGGCTATCACGGAAGAGGCGCAGCGCTACCTGTTGCCGTTGTTTAGATTTAATCAGTCCTGAGCGCTGTATAAAAATTGCGCAGATAAAGGTGTTCATTTATGATGCACTTCTTATCACGGACTGATGTACCCAAAGAAAGAGATGTTGGCGTGTCCAGCACGCAGTTTGTTAATGATGTAGCCGTGATAAAGAGGTCGTAATGCCAGGCAGCACCTTGTTTAAAGCGTTTGTTTTGTTTATTGCCCTTTGGGCGCCCGTCACTCACGCAGACTCCGGTTGGCAACCCGTTCAGGAAACTATCCGTAAGAGCGAAAAAGATACCCGTCAATATCAGGCTATTCGCCTTGATAACGGGATGACCGTGCTGCTGGTTTCCGACCCGCAGGCGGTGAAATCCCTGTCGGCATTAGTGGTGCCGGTTGGGTCGCTGGAAGATCCTGACGCTCATCCTGGGCTTGCACACTATCTGGAACATATGACGCTGATGGGGTCAAAAAAATACCCGCAGCCAGATAGCCTGTCCGAATTTCTGAAGATGCATGGCGGCAGCCACAATGCCAGTACGGCACCGTACCGCACGGCCTTTTATCTCGAAGTCGAAAATGATGCGCTGGAAGGGGCTGTCGATCGCCTTGCCGATTCCATCGCCGCGCCGTTGCTGGATAAAAAATACGCCGATCGTGAACGCAATGCGGTGAATGCCGAGCTGACCATGGCCCGCACGCGAGACGGTATGCGCATGGCGCAGGTCAGCGCCGAAACCATCAACCCTGCGCACCCGGGTTCGCGCTTCTCCGGCGGTAATCTGGAAACCTTGAGCGACAAACCGAACAGCCCGGTGCTGGATGCCCTGCACGCGTTTCGCGATAAATACTACTCCGCCAACCTGATGAAAGCGGTCATCTACAGCAATAAACCGTTGCCGGAGCTGGCAGCCGTGGCGGCCAAAACCTTTGGCCGGGTGCCGAATAAAAATATCGACCTGCCGCAAATAACCGTTCCGGTGGTCACGGACGCGCAAAAAGGCATCGTGATCCACTACGTTCCTGCCATGCCGCGCAAAGTGCTGCGCGTGGAATTCCGCATTGATAACAACACGGCACAGTTTCGCAGTAAAACCGATGAGCTGGTCACCTATCTGATTGGTAATCGTAGCCCGGGTACGCTGTCTGACTGGCTGCAAAAGCAGGGGCTGGCGGAAGGCATTCGCGCCGACTCCGATCCGGTTGTGAACGGCAATAGCGGCGTGCTGGCGATCTCCGCCACCCTGACTGACAAAGGACAGGCCAACCGTGATGAAGTCGTAGCGGCTATCTTTAGCTACCTCTCCTTACTGCGTGAGAAAGGCGTCGATAAGCGCTATTTTGATGAACTCGCGCACGTGCTGGATCTCGATTTCCGCTACCCGTCCATCACCCGCGACATGGATTATGTGGAGTGGCTGGCGGACACCATGATCCGCGTGCCGGTGGAACATACCCTCGACGCGGTGAATATTGCCGACCGGTATGATGCCGGGGCGTTAAAAGACCGCCTGGCGATGATGACGCCGGAGAATGCCCGCATCTGGTACATCAGCCCGAACGAACCGCATAACAAGACGGCGTACTTTGTCGATGCCCCTTATCAGGTGGATAAAATCAGCGCCCAGACCTTCGCCGACTGGCAGAAGAAGGCCGGTGAGATTGCGTTGAAGCTGCCGGAGCTGAACCCCTATATTCCGGATGACTTCTCGCTGATCAAAACGACGAAAGATTACCCGCATCCGGAACTCATCATTGATGAGCCCACGCTGCGCGTCGTGTACACCCCAAGCCGCTATTTCGCCAGCGAGCCAAAGGCCGATGTCAGCGTGGTGCTGCGTAACCCGAAAGCCATGAACAGCGCCAAAAATCAGGTGATGTTCGCGCTCAATGACTATCTCGCCGGTATCGCGCTCGATCAGCTCAGCAACCAGGCCGCCGTGGGCGGGATCAGCTTCTCCACCAACGCCAATAACGGTTTGATGCTTAATGCAAACGGCTATACCCAGCGCTTGCCTCAGCTGTTCCAGGCCCTGCTGGAGGGCTACTTCAGCTACACGCCGACGGAAGAGCAGCTTGAGCAGGCTAAATCCTGGTATGCCCAGATGATGGATTCTGCCGAGAAGGGCAAGGCTTACGATCTGGCGCTTATGCCGGCGCAAATGCTGTCGCAGGTTCCTTATTTCCAGCGTGAGGATCGCCGCGCGCTGCTGCCTTCCATCTCCTTAAAAGACGTGCTCGCGTACCGCGACGCGCTGAAAACCAACACGCGTCCGGAGTTCCTGATCGTTGGCAACATGAGTGAGGAGCAGGCCAAAACCCTGGCGCAGAATGTTCGCACTCAGCTCGGCTCTAAAGGCGACGAGTGGTGCCGCAACCAGGACGTGCTGGTTGAGAAAAAACAGAATGTGATTTTTGAAAAGGCGGGCAACAGCACGGATTCCGCGCTGGCCGCGGTCTTTGTGCCAACGGGCTACGATGAATTCGCCAGTTCAGCGCAGAGCGCCGTGCTGGGACAGATTATTCAGCCGTGGTTCTATAACCAGTTACGCACAGAGGAGCAGCTTGGCTACGCGGTGTTTGCCTTCTCCATGAACGTCGGTCGTCAGTGGGGGCTGGGTTTCCTGCTGCAAAGCAGCGATAAACAACCGGCGTATCTCTGGCAGCGTTACCAGGCCTTCTTCCCGCAGGTGGAAGCAAAACTGCGTGCCATGAAGCCGGAAGAGTTTGCCCAGATCCAGCAGGCCGTCATCGCGCAGGTGATGCAGCCGCCGCAGACGCTGGGTGAAGAAGCCTCGCAGCTGAGCAAAGATTTCGATCGCGGTAATCTGAAATTTGATTCGCGTGATAAAGTAGTGGCCGAGATAAAACAGCTGACGCCGCAGAAGGTTGCCGACTTCTTCCATCAGGCGGTCATTAAGCCGCAGGGAATCACCATCCTGTCTCAGGTTTCCGGTAGCCAGAACGGGAAAACGGAGTACGTGAACCCGAAAGGCTGGAAAGTCTGGAAGAGCGTCAGCGCGCTGCAGCAATCTATGCCCTGGAGTAAGAAAGAATGACCGATACCGCTGAGTCCCTTGATCCCTTACGTTTACCTCTGCAGGGTGAACGATTGATTGAAGCCTCAGCGGGAACGGGAAAAACCTTCACCATTGCCGCCCTCTATCTCCGCCTGCTGTTAGGCCTTGGCGGCAACGCCGCTTTTCCACGTCCTTTGAGCGTGGAAGAGCTGCTGGTGGTCACCTTCACCGAGGCCGCTACCGCAGAGCTGCGGGGCCGTATTCGTACCAATATCCACGAGCTGCGCATCGCCTGTCTGCGTCAGAGCACGGATAACCCCCTCTACGCCAGCCTTCTGGAAGAGATTGCCGATAAGCAGCAGGCAGCCCAGTGGCTGCTGCTCGCTGAACGGCAGATGGACGAAGCGTCCGTCTTTACCATTCACGGTTTTTGCCAGCGCATGCTGAGCCTGAACGCGTTCGAGTCCGGTATGCTGTTCGAACAGCAGCTCATTGAAGATGAGTCCGTGCTTCGCTATCAGGCCTGCGCGGATTTCTGGCGTCGCCACTGCTACCCCTTACAGCGCGATATTGCCGAAGCGGTACACGCGCTCTGGAAAGGCCCGGAGGCGCTGCTGCGCGCGATCGATCGTTATCTACAGGGGGAAGCGCCGGTCATCAAATCCCCGCCGCCGGCAGATGAAACCCTGGCCTCGCGGCATGAAAAAATCATCGCGAAAATTGCAGACATCAAGCAAAAGTGGATGGAGTCAGTCGGCGAGATTGACGCCATTATCGAAAATTCCGGGATTGACCGTCGCAAGTTCAACCGTGGCAATCAGGGAAAATGGATCGACAAGGTCAGCGCCTGGGCGCAGGAAGAGACGCGGGGCTACCAGCTCCCGGACGCGCTGGAGAAATTCTCCCAACGTTTTCTGGCTGAGCGGACAAAAGCCGACGGCATTGTGCCTGAGCATCCCCTGTTTGTGGCGATTGAAACCCTGCTGGCGGAGCCCCTTACGCTCAACGATCTGATGATCGCTCGCGCCATGACGGAAATTCGTGAAGCCGTGGCGCGCGAAAAGCGCCGCCGTGGCGAGCTGGGGTTCGACGATATGCTGAGCCGCCTGGATGCGGCGCTGTGCAGTGAAAATGGCGAAGCGCTTGCCGCCGCGATTCGCACCCGCTTCCCGGTGGCGATGATAGACGAATTCCAGGACACCGACCCTCAGCAGTACCGCATTTTCCGCCGTATCTGGCGCCAGCAGCCCGACACCGCGCTGCTGTTAATCGGCGATCCGAAACAGGCCATCTACGCCTTCCGCGGTGCGGATATTTTCACCTATATGAAGGCCCGCAGCGAGGTTGCCGCGCACTACACGCTCGATACCAACTGGCGCTCCTCCCCCGGCATGGTGGAAAGCGTCAACGCGCTGTTTAGCCGCATGGATACGGCGTTTATGTTCCGTGAGATCCCGTTTCAGCCGGTAAAATTTGCCCCGAAAAATGCCTCGTTGCGCTTCGAGTTTAACGGCGTGACGCAGCCTGCCATGAACTTCTGGCTGCTGGATGGGGAAGGCTGCGGCGTTGCCGACTATCAAAATGCCATGGCCCAGCACTGTGCTGCGCAAATCCGTGACTGGCTCAGTGCGGGAGCGCGAGGCGAGGCGCTGCTGTGGAAGGGGGATAACCCCACCCCGGTAAAGGCATCGGATATTACGGTGCTGGTGCGCAGCCGTCAGGAGGCCGCATTCATCCGCGACGCCCTGACGTTACTGAATATCCCCTCCGTCTACCTCTCGAACCGTGACAGCGTCTTTGAAACGCTGGAGGCGCAGGAGATGTTATGGCTGCTGCAGGCCGTGCTGGCCCCGGAGCGGGAAAGTACATTGCGCAGCGCATTAGCCAGCGCGATGCTCGGACTGAACGCGCGCGATATTGATGCGCTCAACAATGACGAAGCCGCGTGGGATGCGGTGGTGGAAGAGTTTGTCCACTACCGGGAAAGATGGCAGAAGCGCGGGGTGATGGCGATGGTGCGCGAGCTCATGGCTCAGCGCCACATTGCCGAGAATATGCTGGCTACCGCAGGTGGCGAGCGGCGTTTGACCGATATTTTACACATCAGCGAACTCTTGCAGGAAGCGGGTACGCAGCTGGAGAGCGAGCACGCCCTGGTGCGCTGGCTGGCGCAGCAGATTGCCGATCCGAACACCAATTCATCCAGCCAGCAGATGCGCCTCGAGAGTGATAAACATCTGGTGCAGATCGTCACCATCCACAAGTCGAAAGGCCTGGAATATCCGCTGGTCTGGCTGCCGTTTATCGCCAATTACCGCGTGCAGGATCAGGCTTTTTACCACGATCGCGAGTCTTTTGAGGCGGTGCTCGATCTCAGCAACGCGGAGTCCAGCGTTGAGCTGGCAGAGGCCGAACGTCTGGCGGAAGATTTGCGCCTGCTCTACGTGGCGCTGACCCGCTCGGTATGGCACTGCAGCCTGGGCGTTGCGCCGCTGTTGCGTCGCCGTGGCGAAAAGAGCGGAGAGAGCGATTTTCATCTGAGCGCGCTGGGGCGGCTTATTCAGCAGGGTGAACCCAAAGACGCGGCGGGCCTGCGCCAGTGCATCGAATCCCTTTGCTCTGAGCATGTTGCCCTGCATATTCCATCGCTGCCCGACAACAGCCGCTGGCACATGCCGGAGCCGCACGAGTCAGATCTCCATGCCCGTCGGGTGATACGCACTATTGCGGACGACTGGCGCGTGACCAGCTACTCCGGCTTACAGCAGCACGGGCAGAGTATTGCGCAGGATCTGATGCCAAAACTGGACGTGGATGCCGCAGGCGCCGGTAGCGTACCCGCTGAGCCGGTGCTGACGCCGCACCAGTTCCCGCGCGGCGCCTCGCCGGGCACGTTTTTACACAGCCTGTTTGAAGAGCTGGATTTTACCCAGCCGGTTTCCGAAGCGTGGGTGCTGAAGATGCTACAGAGCGGTGGTTACGACGCGCAATGGCAGCCGGTTCTTACTGAATGGATCCGCGCGGTTCTGCACGCCCCGCTCACCGCACAGGGGATCTCGCTTAGCCAGTTGACCACCAAAGATAAGCAGGTGGAGATGGAGTTTTACCTCCCCATCGCCAGCCCGCTCAGGGCCGAGGCGCTTGATGCGCTGATCCGCGAGTACGATCCGCTGTCCGCCGGGTGCCCGCCGCTGAACTTCCGCCAGGTGCAGGGAATGCTAAAAGGCTTTATCGACCTTGTTTTCCGCCACGACGGGCGCTACTACCTACTGGATTACAAATCGAACTGGCTGGGCGAAGACAGCACAGCCTATACCCAACAGGCGATGGCGTCGGCTATGCAACTGCATCGCTACGATCTGCAGTACCAGCTTTATACCCTGGCGCTGCACCGTTACCTGCGCCATCGTATTGCCGATTACCGTTACGACGCGCATTTTGGCGGCGTGATTTACCTGTTCCTGCGCGGCGTGGATGCCAACGACCCGCACTCCGGCGTCTTTAGCACGCGTCCGGCTGTGGAACTGATTGAAAAAATGGATAACCTGTTTGCCGCAGGCACGGAGGAGATGGCATGACGATGCAGGCGCTACTGCTGGACGCGGTTGAACAACGATTACTGCGCCACCTGGACGTGCAGTTTGCCATGATGGTGGCAGGCGAGGAGCCAGCCGTCATGCTTGCCGCCGCGATTCTGAGCAAAGATGCGGGGGAAGGGCACGTATGCCTGCCGCTGTCGCGTCTGGCGGTGGATGAGAAAATGCCGCCGGCTTTACAGGCGTGTTTCGCGCTGCTGGGTGACGCACTGGACTGGCAGGCGATACTACGCGGTTCGCCTGCCGTGAGCGGAGCCGATACCGGGACGCCAATGATTCTGGTCGGCGAGCGTTTGTATCTTAACCGGCTGTGGCGTAACGAACTGACGGTGGCGCGCTTCTTCAGCGAGACCAACGCCCCGCTTCCCTGCGATGAAACGCAGCTCCGGCAAACGCTGGATGCGCTGTTTTCCTCTGACGAGGCGACAGACTGGCAGAAAGTGGCGGCAGCCGTGGCCTTAACGCGTCGGATCTCGGTGATTTCAGGCGGACCGGGCACCGGGAAAACGACCACCGTGGCAAAACTGCTTGCCGCGCTGATTCAGCTCTCGGGTGAGCAAAAGTGCCGTATTCGCCTGGCGGCCCCCACCGGTAAAGCGGCGGCGCGTCTGACGGAATCGTTAGGCGGCGCGCTGCAAAAGCTGCCGCTTACCGGGGAGCAGCTGGCGCTTTTCCCCAACGAAGCCAGCACGCTACACCGTTTGCTTGGCGCTCAGCCCGGCAGCCAGCGTTTGCGCTACCATGCCGGTAATCCCCTGCACCTGGATGTGCTGGTGGTGGATGAGGCGTCGATGATTGACCTGACGATGATGTCGCGTTTGATTGATGCCCTACCGCCGCACGCGCGCGTTATTTTCCTGGGCGATCGCGACCAGCTTGCCTCCGTGGAGGCAGGGGCCGTACTGGGCGATATCTGCACCTATGCCAGCCTGGGATATACCGCAGAACGCGCTCAGGAGCTAGCCCGTCTCACCGGATGCTCGCTCACCTCTGAAAACCATTCGCTTGCAGGAGCGCTGCGCGACAGCCTGTGTCTGCTGCAGAAAAGCTACCGCTTCGGCAGCGATTCCGGTATCGGCCAGCTTGCGGCGGCCGTGAACCGGGGCGACCGGCGCACAACCACTGCGGTGTTTGACGGCACCTTTACGGATATTGAGAAAAAATCGCTGCAGACCGGGGAAGAGTATCAGGCGATGCTGGATGATGCCCTGCAGGGGTATCAGCACTTTCTGACGGGCGTACAACAGCAGCGTTCGCCGGAGCAGGTCATTGCCGCATTTGGTGAATATCAGCTGCTTTGTGCGCTGAGGGAAGGCCCCTTTGGTGTCCGGGGCCTGAACGACAGGCTGGAACAGCTGCTGGTGCAAAAGCGTAAAATTAACCGTACCCCGCACTCGCGCTGGTATGAAGGGCGGCCGGTGATGATTTCCCGCAACGACAGCGCGCTGGGGTTGTTTAACGGGGATATCGGGATTGCGCTCGACTGCGGCCAGGGGCTGCGCGTCTGGTTCCAGATGCCGGACGGGAGCGTGAAGTCTTTCCAGCCCAGCCGTTTGCCCGAGCATGAAACCGCCTGGGCGATGACGGTGCATAAGTCCCAGGGCTCCGAGTTTAACCACGCGGCGCTGATCCTGCCCACGCAGCTTTCCCCCGTCATTACCCGCGAGCTGATCTATACCGCCATTACGCGCGCGCGTCAGCGCCTGTCGCTGTATACCGATGAACGCGTGCTGGTGCAGGCGATTGCCACCCGCACGGAACGCCGGAGCGGGCTGGGCGCGATATTTGAGTCCCTCTGAACGAACGCCCTCGCCGCACGGTGAGGGCGTCGTATCATCCCAGGTCCGCCATCAGCACTTTTGAACGGCGCTGATAGTTGTACATCTCTTTCTTCGTTTCCGGCAGAGAATCGATATCCACCGGCGTGAACCCGCGCTCCTGGAACCAGTGAATGCTGCGCGTCGTCAGGACGAACAGCTTGCTCAGCCCCATCTGGCGCGCCTGTGCCGCCACGCGCTCAAGCAGCATTTCACCGCGTGAAGAGCTGCGGTAATCAGGATGCACCGCCACGCAGGCCATTTCACCGATCTTCTCTTCCGGGAACGGATAGAGCGCGGCGCAGGCAATCGTCAGGTTATCGCGCTGAATAATGGTGAATTTGTCGATCTCCATCTCCAGCTGCTCGCGTGAACGACGCACCAGAATGCCCTGCTGTTCCAGCGGGCGGATCAGCTCCAGAATGCCGCCGATGTCGTTAATGGTGGCGCGGCGGATCTGCTCCGCACTCTCCATGACAATCTGCGTACCAATACCGTCGCGGGAGAACAGCTCCTGCAGCAGGGCGCCGTCTTCCTGATAGCTGATCAGGTGGCTACGGCGCACGCCGCTGCGGCAGGCCTTCACGGCGCCACGCAGGAAGCGGACCGTGCCGGAGTGGTAATCGCCTTCGGCTTCCAGCGCCTCCACGCGGGCCTGGGCTTCATTCGGGAAGAGTTCCGGCACGATCGTTCCTTCATCATTCACGACGCCCTGGGAGGAGCAGAACCCAATCATTTTTTCCGCCTTCAGCTTGATCGCCAGCTGCGTGGCGATCTCTTCTGAGGTCAGGTTAAAGCTTTCGCCGGTCACGGAAACGGCGACCGGGCCCATCAGCACGATGGCGCCGCTGTCCAGCTGGCGGTGAATGGCTTCTTCATCAATACGACGAATGCGGCCGCTGTGGCAGTAATCCACGCCATCGTCCACGCCGAGCGGCTGGGCAATGATGAAGTTGCCGCTCACGACGTTGATATGCGCGCCCTGCAGCGGCGTGTTGTTCAGGCTCATGGACAGGCGAGCGGTGATATCCAGCTGCAGCAGACCTGCCGCCTGCTTCACCAGCTCAAGGGTTTTGGCATCCGTGACGCGGGTATGCTTGTGGTAAATCGGCTCGTGGTGGTGAGCGGCCAGGTTAGCGTCGATCTGCGGGCGCGCGCCATAGACCACCACCAGGCGGATCCCCAGGCTGTGCAGCAGGCCAATGTCATTGACGATGCTGGAAAAATTTTCATGCTCAATGGCTTCGCCGCCAAGCATGATGACAAACGTTTTTCCCCGATGGGCGTTGATATAGGGAACAGAATGGCGGAATCCCTGGACCAGTTCGGTTCTACGTTCCTTCACCATGGCACAACCCTTAATGAATGTTTATTCGTAATTTCTGTATTTTTATTCGATTGTGGCCGCATGTGCAAGCGCAAATTTTCCGCGACCCACAGAAAATGATAAGTAATCCGTGCGTTAGCGTATGATTGTTTACCCTTTTATAGATGACAGTTTATGCGTCATTCGTTAAAGTTTTCGGTCAATCTGGACATTTTGTATATCAGTCAGTGTTCTTGCTCGGGAGAAGCATGTCGGGATCCAATTCAGCAATAAGCCGCCGCCGTTTGTTAAAAGGGGCCGGGGCAATGTGGTTGCTTAGCGTCAGTCAGGTCGGTCTTGCCGCCACCAGTCAGGTCGTGGCGGTGCGCGTCTGGCCATCGTCGACCTATACGCGCGTGACGGTCGAATCCAATCGCGTGCTGAAATATAAGCAATTTGCCCTCAGCAACCCGGAACGTGTGGTGGTGGATCTCGAAGGCGTTAACCTCAACTCCGTGCTGAAAGGGATGGCGGCGCAGATCCGCGGCGACGATCCGTTTATTAAATCGGCGCGCGTCGGGCAGTTCGATCCGCAAACCGTGCGCATGGTGTTTGAACTGAAGCAGAACGTGAAGCCGCAGCTGTTTGCCCTGGCGCCTGTCGCCACGTTCAAAGAGCGCCTGGTCATGGATCTCTATCCGGCCAATGCGACGGATATTCAGGATCCGCTTCTTGCCCTGCTGGAAGATTACAACAAAGGCGATCTGCAACGTCAGGTTCCGCCGGCGCAAAGCGGTCCGCAGCCGGGGAAAGCAGGGCGCGATCGTCCGATTGTGATCATGCTTGATCCAGGCCACGGCGGCGAAGACTCCGGTGCGGTGGGGAAATACCGCACGCGTGAAAAAGACGTGGTTCTGCAAATTGCCCGTCGTCTGAAGGCGCTGATTGATAAAGAAGGCAACATGCGCGCCTATATGACGCGTAATGAAGACGTCTTTATTCCGCTGAAGGTCAGGGTGGCGAAAGCACAGAAGCAGCGCGCAGATTTGTTCGTCTCGATCCATGCGGATGCGTTTACCAGCCGTCAGCCAAGCGGCTCGTCGGTGTTTGCGCTCTCAACCAAAGGCGCGACCAGTACCGCAGCAAGATACCTGGCGGACACCCAGAACGCCTCGGACCTGATCGGTGGCGTGAGCAAAAGCGGCGACCGCTACGTTGACCACACCATGTTCGATATGGTGCAGTCGCTGACCATTAACGACAGCCTGAAGTTTGGTAAAGCGGTGCTGGGCAAGCTGGGCAACATCAATAAGCTGCACAAGAACAGCGTTGAACAGGCCGGATTTGCGGTACTCAAGGCGCCGGATATCCCGTCCATCCTGGTTGAAACCGCGTTTATCAGTAACGTGGAAGAGGAGCGTAAGCTCAAGACGGCAAAATTCCAGCAGGAAGTGGCGGAGTCGATACTGGCAGGGATACGGGCGTATTTCTCTGACGGGGCGACGCTGGCGCGGCGCGGGTAGATCTATTGGCCGGGTTTATGCCCGGCAAATTCACAAACGACAGATACAAAAAAACACCCTTAAGGGTGTTTATTGTTTTAGAAGTGTTGGTTGCGGGGGCCGGATTTGAACCGACGACCTTCGGGTTATGAGCCCGACGAGCTACCAGGCTGCTCCACCCCGCGTCCGTCTTTCTACTCTCGCAGAAACTTACTTCTTCAAATTTGATTGGTTGCGGGGGCCGGATTTGAACCGACGACCTTCGGGTTATGAGCCCGACGAGCTACCAGGCTGCTCCACCCCGCGTCCGTGGATGCGCACTATACTCGGATAGACTTGTGATGCAACCCCTTTTTCACATTTATCATGATTTTGTATGCAAATTGAACGACATGGCGCGGTTTGGACTATTTTTTGCGCAAAATTTGCCAAAGGGCATGCGATCGCATTTCATTAGCCCTGGCGGTTTGTTATCTTCATCACGCGGAAATGGGCAACTAAAAGACGAGACAGAATGAAAGGACGTTGGGCGAAGTATCTGATGGCGGGCGCAATGGTAGCGATTCTTGCGGCCTGTTCTTCCAAACCGACCGATCGCGGTCAACAGTATAAAGACGGGAAGTTATCCCAGCCTTTCTCTTTAGTTAATCAGCCTGATGCGGTCGGCGCACCGATCAATGCCGGTGATTTCTCCGAGCAGGTCTACCAGATCCGCAACGCGTCACCGCGTCTGTACAGCGCACAGAACAACGTTTATAGCGCGGTGCAGGACTGGCTGCGCGCGGGCGGCGATACGCGCAACATGCGCCAGTTTGGTATCGACGCCTGGCAGATGGAAGGGGCCGATAACTACGGCAACGTCCAGTTCACCGGCTATTACACCCCGGTTATTCAGGCACGACACACGCGTCAGGGCGAGTTCCAGTACCCTATCTACCGCATGCCGCCAAAACGCGGCCGTCTGCCGTCGCGCGCTGAGATCTACGCCGGTGCGCTGAGCGAAAACTACGTTCTTGCTTACAGCAACTCCCTGATGGACAACTTCATCATGGACGTTCAGGGCAGCGGCTATATTGATTTTGGCGACGGCTCGCCGCTTAACTTCTTCAGCTATTCCGGTAAAAACGGCCACGCCTATCGCAGTATTGGCAAGGTGCTGATCGACCGCGGCGAAGTGAAGAAAGAAGACATGTCGATGCAGGCGATCCGCGAGTGGGGCGAAAAGCACAGCGAAGCCGAGGTGCGTGAGCTGCTGGAGCAGAACCCGTCGTTCGTCTTCTTTAAACCGCAAAACTTCGCGCCGGTGAAAGGGGCGAGCGCGGTACCGCTGATTGGCCGTGCGTCGGTGGCATCGGATCGTTCGATTATTCCTGCGGGCACCACGCTGCTGGCTGAGGTCCCGTTGCTGGACAACAACGGCAAGTTCAACGGCCAGTATGAGCTGCGTCTGATGGTGGCGCTGGACGTTGGCGGCGCGATCAAAGGGCAGCACTTCGATATCTATCAGGGCATTGGCCCGGATGCAGGCCACCGCGCAGGCTGGTATAACCACTACGGACGCGTGTGGGTGCTTAAGGCGGCACCGGGTGCCGGAAACGTATTCAGCGGCTGATTGTGGTATTCTGAGCGCAATACGGATTACTGTTCAGGGTGAGGAGAACCTCACCCTTTTTACATCTGAGGTGTTATGTCTGTGGTAATCAGCGATGCCTGGCGCCAGCGTTTTGGCGGCACGGCACGTCTCTATGGTGAAAAAGCCCTGCAGCTGTTTGCGGATGCGCACGTCTGCGTCGTGGGCATTGGTGGTGTGGGGTCGTGGGCCGCAGAAGCGCTGGCGAGAACCGGTATTGGCGCAATCACGCTGATTGATATGGATGACGTGTGCGTCACCAACACCAACCGTCAAATTCACGCCCTGCGTGATAGCGTCGGCCTGGCAAAATCGGAGGTCATGGCGGAACGTATCCGCCTGATTAACCCGGAATGTCGGGTCACGGTGATTGATGATTTTGTGACGGCAGATAACGTCGGCGAATACATGAGCAAAGGCTACAGCTATGTGATTGACGCCATCGACAGCGTGCGTCCAAAAGCGGCGCTGATCGCCTACTGTCGTCGTTACAAGGTTCCCCTGGTGACGACCGGCGGCGCGGGCGGGCAAATCGACCCTACGCAGATTCAGGTGGCCGATCTGGCGAAAACCATTCAGGATCCACTGGCCGCCAAGCTGCGTGAACGCCTGAAGAGCGACTTCAACGTGGTGAAGAACAGCAAGGGCAAGCTGGGCGTAGACTGCGTGTTCTCGACCGAAGCGCTGGTCTACCCGCAGGCCGATGGTTCCGTGTGTGCGATGAAAAGCACGGCGGAAGGGCCAAAAAGAATGGATTGCGCCTCAGGCTTTGGCGCGGCCACCATGGTGACCGCTTCCTTCGGCTTTGTGGCGGTGTCTCACGCCCTGAAGAAGATGATGGCGAAGGCGGAACGTCAGGCCTGAGCCTGACGAGCGGCGTCCAGTACCGCCTCGTTGAGCGCGATCAACCCCTGACCGCGCGAGGCGCTAAGCTGCGCGCGCAGCCCCAGCTCATCAAATAACGCCAGCGGCGAATGCGCCAGCAGTTCCGCCGCGCTTTTCCCTTCCACTGCCGTCAACAATACGGCCAACAGGCCCCGGACGATGCGGCCTTCGCTGTCGCCGAAGAAGTGCAGCTTCTCACCGGAAACGCTCACGCCCAGCCAGACGCGATTTTCACAGCCTGCAATCTCTTTCGCCTGCGCCTTGAGATCGTCAGAGAGGGTCGGTAACTGCTTACCGAGAAGAATCAGCTGGCGATATTTATCTTCCCACTGTGAAAGCGGGGCAAAGGTCTGTTTTAACGTCTCTTCAGTGATGACGGTGCCAAACGGATGTCCGGCTAAAGCAGCGTGAGTCATTAATCCACCAGTATTTCAAGCGCGCGGTCGACGGCGGCAACCAGCGCGTCAACATCGCTTTGTGTGTTATAAGGCGCGAACGAGGCGCGCAGCGTGCCGCTCACGCCGAGCGCCGACAGTAGCGGCTGCGCGCAGTGCTGCCCGGCGCGCAGGGCGATGCCATACCCCGCCAGCAGCGTCACCATGTCGCTGTGATGCACGCCCACAAAATCAAAGGCGAGCAGGCTTGAATCCTGAACGCGGAACGAGCGGAAACCCGGGCGCTTTTTCAGTTCTTCCTCTGTCAGCGTCGCCAGCCCCCGGCTCCAGCTTTCAGCCTGAACACTGTCTGTTTCTGCCAGCCACTCCAGCGCCGCGCTTAGGCCAATCACGCCGGCCACGTTCGGCGTACCGGCTTCCAGGCGGTAAGGCACATCCTGCGTTTTGAAACCGTCAAAAGTCACTTCAGCGATCATCTTGCCGCCCCCGAGCCACGGGGTCATTTTTGCCAGCAATTCCGGCTTGCCGTACAACACCCCAATACCGGTTGGCCCGTAGAGCTTATGTCCTGAGAAGGCATAGAAGTCGATATCCAGCGCCTGCACGTCGGCGGGGAAATGCACCACGCCCTGCGCACCGTCGACCATCACCACCATCCCGTTGGCATGCGCGATGCGAATCGCCTGAGCCAGGTCCGGGCAACCACCGGTGACGTTAGACATCTGTCCGAGCGCCAGAATGCGGCTACGGGGGGTAATCAACTCGGGGAGACGGGCCACATCGGGCAGAAGGTCTGCGCCCAGCGGAAGCTTCACCACGCGTGCACCCGTTTGTTCGGCCACCATCAGCCACGGCACCAGGTTGGCGTGATGTTCCGCCTCGCTGACGACGATCTCATCGCCCGGCTGAAGCAGCGGGCGCGCGTAGCACTGGGCCACCATATTGATGGCCTCGGTGGTGCCGCGCGTCCAGACGATATTTTTCCCGCTTTCGGCATTGATCAGGTGCGCCACGCGATCGCGTGCGGCTTCGTAGCGCGCGGTTAATCGCTGCGCCTCGGCAAACTGGCTGCGATGCACGTTCCCGGCGCTCAGGCTGTAAAATTGCTGCGTGGCGTCAATGACCGCCTGTGGCTTAAGGGCGGTGGCGGCACTGTCCAGATAAATACCGGCATCGGCCAGCGCCGGAAACTGTGCGCGGAACTGCGCAGGACTGAAAGCGTTCATGGGATTCCTCATTTCAATATCACGATCGTCGCGCAATTTCCGCGGCAGGGCAAGGAGGTTGATATCTATCAGAATTGTCTGCTTATCCTCATGCCCCCAAAAAAGCAGGTTATGCTAAATAGTGTTAGGCGGATGTTTTAGCCTGTTATAAATCGAGGTTTGAATAGCATTAATTGCTAAAGGAGAATAATCATGAATAAGACAGCTGCAATCATCTCTGCCTGTGCGTTTACTTTTGCCCTGAGCGCCTGTTCCGGTAACAACTACGTGATGCACACCAACGATGGTCGTTCCATCGTTTCGGAAGGGAAACCGACAACCGATAACGATACCGGGATGATTTCGTACAAAGATGCTAACGGGAACAAGCAGCAGATCAACCGCACGGACGTGAAAGAGATGAAAGAGATCGAGCATTAACCGATCGCAGGCGAAAAAAAAGCACCGCAAGTTGGCGGTGCTACATTAATCACTATGGACAGACAGGGTAAATGTACAGGAAGTGAAAAATTGGTAGCGTTGCTACCGTGGTCTGAATCGCAGACCAATTGCAAACACAACAACACAACATCACAACCGTAAGCCAAAAGCCCTTCAGAACACGCATTCCGAAAAAAGCTCTTCGTTCCGGCTCAGGAAGTGCCGCCACTATAGGTATTTGCTGGTAGTTCCTCAACGGACAAATTATAATGGCTCAGATAAAAAAAACTAATAGGTTAAACGTTGTTTCCTATTTGTTAAATTCCTTTAACATCTAAGCCATATAACCATGTCAAAGCGATTGCCCCCCCTCAACGCATTACGTGTTTTTGATGCAGCAGCACGTCACCTGAGCTTCACCCGCGCAGCCGATGAGCTTTTTGTGACACAGGCCGCAGTAAGTCACCAAATCAAGTCTCTGGAGGATTTTCTGGGCCTTAAGCTGTTTCGTCGACGCAACCGCTCGTTGCTGTTGACCGAAGAGGGGCAGAGCTATTTTCAGGATATTAAAGAGATTTTTTCGCAGCTTACTGAAGCCACGCGTAAGCTACAGGCCCGCAGTGCAAAAGGTGCTCTGACTGTCAGTTTATTGCCCAGTTTTGCCATTCAGTGGCTGGTGCCAAGACTCTCAAGCTTTAACTCAGCTTATCCGGGGATAGACGTTCGAATCCAGGCCGTGGATCGTCAGGAAGACAAGCTGGCCGATGACGTGGACGTCGCGATTTTTTATGGGCGCGGTAACTGGCCGGGCTTGCGTGTTGAGAAATTATACGCAGAATATCTCCTGCCGGTCTGTTCCCCTCTGCTGTTAACGGGCGACAAAGCGCTGAAGTCTCCCGCTGACCTGGCGCAGCATACGCTTTTGCATGATGCCTCTCGACGCGACTGGCAAACTTATACCCGTCAATTAGGTCTTACACATATAAACGTGCAGCAGGGACCCATCTTTAGCCACAGTGCGATGGTGTTACAGGCTGCCATTCACGGGCAGGGCGTGGCGTTGGCGAACAACGTCATGGCGCAGTCCGAAATAGAGGCAGGTCGCCTGGTCTGCCCTTTTAATGATGTACTGGTCAGCAAGAATGCGTTTTATCTGGTTTGTCATGACAGTCAGGCAGAACTGGGTAAAATAGCCGCCTTCCGGCAGTGGATACTGGCGAAAGCGGCAAGCGAGCAAGAAAAATTCCGCTTCAGGTATGAACAATAACGTTTGTGTGCCGGGCACGCATCAATTCAGGACTTAAACATGACCAGCCGATTCATGCTGATTTTTGCCGCGGTGAGTGGCTTTATTTTTGTTGCACTGGGCGCCTTTGGCGCACATGTCTTAAGCAAGTCGTTGGGCGCTGTAGAGATGGGCTGGATCCAGACCGGCCTTGAATATCAGGCGTTCCATACGCTGGCAATCTTTGGGCTGGCGGTGGCGATGCAGCGCCGTATCAGCATCTGGTTTTACTGGAGCAGCGTCTTTCTGGCGCTGGGTACGGTGCTTTTCAGCGGCAGCCTTTACTGTCTGGCACTTTCGCATTTACGCCTGTGGGCGTTTGTTACACCTGTCGGTGGCGTCAGCTTCCTGGCGGGTTGGGTATTAATGTTTATCGGAGCTATCCGTCTGAAACGCAAGGGCGTTGTTCATGAATAAGGTTGTTTTATATTGTCGCCCGGGGTTTGAGAAAGAGTGCGCCGCGGAAATTACCGATAAAGCGGCGAAGCGCGAAATCTTCGGCTTCGCCCGCGTAAAAGAAAACGCGGGCTATGTGGTATTCGAATGCTATCAGCCTGAAGATGCGGATAAGCTGGCGCGCGAGCTGCCGTTCAGCTCGCTGATTTTTGCGCGCCAGATGTTTGTCGCGGGTGAGCTGCTCAAAGACCTTCCCCCGGAAGACCGCATCACGCCAATCGTGGGCATGCTGCAGGGCGTGGTGGAGAAGGGCGGCGATCTGCGCGTTGAAGTGGCGGATACCAACGAAAGTAAAGAGCTGATGAAGTTCTGCCGTAAGTTCACCGTTCCGCTGCGCGCGGCGCTGCGTGATGCGGGCGTGCTGACGAACTACGAAACGCCGAAGCGTCCGGTGGTGCATATCTTCTTTATTGCACCGGGCTGCTGCTATACGGGCTACTCGTACACCACCAACAACTCTCCTTTCTTTATGGGCATTCCGCGTTTGCGCTTCCCGGCCGATGCGCCAAGCCGTTCTACGCTGAAGCTGGAAGAGGCGTTCCACGTCTTTATCCCGGCGGATGAGTGGGATGAGCGTCTGGCAAACGGCATGTACGCCGTCGACCTTGGCGCGTGCCCGGGCGGCTGGACCTATCAGCTGGTGAAACGCAACATGTGGGTATCGTCCGTTGATAACGGCCCAATGGCGCAAAGCCTGATGGACACCGGACAGGTCACCTGGCTGCGTGAAGACGGTTTCCGCTATCGCCCGAACCGCAACAACATCTCATGGATGGTGTGCGACATGGTTGAGAAACCGGCGAAAGTGGCCGCGCTGATGGCCTCCTGGCTGGTGAACGGCTGGTGTCGCGAGACCATTTTCAACCTCAAGCTGCCGATGAAAAAGCGCTATGAGGAGGTGTCGCAGAACCTGGCCTACATTCAGGAGCAACTGGACGAGCACGGGATTAACGTGGAGATCCAGGCGCGTCAGCTGTATCACGACCGCGAAGAGGTGACGGTGCATATTCGTCGCTGGTGGGCGGCCGTAGGCGGGCGTCGCGACGAGCGATAGCACGTACTTTGTTTTGCCCGGTGGCGCTTCTGTATGACCGGATACATAGGTGACAGATCAGAC
>NZ_KV787880.1:0-7555 GCF_001807145.1 Enterobacter sp. HMSC16D10
GCGTACATTTCCGCTCCATTGGGCTTCAAACCCCTTATATAAGAAGCTGGTTAAGCAGCCCTTCCGTTCGAATCTAGCTTTGCAAGCTTAAGGGGGGTTAATGCTGAACTTGACCTAGAATAAAAAAAAATTCACTATTGCTTTCTTCAACAACTTGAATGTCATCTTAAAAATAAATATTAAGGATTTCTTTTGTGGCAGATAATATAATTATTGATGAGAAAGAGTTAGTTACCTTAGTTGAAGTACCACTTGATATTATTGATCCTAATCATCGGAGTATTACTCCAGAAATGCGTAGAAAAATTTTAGCGCAACGATTCAGAAACCAGCTATATGCTGATGGCATCGAAACTGGACATCTTGAGGAGGTAAATGGAAAAGTTACTTTCAGGTCTAAGTTAACACTACCATCCTTTGCTGGTTTTGTCTTTGAAGCTTACTTGGTAAGTAAACTCAATGATAATAAAAAAATGGGGCAAGCCGCATTTACATGGTGTACACAAAGGTCAAGGTTGGCTTTATCGAGTGTATACGATCAATACAAAGCCATAGGGACTGGATTTATTAGCACTCATCAACTGCATCCCCATTTATATGCGCCTCACAGTAGTTCTGATATCCGTTTTGTTAGAAAAAACCCCCAAAGTGGGGTAATAGAAACAGCATTAATACATGGCACACACAACATTGCTGGAATTCAGGTTAAGGCTATAAAAGGAAACTTAAAAAGCCAAATTATTGATCCTTTATTACGTGGGCAATATTCTCACGTCATAACACTTCTGAGGGATTACTATGGAACACCTACACGAACAGTTTGTTTGCGCTGGATTAATTTTGGCGTGCGAGATGGAAGTATCACTTCACTACAACGTGAGTTTCTTGAAGATCGGATAAAAGGCCCTGAGTTTTTAGGTATAGATCAGCGCGATATTGATGACTACTATGACTATATCGAAGATTACCATAACGGGTACTGTTTACCTGATAAATCAATTTCCGATGCAACTTTCTCTGAGATTAAGCGGTACAAAGACCATAATGGGTTGTTAGTTCCTGATGACGTAGGAACAGAAATTTAAACAACTTGAAAGATAGAAGTAAAAATTACATCTTAGGCGCATACATAAACATTCAGATTTATCACGATAACAACCTTAATGAATTCATTCAAGAGTTGAAAGTATATAGGCCCGATTTATCGGGCCTTTTACTTACTGCTTAAGGATTAAAATTTAATTGCGGGCATTCATTCTTTTGTTTATCAGATCAAACAGCTTTTCAAAACGGTCCAGTTCTTCTTTGGACAATATCTGATTATCGCCATCTTTCATACGATTCATGAATGCGCGGGCGGGTTTGGCTTTCACAAAATGTTTCTTGTCTGCCGAGAAGGCGCTTTCAATCTGTTTGACAATCCGCGGTATTTTATCATTCAGTTTAAGAGTAGCTGGTTTCAGATCATAGCTTTCATCAACCATCTGAAGGAAAGTCTCACGATTGAAGAGATCTTCGATATCGCACTCGTCACGCTTAGACTCCAACGCATCAGAAACAAATATTACGTTCTTTCTAGTAAGCATGCCCTGCTGCTGAAGCTCAGTTGAAGTCTCCCGGCTTTGCTTCTCATCATCCAGAAGCACAACAACATTAAGATTCTGAGAGGACAGAAGAGAAACCATGTAGGATACGCGCTGTGCCCCGCCTGCAGGGGTTATGGTGATTTTGCTGTTCAAGCCTTTTCTGCCGACAGACGTCAGCACATCTGAAATTGTACTGAGGTACCAGAAATCAGTAACGCCCTCAACAATCAAATTATGGGAACCAATAAATAACGACTGTGCGATGTCATAACCCAGCGCGGCCTGCAACGGGAATAAAGTTGTGGAATCCCCGCTGGGATCGTTGGTCACCGTCGTACCCTTATCCTCTGCAATTGACACAGTTTTTATATCGGATATGTTTTTAATTGGTACAAGGAATGGAGAGTGAGTGGTATAGATAATCTGGTTATCAAAATCATTGGTAAGGTGATTAAGAAGATCAGCTTGAGATTTAGCATGCAAGTAAAGCCCTGGCTCATCCAGTAAAATAATAGCATTTTCTGCTGAGCCGCCCTTGGTATCAGCAAAAAATGTTATATAGAATGAGAAGAACCACTTAAATCCCCGGCTTCTTTCGTCCAGGTTCACCTCAACATCGTAGGCATTATTTGAATCCGAAACATATGTATCAAAATAATCACTGTCAACATTAAAACGGATTTTAAGAGGTTTATCCTGCCATAGCCTTCGGATTTCTGTCGTAACGACAGCTCCCGCTCTGTTTACAAGCTGATTTCGAACATCTGAATTATTTCTGTTTGCCGTCAGCTCGGCAGGGTCAATCCCTGCCACCTTGCAAAGTTTCTCAAAATTGATATCGGCATTAGTTAATTTGCCCTGCTGTTTACGATTATTATATTCAGCCATTTGATGGTGACCGTTCAGTTCAGGATATTCATCTACCATCACAAAGACAGGGATTTTTGTAAGAATCCATTCTCGTGCCCGTTGAGCTCGGGTAGAATCATTGCTTATCTCGTTAAGAGTATCCTCCAGTTCATCTAGAGCATCATCAGATTCCGACTTAAGCTCGATGTCATACTTAACCAGAAATTTTCTCAGCTCCTGAGGTTTACCCTTGGCCTGTTCTGACCAGCCAATTGGATCGTCCGGAATTGGAAGTAAGGCATTGCATATATCTCTTATAGCCTGTATATCAGGCTGGGTTTGTTCTGTTTTATTTTCGGGGTTATCGAAAAACAAATCAATTTGAGCCGTTATTTTACGGACTTCTTTTTTTATTTTTTGTACATCATATGCGAATTTTTCAAGCCCACTAAAACTGATGTACCTGAGTTTTCCATTGTATCGTCTACTGATGTCAACATAAGTAATATTTCGTGCACGTGGATAAATTGCACTGAGTTCCGCCAGTTCTGTCTCGGTTAATGTCCAGGTGGTATCTACAACGGGTGTGTCAGGAGTACATTCACTCAGTTTTCTATGCCTTGGGAAATCTTTTATATCATTGAGTTTGTCGAAACCTTCTGCCGGATTAAGGCTTTTAAGAGCAAGTAACAAATTTGTTTTGCCGCTTTCATTCCGCCCCAGAATTGCTGTCAGTTTCTCAGTGGTTATCACCCCACTGTCAAACACAGAGCGGAAGTTTCGAACACGAAAAGATTCCAGTTTCATCCATATTCTCCTATTTCAGTAATGCTGTGGCAATCGCCGTTGCGGAAGAAAGAAAGGCCAGCCCCAGAGCAGACCATATTTTAAGATTATTGGTTTTAATCTCGAAGCTGAGCCTTTTGTTCTGTTCTTCCACGGCAATCATCTTTGTCACGAGATCCAGCATAATACCCATCTCAGCCGCACTGACAGGAGGAGATTCACGGGCGTCAGTTTCATTATTCTTCCTTCTTCTGGCATAGCGGAGATGGATCATATACAGAGGCTCGCCCTGAGAACTGAGGTTGGAAGAGCGTCTGAAAAACGCCGGATAGGAAGCAAGTACTCGTTCCACCTCCTGCATATCCATACCTAGGCTATCAGCAATATTTCTTGGAGTTCTGCTGTTCCAGCGTTCATGCGCACCCAGATGCTGTATCAACGCTGTCAGATAGTGGAAATCTCTGACAAAAGAGGGCTCGTTATGAGCAGGTTCATTTGATTGCCGTGCAAATATCATATTTATCCTTAAAAGCTACGAACACTATTTACGAAAGCTTATCGGGAAGACCATGTCCTTCTACGATATGTGAGTCTGTATTTTAAACGGATTTTTAAATAACATCATTGTGGTTTTCATATCATTCGTGCTTACCGAAAAGATTCATCATTACTATCATAAATGTATTAAATGAAATGTTTTTTTGCTTAAAAAGCAATAATCTTCAATATACAATAATCTGTCTTCTTTATTGACTTTGATGCAATAATTCATCTCTTCTTATGCCGGGATCCGAAAAAAGGCAGAACCGGAACCGGGTAACACAGCAGCCCAAAATATTCCTCTCCTGTGTTACCGACATTCCCCTCAGGCGTGGACATAATGACCGTGACAGCAAAACTGATGAGGAAAAGAAATGAAATTCATCCCTGCCCGAACTGCCGCCGATGTGCTGGAGATAATGAAATCATACCGTGACGATCTACGTGAAAAGACATTGTATGAACCATCCTGGTCTGTGCTGGAAAGGCTCATTTCACGTGATACAGAGATGAATCCGGTATGGCATGACATTGCGCGACATGCGCTCACCGGTGAGCAGTGCTGGAATTTGCTGGCACAGATATTCCTGGCCGGTGTATACGGAACTGCTGAGCACCACAGGCGCCTGAAGGCTGATCACTCAAGACTGGCTTTCCTGAATGAGGGGATTGCAACTAAGGCCGCAGAACTCGGCAGAATGCTGACGGAACGGGAAGATATACTTAACCGCAATGCTTTTTACATAGAACATACAGCCCATATCGTCGATCTGATTGACGCAGCTTCTGGCCAGAACGGACATTACTCCTCTTTTTTGCGTGAAAAACTTGATGGCCTTCGCAGCCAATTTGATGGCAAATACTGGCCGTCGCTGCAGCAACTCCTGGAGGTGGTGGCGAAAGAAAATCCCGTGGCAGAGTTCATGGACCGGAGCGATGAAGCTGTCGTGCATGCAAGGGGAGTGGCTGTTCCGGATTTCCTGCGTCGGCTGTTCAGTAATTTTCATGATATCCGGGTAATGAAAGGGGATCTGCGCACTGCACACATTTATTTGCCGGCAGATTTCCGGCTGACTGACTCAAGTCTGGCGACACTGGCCACCGTTTCACTCGATCTCGCAGAGCCTGTCTCCGTGGACAGTGTCAAGATGCTGCGTAACAGACTGTATGATGCGGGTTATCCGGGGGCCTGGGCGACTCCTGCTACGATTTCCCCGGGGAAGACTGGCAGCAGCGTGTGAGGCAAAAGATTCCCGGAGCGGAGTCAGAGGGCGGAGAACGAAATGAGACGATGCAATAACGGAGTCGTGACGGCAGGATCAGGGGGTAATTAACTCCGTGAGGACAAAGCAATGAAGAGAACCCGTCAGGAAGTTGTGGCACGCTGGCTGGCCAGCCGTGCACCGGAACAGCGCACCGGTAATGAGGCGCTGATCTTCTCGGATGAATGCTGGGCAGGCGGTTTGCGTCTGGCCGCCAGCCCGGTTGTTCACTACGAACTTGTTATGGCCGCCATTCGCAGGACGCTGATTGACTGAATGGTATAAAAAAAGGCCCCCGGAGGGACCTTTTTTGAAGGGGTACATATTAGTCGTGAAGAAAATCACTGCTGAGCAGGCGGGCCTCATCCGGAGTGAGGAAGTCAGATGTCATGTCTGCAAACCGCACCGGATCTGTGATGGTACCGAAGCTGCCAAACTCTTCGCGGATCTGGCGCAGAAGACTATCCGGAAGCTTGCGTGCAGCACGGCAGGCACGATCAAACATATTGCCCGTCCCGACCGGACTGTCCACTAAAGCACGTCCGGTATACGGCAGGTATTTTTCCAGCATGTCCTCTGCGTAACGGATGGCCATACCCGGCTCAAGAGCCGAGGTTTTCAGCGTACCCCTGGGGGCGACGCGGGGGTTCAGTAGATAAACGGCCCCGAGTGCGGCCTGGTAGAAAAACTGCTCCCACTTATCGTAACGCCAGCCAATGCACAGCCCGTAGTCATACTCTTCAGCCAGTTCGGAGTCTTCCTTAAACGACACAACACCGGTCGCCGGCATTTCAGCGACTTCACGTTGCCACTCGTAGAACGGGATCTCAAAGGTGCGTTCACCACACGCCATATCGCCGTAGCGTTTTTCAAGATCAACGAGCAGGAAATACAGGATAAACGCGCGCAGGGCATTGCAGTCGGTATCCCACTGGCGGGGTGACTGGATAAGCGTCTCCGGGGCCTTGTCGAGGATCTGCTGTGCCTGTTCCTGCGCGCCGGCATTAATCCCGCTGGCATCTTCCTTCAGACGGCGAAGCATGGTCAGGACTGGCTGATTAAGCGTCATGGCCCCGACGGCGGTGCGCATCTGGTAAAGAACGGCATCGAATGTACCGTCAAGGACGCTGGCAATGATGCGATCGCCCCAGTCCGGGTTCCGCTCAGTCCAGGTCACCACCGAAGAGGCATCGCCATGCCGGCACAGGTAGTTATGTACCTTACCCGGGAAGGATTTCAGTACGTAGTTGAGGCTGGTCGGGAAACAGGCGCTGTAGATCTGGACGGCCGGTACCACCTGGGCCGTCATGCCATAGTCCATCATGGTGGTAATGATATGGCTCATGGCACCATGAGTGGTGGCATACAGGGGGGAACCCTTTAACCCCAGAGCCTCCAGTACAGCTTTGCGTACCGGTGGTGCAAGCTCGGCATTCGCCGGCTGTTGATGGATGAATCGTACTAACTGGTCATATTTCATTTTCTCAATCTCCAGGCGGTCCTGATCTGAGCGCGCGATCAGTTTAATTTCAGTGAACCCACTGTTCTGGGCAGTTTCGCGATTTATCCTGCCGCGTTCAGGTGATGATTTTGCGTTCATTTATGTAAGTCCTGCTACATGGATTATCTTCTTTTTAAAAAACCGTTTGCGAACGGTTTTAAACAAAATAACCTGGAAAATTTCTAACAGCAACAAGCATTTCTGATAACCATATATATTCTTTTTTTTATGTTTCTTATGTCTCCTTATACCTTTTCCATTAATCGTGTATCTCCTACTCCTGAGATCCGATTTCTGGCTTAATCGGAAATGTCGTACCAGAGCCGTCAGGCTGACCGGATGGTATAGTGGATTCTCGAACCGGAACGGGAGGGTTAGATGGGAAATTATTCAGATTTTGAGACCGATTTTGTTCAGCGAACACTGGCGCTTATCGATCAATATAACGAAATGATTGAGGTGCAGGGCAAGCCATTCAGGGAGCAGTACAACTACACGTTGACCCTGAATTGCCTTCTGGGTCTTATTGTTTTACCGAAAGAGAGGGCGCTATCTTTCCTGCCTGCCGACCGTTTAACGCTGCAGCTTAAAGCTGAAATGGGATTACATGAGTCACAGTTGCCCGGACCGGAAATGAACCTGCGGGAGTTGATCCATAAGATGCGGAATTCAGTGGCTCATTTTTGTGTCCAGGTAAAGTCAGTCAGCGATGCACACCTTGTAGACTGGATTGTTTTCAGAGAATCCCATGGAGATGGGGACGTCTACGCCAGCTTCAGCGCTCCGGAGCTTTTACCCTTTCTGAAATATTATGCGACCCTGCTGCTCGACAATATGGCCCGCCGTGGAGCCCCAGCTGTTAACGTCTTGGGTTTGTGAGGGATTTACACAATGTTGATTCTCGATTGCTCCTCACGATCTCAGGCGCTGCTTTCACTTTCCTCCGGTTTTGGTTGCAGTGTAATGGAGCTAAAAAAGGTTTTGTTATCTCTCGATCTTGGACTGACCCCACGCCCGTAGACAAATTCTGT